>NZ_JBVHLX010000013.1:0-353797 GCF_055558775.1 Streptomyces sp. NPDC025638 | reverse complement strand
CGGACACAAGACGCCCCATGCCTCCCTCACCCCGAACGAGACCATGCATGACCAGCAGAAATCAAGGGATCACATTCGGTTGAGATACGGCTTCTTACGCCAGGCCCGGTTCCGGCTCCCCGCCCGCCTGGCGACGACGTGGGGCCGAAGAAGGCGGCGCGGCCTCGCACCGCGAAGAAGAAGGTCACGGTGCCCCGCGTGGCCAGGAAGTCTCTGGCGGACAATGAGTCCTGGAAGCAGGCCAGGCTCTTTCCGGTTTCGGTGCTCAAGAGTGACCGGGACCGGGAGATGCGTGCCACCTCGGTACTGCTGTCGGTGATGGCGCAGGTGCCGGAGTTCGGCCGGAGACTCACGGCGGCGTTCGGAGCACCGGCGGGCCGTATGGAGACGTTCACCGAGGTCTCCCTGCCGCACGGCGATACACCGCGACGCCCCGACGGGGTGATCCGTGTCGAGCGGGCAGGCAAACTGTGGACCGCGCTGGTGGAGATCAAGACCAACGGCAACGACCTCAAGCCCGAGCAGGTGCAGGCATACGTAGACATCGCCGCACGCCGTGGCTACGAGGCCGTGATCACACTGTCGAACGACGTTGCGCTTGAAGGCAGCCCGCTCGTCGACGTCAAGATCGACGGCCGGCGCAAGCACAAGGTGGCTGTCTGGCACCTGTCCTGGGCCGAAGTCACCCACCAGGCACAGATGCTGATCCGGCACGAGGGGGTCGGAGACAAGGCACATGCCTGGCTGCTCCAGGAACTGCTGCACTACCTGCGGCATGAGAACTCCGGCTGCCACGGCTTCCAGAACATGGGATCGGCCTGGGTCCCCGTACGCAACGGAATAGACGACGAAACCCTATGCCAGGGCGACCCGCGCGCTTTGGACGTGGTCGAGAGCTGGGAACGGCTCATCCGCCAGATCTGCCTCAGCCTCGGTGGCGAGCTCGGACAGAAGGTACTGCCCGTCCAGCGCGCCAAGCGTGGAGCCGATCCGAAAGCACGCCGCAGCCGCCTGGCCGATCAGCTCTGCCTCGACGGCAGACTTCAGGCAGAGCTCCGGATCGAGGGCGCGCCCGGAATTCTGGCGATCAGCGCCGACCTGCGCACCGGCAAGCTCCGCACCTCCATCGAGATCCCCGCACCCGAGCAGGGATACCCGCTGACGTGGGCCAAACGCCTCATCCGCCGCCTGGCCGAGGCACCGGCAGACCTCCACATCGAAACCCTGGTCGAAGGAGAGACCGGGGGGCCACGGGGCACGTTGGAACGGCTCCGCCCCGAGCCGGCGGACATGCTCCCGAAGAACAACGACACCCACATCACCGGCTTCCGCTTGTCCCTGTTCAAGAGCATGGGGAGCAGCCGAGGTAACGCCGAATCCGGCTTCATCCGGAGCGTCGACGACGCTGTGCACCGCTTCTACACCACCGTGGTAGTCCACCTGGACCACCCGACGCCCCGGCAAGCATCGGCGAAGGAACGTGCCGGAATGGGATGACCCCCGGCCATGGCCAGTTGCAGGCGGCCACGGTTCATGTGCAACTGGCCACAGCGTTCGTATCCAGAGGCCATGTCGGCGGAAACGGGATGAGCGCCCTGAGCTTGGGAAGCTAAGGTGATCCAGGGCCGACCGCGCTGCTGACCTAGGGCGGAGCGGTGTCGGCGTCCGGCTGGCCGCTGGCTCAGTCCCCTGTATTCCCCGCTGTTCCCCGCCCGACCTGGCACGGATCTGGCACGTGTAGCGTCGGCACCAAACGTGGCCTCAAGCCCCCTGTCAGCGGCGGGTGTTAGCTTCCCCAGCAGAAATGGGCCGGTTCGATGTCCTTGCTGAGGAACACGGCGGCCAAGGGGGGTGGCCGGATAGGAGTCTCCGGATCAGCATGGTCCCGGGACGCCGAATGGCTCCGCACCCACCCCCCTCACACCTTCTGATCCGTAGCTCTGGAGAGATCGGTCATTGGTGGTCATACAGGCTACTGGGAGGACCGTGAGAGCCGGTATCGAGTGCTGGCGGTGGCTGGGGTTGCTGTACTTCGTTGCTGTACCGCACAGCTCCGATGGACCGCTTCCTTGATCTCCTCCTGAAGCCTTCGCACACCTTGCCAAGATCTGTGCGGCCTGGCGCCACCATCCTGCGCGCTGGAGCACCGACCGAGCGCGGGTCACAGAATGGCCACCCCTCCTACACACTCTGCACACACGGCCCTGCTGGGCACTACGGTCGCTCCACCCGAAACATCCTGGGGGACGAGATGACCAACCCGTACACCACACCCATACCGCCGACACCACGCCCACCAGACACCCGTCCGCTCCACAAGCGCGTACTCGTGTGGGTCGGCGGCACGGCCCTGCTCATCACGGGCGCGCTCATCGGCTCCGCCGGGGGCGACGGGCAACAGCCCGTCGAGACCAAGGTCAAACCCGCGACGACCATCACCGCGACCGTCACAGCCACGCCCGAGCCCGGCCCGACCGTCACTGAGACCGTCAAGGCCAAGGCGAAGCCCGGCCCCACGGTCACTGTCACCAAGACCACCACCGCCAAGGCCGCCGGCAGCGGGAGTAGCAGCGGCGAGGACAGCACCGGCACGTGCTCGATCGTCTCCAACGCGGGAAACTGCTACTCGGCGGGACAGTTCTGCCGGAACAGCGACCACGGCGCCATTACCACCACCGCGGGCGGCGCGAAGATCAAGTGCACTTACAGATCAAATGCATGGCGCTGGACCTACATCTAACGGGCCAAGCCAGGCGCGCATCAGACCGTTCTCGGCGTACTGCTGCGCGCCGCCTCCCAAGCCGGCACCGCCAACACGCTTTCCAACTGTGGTGGTGGGGTCGTGGGCGCCGTTCGGGGGCGTTCGCCTGCGTTCATGGGCGGTTGACCACCGAGACTGGAAGACTCCTGGGACCCGCCTGAACGGCCGTGAACGTCGATGAATGAGACGGAAACTGAGACGGGCCGGGCACAGGGCCTCACTCGATGATCTCGGACCGCTCTCGAACCTGGTCGTCCAGCTTGCCTTCCTCCAGGTCGCTCAGCGCGGCTGCGTATCCGGCCATGACTGCCTCGTGTACGACGGGGTAGAGCCTCGGCCGAGGACAGCCGGCCACAGCGGTTGGCACGCTGACCAACTGAGCGGGGCGGATGCGTCGATAGGTGATTACCTAGGTCCGATGTGTGACCGTTTCAGCCCCTTCCTATGAGCAGTGATCTTTTAGATTGATCAATTTTAGCTCGCTTCTAGCCTTCCATGGACGGGAGACAAAACCCTGTTCTAGTTTGTAGCCTCCCCTGAGATACGGAGGCGGAATGGCCGACATGCTGAAAAATGAGACTCAAAATGATGCAGCCCTTGAGCGCACCAAAGCGCGCGAACTTAAGGTTCTTCTCGCGTATCTGCTCCTTGCGTTTCTGTTGAATCTCCTCCTGGGCGCTGCGGGAGCATGTCTCGCATATGTCACAGAATGCAGGGGCGACACCAATCAGGCCGCAATGATGGTGGCTGTTTCCTTGGCTATGCCGTTCTTTGGCGTTAGGACTCTGACTAAGCCCGGACTGAATAAGCTTCTCTCCCTGCTGAACCCCTGAGCTCCCTGGCCCCGGCGTCCTCGCTTCAAAGTCGACAACAATGCGGCGAAGGATACGGCCTGAGCGGTCGATCAAGATCAACAGAGTTCAATGTGCGAGCCACGACTCGTCTTCTTGTCGGGGGTCTTGGCGACTTGCGGTTTTGCTGCTCGGAGACGGTGGTTCCGTGCACCTGGTGGTCGTCCTTGGCCACTGTCGAGCGGCCTCGGATGGCTCAGAGACAGCCCAGCTCTGCCGCACTCTGCTGACGGCCGGCCCCTGCGATGCACCCCGTCTGATCCTCAGCCGACGACAGTCAGCCACGACGGCCGGTACGCCGACCGATCAGGCGCGCGTGTGCCTCGCTGCACCCTTACCGGCCTCCACCACGCTGCCAGTGCTGTCGACCAAAGCAAGCCACGACTGCCGGTTCGTGACGACGGCGCCAGAAGCCCTCAGCTTGGGAAGCTGCGGGCATTTGCAGTGGGTTCGCGCGTTGACCTGGGTGAACGGTACGGATCGAGCCCTGCCGGGCTCGGCTGCTTTTACCGTGATTCCCCGTAGTTCCCCGCGCGATCTGGTGCGGTTGTGGTGCGGGGCCACAGCTGACGGTCGGTCACCGTCGGATCGGTTGTCAGTGCCGGCGGCTATGGTCTCTGGCGCGCGGTCGGCTTCCGGGGGTTCCAGCTCTGAAGGGAATGGTTGCATCCCTGGCCTGTCTGGGGGCGGCCCGGAGACTCGTCCGGGACCTAACCGACGGCTGGGCTTCGTCGATGGCCAAGCAGTGACCTGCCAGCGCCGACCGCGCACCGCCCTTGTCCCGTGCCGATGGCAGGTGCACGCTTTCCAACTGTGGTGGTGCCTCGCGAGGCCGCGTACAGGGCTGTTCACCTGCGTTCATGGGCGACCGGCCGTGGGAGCGGATACCGCCTTCGGTCTCGCCTGAACGGCCGTGAACGGCGCTGAATGAGACGGACGGCGGGGCCGGGCTCGCTAGCATCTTCGCTGTTGAAGGGGGAGACACATGGCGCTGGCCCGCAAGGGATCACGACGGATCGTTGTCGACGGAACGGCCTACCGCTGGCGGCTGCGGGGCAGGCCGACGTACTTCCAGGCGCTGGCCTGGTCACCGTGCACGTTCACGGTCGAGCATGCGGACACCCCGGGGATGACGCTTGTGGTCACTACCAACCAGCCGCATCCGAGCAACTGGTTCGGTCGCGAGGCCACGCCTGTACTGCCTTCCGGCGTTGCCCAGGCCATTCAGCTTGCTCTCCGCGAGGGTTGGGCTCCGACGGCCCCAGGCTCTCCGTTCCACCTCGACCAATCCGCTGGCTTCACGCCCTCACCCTGAACGGAGTAGGGGTGGGGGGGAGGCTTGGGGGTCCTGTGCCTCAGTCGACGAAAGTCCGCCACCCACGGCGGCGGGTGCGCCGGCCGACCAGGCGCGCGTATGCCTTGCTGCGCCCCCACCGGCGTCAGCCACGCTGTTGGGGTGCGTTCGTCTACCTGGGCAAGCTGCGATGGCGGAACCGTAATGGCGGGGCATTGAGCGATGACTTCTTCGTCCCGAAGCAACTTGGGCGGGGGCTCTGCCCTGGACCAGTACGGCTCTCACCGGCGCTGATGGTCCGCAGACGTTCGCGCTCGACCGCCGTTGTTTCGTCGGCGTTGTCACGCAGCTAGACACTCATGGCTGCTGCGCAGCTTGCTTCGCTGCCGTGTTCCGCGCGTGAGCTTCGCGCCGCAGTCGGCGTTCGTAGTCCGCGATCTGCCGGGCCACGGGGACGCTGGTGGCAGTTCGGATCAACCGCTCGTTTTCACGGTCCACCAAGAAAGGACCGTTGCCTCCCAACCGAGGGCGCTGTCCGCTCTGACCGTCCCAGACTGCCCCCCAGTAGAAGATCCACCCGAACGGCAAGGCCTCCACGCGCAGGATCTGAAGGTCGTACGTGATGTGGCCCCGCACGTCGTCGATCTCGGCAAGCACCAGTCGGCGCGCGTCCTCCTCGGTCAGCATTATCCGATGATGACACGGCACCTTCACATGCTGGCTCGCGTACACCCGCTTTAGGAGCGAGGTTGGGCGATCACGGGCCTGACCTGTGCGTCCCCACCCTTGGTGGAGTTCAGCCGTGTGCGCTTCTTCGCACTCCGGTTCCCCGTGAGACCCCGTCCGTTCTGGCACGAGAGTGGCACGCTCAGGAGGCACAAAACCAACAGAGCGCCTTCCATGGGACCTACGTGCTCGGGGCGTTCCGGACTCGCGACCGCTGGGATTCGGGATGGCCTCCGTCGGCCCGGATGGCCTCCATCGCGACCATGCGGAAGTTGCGCCTGGCGTCCGCCGCAACGTTGTGCAGTCGGCCCAGCTCAGCGAGGAAGTCACGCCCGTTGGGTTGTGCTCCGCCTTCGGTTTGCTCAAGCCAGATAAGAACCCGGTGGGTCGCTTGCGTGAGCGCTGCCTCTAGTTGGGCTGCGGCACCACAGACTTCTTCGGGCCCCTCCATGAAAACTCGCTCGTATGCGGCACTGCTGCTGATCAGGTCAGCGTGGTTGCCTAGACGCTCCCTGGCTGCTTCACGGCGAGGCGGATCGTCGGACAGCGCGCTGGTGGCCCACCAAACAGCGTCCAATTTTGCCGTGGCCTCCGCCGCATAGTCGGCATACGCCTGTCGTCGCGGCTCCCTCAGTTGCGAAGCAAGATCGGCGCGTATCTGTCGCTCCAACTGACGCTCCTGTGTGCCTAGCTGCAACTTCGTCTGGGACCGGGAGAGGAACCCAGTTACACCGGCTGCGACAGCCGTCCCGCATGCTCCAACTACTGCGCCGAGGATTGCTGCAAGGCCTGCGTCCATGCGTGCATTCTGGGGCATCCAAGGCTTGTGAGTCCTGGGGCTTACGAGAGGTCGATGGAGTCTCAACGGGCGAGTCCTCCCCCAAACGATCTTGAAAACCGTCGTGGCAGCGATGTCACCGTGGGTTCAAATCCCACCGCCTCCGCCCTGCGAGCAGTGAGAACGGCCCCTGACCACATCAAATGGTCAGGGGTCGTTCTTGCTGCGCGGTGCCCGCTCGCCACCGTGGTTCCCCGTGGCTTCCCGCACGATCGGGCACGGACGGGGCACGGCACCTTCTGATCCGTGGCCGGTCGGTGACGGCCATACAGCTGAAGGGGACGGAAACTGAGACAGGCGGGGCGTCGTTGTCAGTGGCCGCGCCTAGTCTCCGGCCATGAGCATGATCGGTGAGTACCTACGTGTCACGGCTGCTGAGCTTGACCGAGTGATTCAAAACCCTGACGGGGCCCTGGACTTCGTCGAAGAGGCCCGGGATGCCGAGGAGGAGTCGAAGCCCGTCCCGGCCGAAGCACGTCACTTCAGCACATACAAGGCCTGGGACATGCTCCGCTTCCTACTGGCGCGTGGCGACTTCCCGGTGAGCGTGATCGACGGTGAGGAGCCGTTCGCAGAGGCCGAGGACTGGGGGTACGGGCCTCCGAGGTACCTACGACCTGAGCGGGTACGGCTCGCGGCCGAGGCTCTGCGGGGTACCAGCTATACCCAACTCATCAGCGGGGTGGACCCTGCTGAACTGAGCAGCGCCGAGGTGTATCCCCTTGGATGGGATGAGCCCGGGGCGCTGGAGTGGGGGCGTCGTTGGTACGACGGTCTTGCACAGTTCTTCGGGGCTGCTGCCAGGGCGGATAACGCAGTGCTCGTCTGGCTGGACTGAAGGCATGACAACTCATGGCGGTACCCGTGGCGACGATTGTGAACGGGGGCTCCACGGGTCGAAGCCTGCCCACGTGATCGACGGAGCGACTTTGGCCGGGAGCTGCTTTGGGGCGAGTGATCATGGCCCCGTAAGCTGATGGCGCGTCGGGCAGTCTGTGGACCTGCCCGGTAAAGCACGACGTTGGGGCCATGATCTTCGAGGCTCGCCCCAAAGTGGCTGGCTAAAGTCGTGGAGTCGATCACCCCAGCCACCCACGATCCCACCTACCACGGTCCGCAGGATCCGGCAGAGATCCCAGCCGTCGCGCACCTGCTTTTGGATCAAAGCGTCTTCTGGGTTCGTGGCGCACCCTGCGTGAGGCCCCATGGGCAATGCCGCATCCCCGGGTCCGGCCTGGCGGTGTGGGGCAAGGGCGGGGAATCAAGCTCGGTCCGGTGCGTCGGCCCTTGGCGGGTCGGAGTGTGATGCGTGATCATCCCGGGGCATCGATGGTGGCGCGGGGCCGGGGCCGGGGCGGCGCGGGCCGAAGGCATGAGCGCAGCCCCGAGCCCCGAGCCCGGCGCCGGCCCGCAGCGCGGGCCGGTGGGGTGTGATCTACGCAGCGAACGGCCAGGAAGCCGTTGGGCCAGAGCAACCGGATGCCGAAGGCAAGAGCCCCCGCCCGTGGACCGGTCCGCCGTAGGCCGGTGACCGAGAGGTGAAGGCTCTAGCCCTGGAGGCTGTCGAGCAAGGGCATGCCGACGATTCCAGGGGTGGCGCTGTCGAGTCCTGTTTTCCCAAGTGCGCGACGGCTGGGAGCTCTGCCGGATCCTGCGGGTCGAGGATGGAGGGATCCCTCTCCCCGCCCGGAAGGGCGGGGCTTGATGAGGTAGAGAAACCTGTAACAGGTCGGGACGCCGGCCGAAGATCAGTTGCCTACCAGCGGTGTCAGCTTGCGGCCGTCATGCGTCCGGATGTGCGGCGCCTCGTCGCGCAGAGCGTCCGTGATGCGTACCGCGTAGACCTCGCTCATCGCCGCTACGGCCTCGTCCGGGGTGAGCCATGCAACAGCGGTCGACTCGTCCGAGAGCTGTTCGTGACCGCCTTCGGGCTGACACCTGAACACCAGGGCGACAACGCCGACCGTCATGTTCTTGTACACCCCGGTCAAGCGCTCCACGCGGATCTTGATCCCGGCGGACCCCATCTTCGATGGCCTCCGTACGTTCAAGCACCCCGCCGGGTGGTTCCCAGGTGCCGTTGTCGGCACGGCGGATCACCAACACTCGCCCGTCCTCACGCATGACGACTCCCGCCACGGAGACCGAGTGGAGCGGCGTTGACTGTCCTGACATGAGCTGGGCTTCAAACAGACGGCTGGTCAGTGGCGAGGAGTCGGCTGGTGAAGCCCTCCCGGCACAGCCGCTCGTAAGCCTCACGAACGTCATCCGGTACGGGCTGGCTGATCATGTATCCCTGCTCCGGGTAGATCAGCAGCCGCTGAAGTGCTCCCACAAGCATGTCAATGACCAAGCGAGAGTCCTGGATGGAGTCCGCGTACGCCTCAAGCGTCATCGGAGTGGAGGCGCTGACGATCTCGACTTCGGGCCACAGCTTGCGCGCCGTGGCGTATGCGCGCCGCTCCTCGTATGGCTTGCTGATGAGGAGTACGGAGGAGACATCTACGCCAGCCTCCGCAAGCACGGCCCTGGAGAAGCGGATGTTCTCGCCGGTATTGCGGGCGTTGGGCTCTACGAGCACGGCTGAGCTAGGGACACCGAGTTCGAGGGCCCGTTCGCGATAGTGGACAGCTTCACCCCGCGGCATGCGTTCCCGTGTCGTCGGGCTGGTGGCTCCCGTGAACAGAAGCAGGGGAGCCATGCCGCGCCTGTACAGGTCCACTGCCGTATCGGCCACACCCAGGTCATGGCTACCCAAGCCGATCGCAACTGAGCACGGCTTCAGGGCGTGGCCCATCTGGTGGTAGTCCCACAAGCGTCGTGCGTCGGCCCATGCCTGAGTGGAGATCATCACTACCCCTTCTCGTCCCTCGCCGAGTCCGGCACCTTGAAGTCGTACTCCCAGGCGAAGCGCGAAGCTGCGTGCACACCGATGGCGAACTCAACCACTGTGCCAGAGGCCGTGTACGTCGTCCGATGCAACTCGACGACGGGTTCGCCCGGCGGCAGCTGCAAGAGCTTCACTTCGTCGGGCGTGGGCGTCCTGGCGAAGATCTCTTCCTTCATGTGGTCGATCTCGTATCCCGCGTCGTACAGCACCCGGAATCCACCGCCGCGCCCAGCCGGCCCCGGCGTCGGGTCCACCAGTCGTGTCCCCTCGACATGTTCGGGCCGGTAGTAGCTGGTGAGGGTGTGGGTCGGCTGGTCACCCTCCTTCACCAGCCGTGCCCGCGCATACACCTCTGCCCCTTCGGGCAATCCGTGTGCCGCCGCAACCGCCGGCGGAGCTTTCACGCGGTTGACGGTCTGAGTCTGCTCATTCCGCCGATAGCTGCGCCCAGAGGCCACGCGGTCCGCGATGAAGGCCACCTCGTCGCCATCCCGCCACTTGGCCTTGTCGTACCTGGCAATGCCGAGCCGCTTGAGCGGGACTCGCTGCCGCACGACGGTGCCGTGCCCGCGGGACGACGTCACCAGGCCTTCGGCTTCAAGGGCTTTGTAGGCCTGGTGGACTGTGGACTTGGAGCCCTCGCCCGCCGCAACTAGCTCCCTGATCTGCGGGAGCTGCTGGCCAGGCGCGTACTCACCCCTCTTGATCTGTTCAGCCAGCTTGTCCGCTAGCTCCCGCCACTTGGGCGTCATCGCTCGACTCCTCTCGACGGGATAAGTCAAGCACAGTCCCAGGACTGTTGACAGTCCTAGGACTGCGTGCCACAGTCTCCTTATGCCGTTCGCAGTCCCAGGACTGTGAGATAGAGGGGCCTTCTTTGGGCTGCTCCGAATCACCGACACAGGGAGCTCTTCATGCCATCCTTCAAGATCGACACTTCGACCGCTGTGGTGTTCGTGGCGACCGCGCCGACGCCCAAGCTCGCCAACGCCAAGACCGGTGAGCGGGCCATGGACCGGGAGACCGGTGCGGCGCTGTCGACCGTGGGCCTGCTGGTTTCGGACGAGGGGGAGGGGAACCTGTACCAGGTGACCATCCCGGAGACGGGTTACCCGGAGGGTCTGGCGCCGGGCATGCCGGTCCGCGTCGTCGGCCTGAAGGCCCGCGACTGGGAGAACACGTTCAACGGCGAGAAGCGGCACGGGATTTCGTTCCGCGCGGTCGCGATCACCCAGGCGGCCTGACATGACCGATGTCACGCCCTGGCTCGAACTGGGCTCGGTCGCTGCGGGTGCCGGCGGGATCGGCTACGCGAAGGCCCGCGCCCCGCGCGTGTACTGGTCGCTCGTCGGGTTACCGGTGACCTGGTCCCGGTTCACCTGGACCTATCACTCAACGATGGACGTGTGCGGGCTGACGGTGCAGCCGTCCCGCTTCCGGGCCTTCCTGATGCGGAACGTGGCCCGGCACGAGGTCCGGCCGGTGCCGCCGAGGGTCCGCCGGGTCCGCGGAACGTCGACCGGGCTTCGCGCCACTCTCCGCCTGCCGGCCGGCCTGGAGCCCGCGGACGTCGCCGCCGCCTCCGAACGCCTCCGCCACGCGTGGGGCGTGCAGTCGGTGACCGTGGTGGAGACCAAGCCCGGATACGTCGAACTGCGGATGACCGGGTACGACGTGCTCAAGCGGGTGCGGATGCCGCGCTCGGCCCGGCCCCGTGACCTGGTCGTCCCGGTCGCAATGCGTGAGGACGGCACGGTCTTCGAGCGGGACTATCGCAAGGTCCCCATGGCGCTGACCTTGGGCGCCACGCTGTCGGGCAAGTCCGTGTATCAGCGCAACCTGGTCAAGGGCCTGGCTCAGCTCCCGGTGGGGCTGGTTGGGATCGACTGCAAGCGCGGTGTGGAGCACCGGGCGTATGCGCCCCGCCTCTCCGCGCTGGCCACCGATCCGGAGAGTGCCGGGCGTCTGATTGACGCGCTGGTCGGGGAGATGGAAGACCGCTTCGACCTCCTCGCCCTGCACGGGGTCTCCGATCTGTGGGGCCTGCCCGGCAAGGTTCGCCCGGTCCCGCTGGTTGTCCTGATCGACGAGGTGGCGGAACTGTTCCTCGTCGCCTCGAAGAAGGAGGAGCCGGCCCGGGATAGGACGGTCATGCAACTGGTCCGCCTCGGTCAGATGGCCCGCGCGGTCGGCATCTACCTGGAGGTGTGCGGGCAGCGCTTCGGCTCCGACCTCGGCAAGGGCGCGACCGCGCTGCGTGCCCAGCTCACCGGGCGGGTCGTGCACCGGGTCAACGACAAGCAGACCGCCGACATGGGCTTGGGCGACATCGCCCCGGACGCCGTGTTCGCGGTGACCTCGATCCCGCCGGACCGGCCCGGTGTCGCGGTGGCCGGTGATACCTCCGGCGGCTGGTCCCGCATCCGCACCCCGGAAACCACGCCCGACGAGGTCACGGCCGTCTGCCGCGACTTCGCCCACCTCACGCCGGAGCTGCCGTTCCTGGCCCCGTTCCGGCCCGTCGACTGGACCGAGCCGGCCCCGGACCTCGTCCCGGCACAGCCCGAGCCCGTCGGCCCGTAACCCCCCTGCTCTTCCGGCCGGCGTGACCGTCTCGCGCCAGGTCCCTACCCGAGCCATGCCTGAAGGAGGGAGATCCGCCGTGTTCGAGCCCTACGACGACTTCAACCGCACCGTGTCCCTGCTGGGCGCTCTGACCCTCTACGCGCACATCCCCGGCGCCGACCCGGAGTTCATCGACCTGGTGGGCCCAGCCCTGGCTGCGTCGCTCCCAGAGCCGCCCCCGGGCGTGCTGCCGCCCGGCTACGACCCGAACCAGGGTCCCGAGTACCCCGGTCAGGGGTGATGACCGTGGCCGCGCGGAAGTCCACCCCTCGCCGCAAGCCCGCCGCTCCGGAGCCTGCGAAGTGCCCGGTGTGCGACGGCAGCGGTGAGGTTTCCCGGACCGTGCACGTCGGTCGCAAGCGCCGTGCTGTGGGCGAGCAGTCGGGTCTGTGCCTGAACTGCTTCGGCTCCGGCGAAGCCCCCGCCGACTGAACCCCGCTGGGACGGGGCGGCCGGAATCGACAACCGCCCCGCCTGGCCCAACACCCCTGAAGGAGGTGAGGACATGGCCCGCTCGATCCGCCCGGACGCTGTTCTCGTACAGGCCGTGATCGCCGGAGCGTTGTCCTTCGCCCACCTACACGACCTCGCGGCCGCTGCCGGGCAGGCGGGCTGGAAGGCATGGGCCTATCCGATCAGCGTCGACCTGCTCATGGTCGCGGCTTGGCGCCGACTGCGGGCGCACCGCTCTCGGCTGGCCTGGTGCTGGTTCCTGACCGCCCTGGTTGCCTCGCTCGGCGCCAACGTCGCCACGGCCGGCTTCCTCGACCTGGCCCACCCGCCCGCTCTGCTCCGCCTCGGCATCGCCGGATGGCCCGCACTCGCCTTCCTCGGCGGCACCCTGCTCGCCCACACACCCGACCGGACCCCGGATCACGCGACTGTTCCTCCGGCCCCCGCTGCCCCGGCCCCGGCTGCGGCATCGGACCCGAAACCCGAACCGGTCGCCATTCCGGAGCCGGCTCCGGCTCTGCCCGCGGCTGTTGCCGCGGTGCCTCCGGCGCTGATCGACCACGCCCGGAAGCTCGCCGCCGACCACCGCACCCGTACCGGAACGGACATCGACACCGCCACCCTGCGCGCCCGCCTCGGCGTCCCGGAAGACCTCGCCGGCGCGATCGCTGCCCAACTCGCCTGACAGACAAGGAGGTACAGCCCGTGCGCCCGAACCGCTTCTACGACGTGATCCAGATGGGGCCCGTCAAGGTCGGCACCTTCAACAACGGCCGTGGCCAGACCAAGCACGCCGCTGCCTGCACGGCCCCCAACTGCGGGTTCTCCACAGAGCACCGCGACCGGTCGGCTGCCGAACTCTCCGCCCGCACCCACCGCTGCACCCCCTGACCCGGAAGGGAGATCCAACCGTGTTCACCCCGAAGTACCCGCCCCAAGACACCGCCCCGGCCCCGGCCACCAAGCCGACGACCACCGCACCGGCCCCGGTCCCTGCCTCGACCGCTCCGGCTCCGGTCCCGGTCGCCCCGGCCTCGAACCGGCCGACGGTCCAGCTCACCCCGGGCACCGTGCTCGCCCTCGTCGGCGGCGGCACCGCCGTGGTCCTCGTCGTCGGCGCGGTCCTGGTCTCCATGCTCCTCGCGGTCGCGATCACCGCCATGTCCGTGGCCGTGTGCGCGGTCGTCCTCCGCTCGCTCCTCAACCAGGAAAGGAAGCACTGACATGCGCTTCTTCAACCGCAAGCCCGATCCCGAGCCCGCCCGCGACGAACGCATGGTCGAACTGGGCCGGGACTACGCGATCGCCCGCCGCCACCGCGACACCAAGCCATGAACCGGATCATGCGCGAGATCGGCACCGACAAGGACGTGTCCGACCTGAGTGACTTCCGTGAGGGCCAGGAGTCCTACGACTCCATCCCGCCCGTCCCGCGCGGACGCAACCGCCGCAGCAAGTAACGGCCCCCGGGGCGGCTCTCTCGCCAAAGATCCGCCGCCCCGGGCGCCTGCACCTCTTCCAGATCCAACGGACCCGAAAGGGAAGCCTCATCATGCCCCAGCACGCCCGGAACACGCGCGTCTGCCGCGACTGCGACGGCTTCGCCACCGCCGCTATCGCCACCGGCACCCGCAACGCCGACGGCACCCGCGCCACCCTCCGCGTGAACTGCCCGACCTGCAAGGGAACCGGCCACAGCACCCCCACCCCCGCCTTCGTCCGGGTCGGGAGGTGAGTGCCGTGGCGCTCCTGGACTGGCGCTCGCCTGAGCACTTCGACCACACCGGCGACCAGCCGTGCGTGATCTGCACCAAGCCCACCCCGCTGCGCTCCGACCGCGGCAAGCCCGTGCACAAGGTGTGCGCGGAGGAGTGGATCGACCGTCACCCGCCCGAGGAGGACAACGCGTGAGCAATGCCGCCACCGCGGCGGGCCTGGACCCGACCACCCTCAACGACCTGCTGAGGCTGGCCGGGTCCACCGGCTTCGACCGCGTCCAAGAGCAGATCCGCCGCACCGGAGGCTGCTCCGACCCCATCCACCTCCAGGGCTCGACCGTCACCCGCGACCGGGCCACCGGGCACGTCCTGCACCACTACTCGACCGACACCGAACCCGGCGGCCGGCTCCGCATTGCCTGCGGCAACCGCCGCGCATCCCGCTGCCCGGCCTGCGCCTGGACCTACGCCGGCGACACCTACCACCTCATCCGCGCCGGCCTCGTCGGCGACCCCGACAAAGGCACCCCACACACCATCCGCGACCACCCGCGGGTCTTCGCCACCCTCACCGCCCCCTCGTTCGGGCCCGTCCACAACCGGCCCGGCACACGGCCATGCCGCTGCGGCACCCGACACGGCGAGGACGCCGCGGAGCTGGGCACCCCGCTCGATCCGGAGATGTACGACTACGCGGGCGCGGTGCTGTGGAACAACCACGCCTCCGACCTGTGGCGCTACTTCACGATCTACCTCCGCCGTGAGATCGCCCGCCACGCCGGCCTCACCCAGAAAGACGCCCTGGAACAGTCCCGAGTCTCCTTCGGCAAGGTCGCCGAGTACCAAAAGCGCGGGGCCGTGCACTTTCACGCGGTGATCCGTTTCGACGGACCGGGCGGGCCGGACGATCCGCCGCCTGCTTGGGCCACCCTCGACCTCCTCACCGACGCGATCCACGCCGCTGCCGCCCGCGTCGCGGTCGACGTCGACCCGGCCGGGGACCAACCGGCACGCACCCTCACCTGGGGCACCCAGCTCGACGTGCAGCCGATTGGCGCCTTCGGCCATGGCGAAGAGATCACGGAACAGGCCGTCGCCTCCTACGTCGCCAAGTACGCCACCAAAGCCGCCGAAACCACCGGCACCGTCGACCGCCGCATCGGCAACAAAGAGGCCCTGGTCCTCCTCGACGTGCCCGACCACCCCGCCCGGCTGATCGAAGCGTGCCTGGACCTGCACGCGCTCTATCCGGATCGCAAGCTCCGGGACTGGGCCCACATGCTGGGCTTCCGCGGCCACTTCTCGACCAAGTCCCGCCGCTACTCGACCACCCTTGGCGCCTTACGCCAGGTGCGTGCCGACTACCGCGCCGCCCAGCAACGCCAAGCCCTTGGCCTGCCGCCCGACCTCGACGACGAGACCGAGGCAACCACCCTCACCCTCGCCCACTGGACCTACGCCGGCCACGGCCACACTCCCGGCGAATCCTGGCTCGCCGCCAACATCCGCCGCGACATCGAGCGCAACCGTGAAACCGCACGCGAAGCCATGGCTGACATGCCGGATCGCGAGATGGAGGGGGAGTGGTGATGGCTGATCAACTCTTGGACGTCAAGCAGGTCGCCGCTCGCCTTGGTACAGGCGTCCGCTTCCCTCGTCGGCTGATCGAGGAACGCCGCATCGCCTTCGTCAAGGTCGGTCGCAACGTCCGCATCTCGGAAAGCGTGCTCGACGAGTACATCGCCGCGAACACTGTGCAGCCGGTGACCGTCCACCCTGGCGAACTCAGGAGGGTTGCCTGATGGCGAACAACCAGGGCAAGCGTCGCCGGTTCGGCTCGGTCCGTCAGCTCAAGTCCGGTCGGTGGCAGGTCCGTTACCGAGATCCGAACACGGGACAGCTCCGCAGCGCAGAGAAGACGTACGCCACCAAGACCGACGCGGAAGTCGCATTGGCCTTGATCGAGGCGGACATCACTCGCGGGCATTGGGCCGACCCTGATGCGGGCAAGGTCCACTTCGGTGAGTACGCCATGGCATGGCTCCGGGATCGCAAGCTTGAGGACCGGACGCGTGAGCGGCACGAGTCGGTGATCCGGCTGCACCTGCTGCCCACCTTCGGTGAGCACTCGCTGTCCTCGATCACCACGGCACAGGTGCGGGCCTGGCGTACGGAATGGCTCACCCGGACCGGTGAGCCGACCGTGGTCAAGGCGTACCAGATCATGAGGGCGGTCCTCAATACGGCCATTGATGACGAGTTGATCCGGCGCAACCCGTGCCGGATCAAGGGCGCCGACCGCTATGACGTGCCGGAGCGGCCGATCCTCAGCGTGGCCGAGGTGTTCGCCGTGGCCGATGCGATGATCCCGCGCTACCGGCTGCTTGTCCTGCTGGCTGCCTTCACCGGGCTGCGCTTCGGGGAGCTGGCTTCCCTGCGCCGGCGGGACATCGACACGGAGAACGGTGCGCTCATGGTCCGCCGTTCACAGGCTGAGATGCAGACCGGCGCTCTCTTCGACAAGGCGCCCAAGTCGGCTGCGGGTGTCCGTCCGGTGGCCTTTCCGACCGAACTCATGGCGGACGTGACGGGGCACCTGGAGAGCTTTGCTGGGTCCGGGCGTGACGGTCATGTCTTCGTCGGCCCCCAGGGAGGTCGGCTCCGGCGGAGCAACTTCCGGGACGACTGGATCAACGCGCGCGCCAAAGCGGGCATCACGGCAGACGTGCACTTCCACGATCTTCGACACACCGGGAACACCCTCGCCGCCTCCGGCGCGAGCCTGCGTGAGCTGATGACCAGGATGGGGCACAGCACGCCCCGCGCTGCGTTGATCTATCAGCACATGGTCAACGGCCGTGACCGCGAGATCGCTGATCGGCTCGGCTCGATGATCCGCAAAGAGCGGGGCGATGTGGCACCGTAGTGGCATTTCTGGCACGTGTGTGGCACGGCCGTGATCACGGCAAAGGGCCAGTTCGAGGGGATCATGCCCCTGAACTGGCCCTTAGTCGTGTGCCCCCGGCAGGATTCGAACCTGCGACACCCGCTTTAGGAGAAAGCGTAAAGCGATCATGAGCGTCGGTGAGGTTGAGTGAACCTCAATGAGCCCGAACCTGCGGCAGCTTGGCCAGCATAAACGGTATGAGTGAGATCCGGTGAGGGCCGGTGAGGGGGCGTTGTGGACTCTTTGTGGACTCCCACCCCTACACCGCCTTGAGGACTCGAACAGCGGACTTCTCAGGCGCCATGACGGCGAGCACCTGAGCGGCCACATCCTCGGAGCTGTGCTGATACAGCCACGTCACCTTCGACCCACGGTCGTGACCCATCACCGTCTGAACGTCCTTCTCCGGAACCCCGAGATCCTTCAACCGGGTAGCGAACACATGCCGCAGATCGTGCACCCGCGGCCACCACTCATCCCGGCCCGTCTCCTCATTCCGTACCTTCCGCGCCAGGCCAGCAGCCTGAATCGCAGGGATCCACGTCCTGCGGAAGTTGTGCCGGGTAAGAGTGCCGCCGTTGGGCCCGCGGAACACCAGCTCCTTCGGATGCAGGTCCCGCCCGTCCCCGATCGGGGAGACGGTCTCCACCGGCTTGAAACGGGCAGCCATCGTCCGCACGGCCTCAACAGCCGCCGGAGTGAGAGGCACCGTGCGGAAGCCAGCGGCCGACTTGGGAGCCGCCTTGCGGAACAGGGTCCCCCGGTCCTCAGTGAGCACTTCCTTTACCTTGAGGTGCTTAGCATCCAGGTCAACGTGCCCCCACCGCAGGCCGGTCGCCTCACCCCAGCGCATCCCCGTCTCTTCGAGGAAGACGACGAGCGGCCGGTACCACACGCCGACATGTTCACGGATCAGCGCGCACTGCTCCCGGGACGGCGGCCGCGTGTCCTCGGTGTCCTTCTTCGGCGCCGCCCCAATCTCCACCTCGGCGGCCGGGTTGAACGGGATCCGCTTGCCGTCCTTCACCGCGGAGCGCAGCATCTGGTTCAGCAGCTCCAGCACCTTCTTGCGGGTGTGGTAGCCCTTCACCTCGGCCGTGACCCACTTCTGGAGTTCGATGTACTCCAGGTCGCACAGCCGCCACTGGCCCCACTTCGGCTCGATGTGGTGGCGCCAGTTGGAGAGTTTGCGGTTGGTCGTCGTGACGGCCTTCTTCGGCTGCGCCGGCCACCACAGGTCCCACCACTGGGAGATGGTGATCTCGCCGCGTTTCGGGTCGCCGTACTCGCGGCGCCTGACCCTGGAGCGGACGTCGTCGAGGAACGCCTCGGCTGCTTTCTTCCCGCCGTCTGCGATGGGGAAGTTCTTGGAGCACTGCTTTCCGGCCGGGTCCCGATAGCGGGCCTGCCATGGGCCGGTGCAGTCCCGTCGCCGTCTGCGGTCGCTGTACTTCTCGCCGGGCGGGTACACGTCCATGCAGCGGGCACAGCCGCATGCCTTGGACGGCACCTGCCGTGGGTTGTTGACGGTCCTACGCCCCATGTCGGATCACCGTCTGCTCTCCGTTCTCTCGCTGCTCGGGTACGTATGCGAGGAGCCGGACGGGCTCCCCGCAGAAGCAGCGTGCACCGGAGGGGGGCTGTTCGGCGGCGAGTTCGGTGAGGACCCTGCGGACGGCGCGGATGGCGTACTGGCCTTCGAAGTGCGCGGGGATCTGGATCACGTTGCGGTCGGCGTCATACGGGACGGTCGGCCAGGTGGAGACGTACTGGACACGGACGCACATGCCGGACCCCCGGAACGCAGGCGACAGGATGGTAGCCGTGGGGGAGGTCATCGGCCGTGCGCTTGAAGGTACTCCTTGCATGGCGGATTCGCGACCGTTCGGAGCTTCTCCGTGCGCATAAATGCACGCTGAGTGAGCGCCGCGATTTAGCTGAGACACGCGAGAGGCCCGAAGGGTTGTACGCCTAGCCCTGCTTCGTCCGGTTCGCCTCGGACAGCGCTCGCATCTCGATCTCCTTGGCCCGCTGCTGCTCTTCGGTCAGCTCGCGGAAGTACTCCAGGACCCTGGCCTCACGGTCGGAGTCGAGGGGGCCGGGGGCACGACGGCCGGCGGCCTTGAAGATCTCGTCTTCGGTGAAGTCTGGGAAGGCCTGGTGGAGGGCGCGCAGGTTGTCGCGGTTCGGCCCGCGTCCGGTGCCTCGGGTGCGGTTCGCCCAGGAGCTGACCGCTGCTGGAGAGACGCCGATGCGGCGCGCGACTTCGCTCCAGCTGACGCCGTGTGTCGACTTCAGACGGGCGAGTAGCTGCGCCAGGTCTTCGGTGCGCTCCTCATGCTCCACGCGCCAAGAGTGCATGCTGATCTTCTACTTTTGCAAGTGAAAGTAGAAGCGTGGCGTGATACCGACGCGTCGCGTGACCTCCCCGTCGCACGCCGTCGCCGCCGTCATATGCGCACACCATAGGACACGCATTCGAATCGCGTCACCCCACCGAGCAACCCACCGAAACTCACGCACACTCACTTGACCTCACCGACACTGACACAGTAGAAATGTATCAACGGCGACGCCAAGCCGCACCGCAGTCCCCAACAGGCGTGAGGCCACACATGACCGACCTGATCCGCAAGGACGAAGGCCAGCCACTCAGAGCCGCAATGGAGCGGACCGGAGTGACCCAGGTCGACCTTGCCGAAAAGACGCGAACCGTCGACATCCGCGGACAGGGCGTCAGCCTCGCCACCGTCATCAAGGTCACCGGCCGCGGAAAGACCGCAGCCAAAAAGTGCCGGCTCCGCACCGCATGGCTCATCACCACAGCACTCGACGAGCCCCTCCAACGGCACTTCGACATGCCCTCAGTTTCAACTGACACAGTAGAAAGGTCTACCCCCCATGGCGACTCAGACCCTCGCTGAGCGCTCCAAGACGCTCGCCCCCACCGGGCTCACGCCGCTCCTGACCACCGCCCAGCTCATGGCCTACTACGGCGTCTCCAACTGGACCGTCAATGAGTGGGTCAAAGCCGGATGCCCGCTGGAGGACACCCCGTTCCGCGGCCGGCGCTTCGACCTGGACCGCGTGAAGACGTGGGTGTCCCAGCAGAGCCAGCAGCTCCCCGCGAGCGCCTGAACAACCCCTGAACGCGCCGAAGGGCCGCTCCGACTTCCCGGCCTGAGCGACCCAACGACTCGGCAATCCACCAGATCCCATCGAAGGAGTGGATCACCTTGAGCAATCCTACTGATCTTCCCGGCAGAAGCGTCCTCGTGATGACGCTGCCGAAGGCGCGACTGACGTTCACCGAGGCGCAGGTTGCGCGCCGCCGCAACGAAGTCGCCTACGAGACGACGGTCACCGAGAAGGAGCTGCCTCAGACGCACGTCGCGTGGGAGGCGCTGCCGGACCGGGTGCTGGTGACGGCAACGGACATGAACGTCCTCGCCGACTGGCTGTTCGTGATGGGCGGCCCGGTCACGACGACGGTTCTGCCGTGGGGTCAGACGGTGTGGACGCTGCACACGCGGACGTGGTCGGACTCTGAGGGGTTTCCGCCGGTGCGGGTGCATGTGTCGGTGACGGTGGCGTCGGACGAGTCGGTGATGGATGAGGTTCGTCTGGCGGTGCGGCGATGAACGCGAAGCTGGTGAATGCTGCGGCCGCGGTGATTGTCCGGTCGATGGAGAACGGGCGGAAGACGCCGGCTGGTTGGGCGATGGGTCTGGAGGCGGCCGGGCTGTTGCGGTCGCCGGAGTTGTTCCTGGCGCTGTACGACGGGGTGGAGCCGGAGCTGTTCACGACGGTTGAGGCGGCCCGCGAGTACTGCGACGACATTGCCCCGGTCGACGCTCACGGGAAGTGCTGGGACTGGACGGTCAACGAGTACGGGGTTCATGTCCAGTTTTGGACGCATCCGGACGATGACCGGCCGTTGTCGGAGACGTCGGGGACTGTGACGCCGGTTGTGGTGCAGGGCGTCGAGCCGTTGCCGGGGTTGGCGGCTGAGGTGGCGGTGGCGTCGGATGCGGTTGGTTTGGCTGAGCGTGCGGTTGCGGAGTTGCGGCGGGAGCACGAGGAGAACGCCCGCCTGCGGGACCGGGTCGCCGAGTTGGAGCAGGACCACGCTGACGCCGTCGAGGTGAGCGAGCTCCTGAACCGGGCGCTGCATGGCGAGAAGCTGGCGGGGTCGGCCTTGTACGCGGCGCTGACGATGCCGACCACCCCGGAGCAGCGGCAGGCTGCGCTGGACCGGTTCACTGCGGTTGCTCAGCGGACTGGGCAGGCGCACGGGCCGGCCGAGCAGATCACGCAGACGCAGACGCTTGCGCTGGAAGACCCGCACGACAGCCCGCTGCATCACGACTACCGCGTGGGCCGGGACCTGCCCGAGCTGGGCGGTGCGACGTGCTGACGCTCTTCGCTGATCTCACTCCGGCTGCCGCTGTCTGTCTCGCGGTGTCGCTGTTCAGCGGCTCGATGATCCCGTTCTTCCTGCTGGTCGACGTCGACTTCGCGCCGGTGTGGCAGGCGTTGGCGGCTGCTGCGGGCTCGTCTCGTGAGGCGTTCCGGGACGCGGCCGCTCTGATCCTCCTCCTCACCACCTCCCCGAAGGGAGCGATGGCGGCATGACAACCGCGATCCGCCTGAAGGTCGTGCGCTACCAGTGCCCGCACTGCCGCCGCACCCATGCCAAGAAGGCTCCTGCAGAGGCGCACATCGCGCGCTGCTGGTACAACCCGGCCGCCCGTGGCTGCAAGACGTGCCGCCACTTCAGCCCGGAGTCCGAGGGACCGTACCCGCAGCACCCCCCGATTCCCGAGGAGTGCTGGGCGGGCCGCAAGTTGCTGTCCGGCCCGCACACCGGGTGCCCGTTGTGGGCGCCGCAGACCGTGCCGTGTGCGGAGTGCACCGCCCCGGTCCCGGCGGGGACGACGTTCTGTTCGCCCCGCTGCCGCAACGCAGCCGACCGACACGACGAGGACGGGGATATCTGATGCTGCAGAACTGTGACTGTGGCGCGTGCTGTGAGGCGTGCGGCCACTACGACGACTGCATCCGGTACGCGGCGCGTGAGCGGAACGTGGCGGATGAGGTGGCGTTGGAGGACGGCTACCGCCCGCTCCCCGTGCAGCGATCCGAGGGGAGCGCGGCATGAGCGCCCGGGACAAGCTGTACGCCTACGCCGGGACACCGTCGGTGCTGCCGGAGAGCATGCTCGACGAGGCCCTCGACGACTACCGCACCGAGGTACTCACCGAGGTCACCCGGTGGCTGGTCAAGAAGGCCCGCGAGTTCCACGCCAGCAGCCGCAAGCGCGAGCGGGAGCAGGGCGACACGGCCGCCATGCTCGCCTCGAAGATCAGCCGTGGCGCGGTCCGCCCGGACAACCTGCGGATGCTGCCCGACGCGGGGTTCTTCGAGGTCGACCACACCTACGCCGAGCCCGGTGACACCACCGACTGGCGGTTCCGCTGCGACGCCATCACCACCCACCCGGAAACCGGAGAGCGCATCGCTCTCGGCTGGCGTCACTTCCGTGGCGAGTGGACCGAGTACGCCTACGGCGAGGACGACTGGGAGATCCACCGACTCAGCGGCGTCACCGAGGCGGGTGCCCGATGAGCGTCCGTCTCGCCGCCCACTGGACGGCCGTCACCGTGGCCGCCGCCATCGCCTCCACGCTCGCAGCGATCCCGTTCACCGGTGCTGCCGCATCCGCCGCAGGCACCCTCGCCGCCGCGCTGGTCTGCCTGGCCGGCATCGCACTCGCACCCACCACCCGGAAGGACCGCGCCTGATGACGCGCCTCACCGAACAACAAATCGGTTTCCTCCTCCAGCCCATCAGCGGCAACCGCGTCCAGCATCTGCGCGGCATGTCCCACCTCGAAGCATGGGACGTCCGCCGCCAGTTGATCCGCATCTTCGGCTTCGAGGGCTACACCATCGAGACCCTGTCGTTGGACCTCGTCCACGACCACATGAACCCGAACTACCGGAAGAAGAACAAGCAAGGCGAGGAGTACGGCAAGCCCCACCCCGCGTGGACGATCGTCTACCGGGCGCAGGTCCGCCTCACCATCAAGGACACCGACGGCCGGCCGATCGCCACCTTCGAGGACGCCGCAGCCGGGGACGCAGTCAACCAACCGTCCGTCGGCGACGCGCACGACCTTGCGATGAAGACCGCCCTGTCACAGGCGGTGAAGCGGTGCGCGGTCAACCTCGGTGACCAGTTCGGTCTGTCGCTGTACAACGACGGCTCGCAGTCTGCGGTGGTCATGCGGTCGCTGGCGTACATGGGTGAGCCAGTGCGGGAGTCCGAGGACGCGCCGGTCAAGCCGGAGCCGACGCCGCAGACGCCGGCCGTCGTGCCGGACCAGGTGAGCGGCAACACGTCCGGGCCCGCTCCTTCTCCATCACGGCCCGTCGACGAGCCGGTTGACGAGGACCGGCAGGCGGCGCTCGACGAGATGCAGAAGACCGCTGCGGCAATCGGCTTTGCCGCCGGTCTCGCTGCCCAGTTCCAGGCCACGTTCGGCCACCCGATCGAGCAGGGCACCGCCGCCGAGTTCCGTGAGGCGACCGAGCTGATGCGCGGCGCGCCCGCCGCCTGACCGCCCGCACACGACGGGCCGCCCCGCGGGCAATGCGGGGCGGCCCACCCCAAGGAGTAGCACATGAGCCTGCGAGACCTCGCCCTAGAAGAAGCCACGCTCAAAGCCCTCGCCGACATGGTGAAGGACCGCCTCACCGCCGTCCGCTCCGAGCTGCAGTCCGGCCTCGACGCCGCAGAGAAAGAAGCCGGCACCCGTCAGATCGCCGCCGCCCTCCCCGACGGACGCACCGTCGCCACGCTGTCCCTGACCGACCCGAACCCCGAAGCGAAGGTCACCGACCCGGACGCCTTCAAGGCGTGGGTGATCGAGAACTTCCCCGGCGAGATCGAGCGCCGGTTCGTCACCGAGGTACGTGAGGCGTTCACGACGAAGCTGCTCGCCGAGATGACCGCTGCGGGCGTGCCGCGGGTGGTCGACAAGGAGACCGGCGAGTTGCACGACGTGCCGGGCGTGGCGGTGAAGGCGACCCGTTCGCGGAACCACTCGCTGCGGTTCAAGCCGACCGGGCGGGCGGACATCGCTGCGGCCTGGTCGTCGGGCGGCCTGGCGTTGCCGGGGATCACCGGCCCCGCGCAGATCGAGGGCGGTGCCGCGTGAACGCCGCCGTGCAGCCCGACCTGACCGGGCACGTCGAACTCCCCTGGAACCGCGGCCCGCTCGCCTCCTACGACTGCGAAACAACCGGCACGGTAATCGGGACGGACCGCATCGTGTCCGCCGCCCTGATCCGCCCGAACGGCGACGTCGCCCGCTGGCTGTCCGACGTTGACGGGATGGAGATCCCGGAAGCCGCGAGCCGTATTCACGGCATCAGCACCGAGCACGCCCGAGCGCATGGCCGTCCCGCGAAGCAGGTTGTCGAGGAGATCACGGACGCGCTTGCCGGGGAGTTCTCCGCTGGGCGCGCGGCGCTGGTCGTGATGAACGCCCCGTTCGATCTCAGCCTGCTGAACGCCGAGTGCGAGCGGCACGGCGTACCGACAGTCGCCGACCGCATCGGCTCCGTCGCCCCCGTCATCGACCCGCTCGTGTTGGACCGGGCCGCAAACAAGTACCGCAAGGGGCGCAGGAACCTGGAGTCCCTCGCCAAGCACTACGGCGTGCCCCTGACCGACGCGCACACTGCGGACGCCGACGCTAAGGCCGCACTCGACGTCGCGATGCGAATCGCCGAGCAGTATCCGAAGCTGCAGGCGCCTGCGCGGATCGTGCACGGCTGGCAGGTCACGATGCACGAGCGGTGGGCCGCTGGCTATCAGGCGTTCCTCCGGCAGTCCGGGAAGCCGGACGCGGTGGTGGATGGCTCGTGGCCGCTGCGCGCCATCCCCGCGGGTGGTGCGTCATGAGACTCCCGTTCGTCTCCCGCCGCCGTCACCAGCGTGAACTCGTCCACCAGCAGCGCGGCTACGAATGCGCCATCCAGCTGGTCGCCGAGAAGAACCGCGGTGCTCTCGGCGCCGTGGCCGCCGAACTGTCCACGGCCAAGGACGTGATCGCGTCGCACCTGGTCGCGGCCGGCCACCCCAGCACGGTCCTGCACGACGTCCGCGCGTTCGCCGACGCGCTTGAGCAGGCCCTCACGGACGCCGGAGTCGACCTCCGCCTGGAACTCGCCCGCCTGGAAGGAGCCGAGCTGTGACCCCGCAGATCACCATCGGTGCCGCCTCGCTCATGGCCGCCCTCGTCGGGGCGACCGGTCTGGTCCGGTGGGCTGTGACACCGCCCCGGCCGAAGGGCCAGCACCGGGCGCGCCGGCGGGCGTCCGGCGAGTACGTGCCTGGTCATCACCTGATCCCCGCCCTGGCCGGGCAGGCGTTCGCGGACTGTCTGGGTTGTGGTGCCGAGGTGCCGGTGACCGTGCACCCGGGCGGCGCCCAGCGTTGCGACCGCGGGCACGTCACCGTCACCGCCGCGGAGGTGGCCTGATGGAGACCGTCTTCAACCTGGCCTACGCGTCTGTGATCGGTGGTCTCGCCCTCGTCCTGTGGCGGCTGTGCCGCGACGACCGGCCGGCCGAGGAAGCCCGTGCCGCCGAAGCAGCCGCCCGAGTCGGCCTCACGCCCGCCTCACCCGACGACCAGCCCGGCACGGACGCCGAAGCACTCGACTTCATCGAGCTCACCTACGGCATGCCCGCCTACGTGGACCCGGAGATTGAGGCCGGCTGCGAGCGGCTGTGGGACGCGATCCGCGACGAACAGACCAAGGGGGACCAGTGACCACGCCCGACACGACCGAACTCCTCGCCGACCTCGAACGCGCCCGCGGTATCGCTGTGGCGCTGGAGCAGGAGAACGCCCACCTCACCGAACAGATCAAGCGCGTGCGGGACTGGGCCGCCAGCCACGAATACCGGTGGCTCCACGAACTCCTCGACGGCTACGGCACCCACGGGGGGCACCTGTGACCACGCACATCCGCGAAGAACTGGCCACCGGAACAGTCCGGCCCGACCTCGAATTCACCGTCGACCACCGGCCCGCCCCACAGGGCAGCAAGCGGCACGTCGGACGCGGCCGCCTGCTGGAGCAGTCCAAGCGCGTCGCACCCTGGCGAGACGCCGTCCACCACGCGGCCCGGCAGGCGATGAACGCCCGCTGGCTTGCCGGCCGCGGAGAGGAAAGCCTCGACGGCCCGCTCTCGGTCGAGGTCGTGTTCACCGTCCGCAAGCCCGCCTCCGCCCCGAAGCGCCGCGTCACGTGGCCGACGACCCGCGACAGCGGCGACATCGACAAGCTCCTTCGCTCCACGTTCGACGCCCTCACCACCGGCGGCGCGATCGCGGATGACTCCCGGGTCGTCGAGGTCACCGCGCGCAAGGTGTTCCCGGGCGAGGGCCTCGACGCGCTCGCCGGGCCGGGCGCGGTGATCCGTGTGTGGAAGCTGCCCGCGGGGGTGGCGGCGTGAAGCTCACCCTGCCCGAGCGCACCCCCAACGGCCTCACCCTCCTCGACACCTACTGCTGCCAAGGCGGCGCCTCCTGGGGCTACTACCTCGCCGGGTTCGACGTCGAAGGCGTCGACAACAAGCCGCAGCCCCGCTACCCCTTCCCCTTCCACCAGGCAGACGCCGTCCAGTTCATCCGCGAACACGGCCACAAGTACGACGTGATCGCCGGGTCGCCGACCTGCCGGCGGTGGACCAACGCGCAGAAGATCCGCGGCAACGACCACCCAGACCTGATCACCCCCACCCGCCAGGCGATGCAGGCCACCGGCAAGCCGTACATCATCGAAAACGTCGAAGGCGCAGCCGCCGCCATGGTCGACCCGCTCCTCCTGTGCGGCGCCATGTTCGGGCTGAAGACGTACCGGCACCGCCTGTTCGAGTCGTCGCTGCCGCTCGGCACCCGCCTGCACCCGCGGCATCTGGCGCCGCTGGCGAAGATGGGCCGCCCGGTCCGTGACGGGGAGTTCATGCACGTCGTCGGGAACTTCACCGACGCGGCACGGGCCCGTGAGGTGATGGGGATGCCGTGGGCGTCGCGTGACGGGCTGCGGGAGGCGATCCCGCCGGCGTACACCCGGTTCCTCGGCGAGCAGGCGGCCGCTCAGCTGCTGGGGGTGGCCGCACGATGAGCAACACCCGAGGCATCCCCGACACCCCACGCGCAGCCGACTGGCGTGACAACGGGTCATGCGCCACCGCCGACCCCGACGCGTTCTTCACCGAAAACGCCCGCGAAGTCCAACACGCCCAAGCCGTCTGCCACGGCTGCCCCGTCCGTATCGAGTGCGGCCAGTTCGCCATCAACAACGGCGAGTACTGGGGCGTGTGGGGCGGCATGACCCAGACCCAGCTCCGCGCCCGGCGACGCCGCAGGGAAGGCATTACTGACCTTCGACGGGGCGCGGGCAGTCCGGCGGGCCGAGCGACGAAGGCCGCGGCATGAGCGCCCACTGCGCCCACTGGATCGGCGCCGAACACCGCTACTGCGGGGCCACCGAGAACGTGCGCCCGTACCTGACCGGGCTCGCGTGTCCAGCCCACACCCCGAACGCGCTGCGAGGGCTGCCGGAGACGCCGCCTGGTCCGGGGATGCCGGCCGGAGCGTGGACGACACCGTCCCCGATCAACGACTCCCGTGTGGCAGACGCGCGGGCGGTGGCGTCCGGGAAGCGTCGGTCGAATCCGCAGGCGTACAAGGCCGCGCGCGCCGCAGTGGAGGAAGGGAAAGCCCGATGACCTGCCCGAAGTGTCAGGCCCCGTTGCCGCCGAATTCGGGTTTCTGCTCCCGCTGTTCGGCGCCGATCGGCCAGTAACAGCAGCCCCGCCACGGACCTATCGCGGCGGGGCCACCCACCACAAGGAGAACACGACATGGGCATGTACCACTCCACCTACTTCGCCTACGGCTGCCAGATCCCCGACGTCGACCCCGAGCAGATCGAGGAAACCGACCTCGGCGAGGGCGTCGGCTACCTCCTGGCGGGCGACTACGACCGCGACATGACCTTCCTGACCACCCAGTGCAAGGAAGTCGACCTCGGCGAGTACGTCCACGTCACCCCGAACGCCGCGACCGAGGAGCAGCGCGCGGCGTGGGACCAGGCGCTGCGCACTGCCGCTGTCCGGCTGGGTGTCGTCCCGAAGTCCGACCCGGGTTGGTTCGTCGTCCCGGACCTGTCCTGACCCTCTGACCGGCGGCCGCCCGCGCCCCCACGCCGCGGCCGCCACCCCGGGAGCCGGTGTTCCCCCACGCCGGCTCCCGGGCCCCACCCCAGCATGCGAGAGGAGACCCCGCGATGACCGCCCCAGTACAACCCACCCTCGACGGCACCATCCCCACACCAGCCACCAGCCTCGACTACCCGATGTGGTGCGACCTCATCCGACCCCACTACGTCGCCGCCTGCCGAACCGGACGCCGCTGGACCTGCTACGAGATCGCCGACGAACACAAGCTCCCCGAACCACCCAACCCCCGCAGCGACTGGGGGAACTTCGTCCTCTCGCTGGTCCGTGACGGTCTGGCCGAGCACGTCGCCTTCGACCGCAGCAGCCGGCCGACCGGTGAACGGTCCGCGGTCGGAGTCTGGCGCGGCACCCGCGCGGCACAGGCCGGACGTATCGCGTAACCGGACACGACAAAGCCCCGCCGAAGCGGGGCCGGAGACGAGAGGAGAAGCGCGCAGCATGCTGAACAACCAGATCATCATCACCGGTCGGAGCCTGTTCCCGGCCGCCCAGCGAGGCATCCACCGCGAGTTGGACGCAGAGAAACTGCTCGACCGCGAATGGGATCAGCTGTGCGCCCTCAACATCAACTCGCCGAGGGCAAGGCTCGTCCAGTGCGGGTTCTGTTGGGCCGATCATGGCGAGCTCCAGTGGATGCAGACCTTCACCAACCACAACGGCAACCGCGTCGTCAGACATCAGCCCGGTGAGAGCCAGGACCACCCGTACAAGTCCGTCGAGACGCCGCGACACAAGGGGTACAAGAGGCGCGCCTGCCTAGTCGGCAACCGCGATGGCCTGCCGTCCCGCAACGAGGTGCCCGCCGGGGACGGGAAGACGATCGCCGACGCCCTACTCGAAGGCGTCGTTCCCCTCGACTACGAGCACCAACACTCCGACTTCAGCCGAGACAAAGGCCTGACCAAACGCATCGTGCTCATCGCAGACGCCGGCCGCGTCCCCATGTTCCACACGGACCAGGACGCCATATTCAAGAAGCAGACGGCGCCCATCCTGCGCACGGACGGTGACGTGCCGCTGGAGTGGATCGAAGACCTCAATCGACCGCTCATCGTCACGGGTGGCCTGCGCGAAATCATCGTGTTTACCTGCGACGTCCGTAACGGCGTGTACTGCCCCAAGGGGAAGATCTCCGGCTGCGGCAAACCTCATGCCCGCACCGAGCCGCTGCGGGGGATCACGCTCGATCAAGCCCTGATCCACGGCGCCATGGACGAGTTCCGGTACGTCATGAATGCCAAGGTCACCGCGCTACCCAAGAGCTTCTGGACAACCCGAGAGTGCTACGAGCGGTACATGTCCGCCTTGGACGGTGGCGGGAACCTTACGCCACTCGAAGGCGCGCCAGTCAGCCAGGCGGCAACTAGAAATGGCGCACGCCGTGGGCACTCCAGCCGGAAGGAAGCAGAGCTGGCGGCGCTGTACGCGGAGGCAGTCGACCTGTCCGCGCTCGCCTCACCGATGCCGAAGCGACCCGCTGCGCCCGTCATCCAGCGGCCCGCGTCGGGCGTGTGCTCGCACTGGATAGGCGCCCAGAACCGCTACTGCCACACGACTGATGGCGTACGCCGCTACATCCCCGGATTCCGCTGCCCGGCCCACACGCCGAACGCCCTCCGCGGCCTCCCCGAGGTACCGCCAGGGCCCGGCATCCCCGCGTACCGAAAGGCGGGGCGATGACATCAAGACGTCGAATCACCGGACTCCGCGCGCTGCCGCCGGCGCCACTCGGCGACCTCGCGCTTGATGTACATGCGCAGGTCTGCGGAGCGGGCGACGCCCTTCTCCTCGCACAGTTGCCCGTACGCAGCCCATGTCTCGTCGTCGACACGGATGACGCGCTGCGGAGTCGGGTTGCTGGCCATGACCCCAGCGTAGCGGCTGTATGGCCACCCGCGATACACCAAGCCCCGACTGCACCGCGCAACGCTATGCACTGTCTAGACAATAGAGATACAATTGGCGTGCGTTCAAGGGCGGGCCCGAGAGCTCAGCTCCGGCCTACCCAGAACCCAGCAAGACCAGCGAGAAGAGAGACCACGTGGGGATCCGCCTGATCGTCGAGGTGCTCAACGGCGCGCCCGAGGCCCTGACGCACCGGGAGAAACTCCTCCTCGTCGTCCTGGCCGAGGACGCCAACGACGACACCCGCATGACGTGGAACAGCGTGGAACGGCCAGAGGTCCTGCGCGGCGCGAAGGTCAGTCGCTCGCAGCTCTACGCAGTCCTGAAGTCCCTCGTCTCCAAGGGCGCCCTCACGCGCCTCGCGGCCGGCCAGAAGAACGGCACCGCCAAGTACAAGATCCCCAAGTTCCCGACCGCTCAGTGTCCCGGAATCCCTGACACTGACGGCCCGTCTCAGAGTCCCAGTTCTCCTGACACTGAAGCGCCTCAGTGTCCCGAAACTCCTGACACTGACGAAAACGGTCAGTGTCCCGAAAACGCGGACACTGAACCGTCTCAGTGTCAGGAAATCCGGGACGTCAGTGTCCCGGAATCCGGGACCCCTACCCCTCCTCTCCCCTCAGCAACTACCCCCTCAGCTAGCAAGCAGGAGAGCCAGCTCCCCGCGCCGTTCGACTACGGCATCCCCGAAGCCGCGCGCCCCCTCGTTGACGCCCTCACATCTTCAGGCGTCGTGGTCCGCTGGCCCTTCAAGGGCAACACCTGGTTCCCCGTTCTCGCGATGATCGCCAAGAGCGGCGTTCCCGCCATGGTCGACCACGCCCTCAAGGCCGCATCCCGGGCCAACGTCGAGTCGGCGAACTACTTCCTCAAGGGCTGGGGCGAACTCCCGCCTATCCCTACGCCCGGCACCGCCGTTGCCCTCCCCGCTCCAAACGTCATCCCGCTGGCTAAGCCTCGCCACCAGCAAGAAACCGACGACTGGTTCGAACGCTCAATGGCCCGCGCCCGCGCACGCGACGCCGCACAGGAGAACGCATGAACAACCAAGAAGCCGCAGTCCTCTGCCGCTACGTCCGATCCCTCTGCCCCGCCCAACGCTTCGACGAATTCACCGCCGACGTCTGGCACGACCTCCTCCGCGATTACCTCCTTGACGAGGCCCGAACCGCAGCCGTCGCCATCGCCTCCAAGCAGACGTTCGTCTCCCCGGGCGAGATTGCCACCGAGATCCGCCGCGCACGCGCCGACCGCATGGCCCGCCACACCGACCCCACCCCACAAGCCAACCCCGACAACCCCGAGGCATACCGCGCCGAACTCGCCGCCTCACGCCTCGCCGTCGCCACCGGACAGGAAGAGCCGTCGCAGGCCGAGCTCACCGCGGGCCCGATGCACCCCGACGTCGCCGCCCGCCTGAAGACCCTCGGCACCTACGTCCCCCAACACGTCGACGAACTCCTCGACGAATACCGCCCGGTAAAGGCCGCACGCCGCGCCGCCATACAAGCCGGCCAACCCGACGCCCTCTCCGTCGCCTGCAACTGGTGCCACGCCCAACCCGGCGAACCCTGCCGATCCCGACGCATAGACCCCCGCGGCGGAGCCACCAGCCACCGCAGACGCGACACCCCCCACCCATCCCGCATCGACACCGCCCAAGGAGCCAACCTCTAATGCCCATCCGCCCCGAAAACCGCGACCGCTACCCACACGACTGGAAAACCATCAGCCTCCGCATCCGCACCGAACGCGCCCAAGGCCGCTGCGAATGCCACGGCGAATGCGGACGCGGCACCCACACCGGTCGCTGCCCCAACACCAACGGCGGTCAGGCCTACGACACCGGCAGCAAGGTCGTCCTCACCGTCGCCCACCTCGACCACACCCCCGAGAACTGCCACGACGACAACCTCCGCGCCATGTGCCAGGGCTGCCACCTCCACTACGACCGCGACCACCACCGCGAAACCGCCGCAGCCACCCGCCGCACCGCAATCGAGAACGCCGGCCAACTCACACTCGACATCCCCACACCACAACCCGAACCACCACCCACCTACTGGGAAAACCGTGGCCCACACGACTGGCACCCCGTCCACGTCGTAATCCGCTACGGCAACTCCCGCGGCGTACCACAACCTCCGTTCCCGCTGGTGCAGACAAAGCCACACGGGCCGCGCAACGTCGCGATCCGCCGGGCCGACGGACACCAGCGCGTCATCCCAGTCCGCACCCTCCGACGAGAGAAGCCCTCATGACCCGCCACTGCCGCATCACCAACTGCACCAACGAAACCCGACCCGGCCGACGGATCTGCCACAAACACCGAACCCGCATCGCCCGCCACGGCGACCCGCACCACACCGAGTGGACAGTGGCCGACGACCAAGACGTAGCCACGATCATCCGCGAGCAGCGGCCCGCACCCGGCCTCACCCGCCTCGAACGCCGCCTCGTCGCCCAAGGCCTCACCAACCACGGCCTCCCCGCAGATGAGATCGCCCGGATCCTCGCCGTCACCCCGCGCACCGTCTACCGCTGGCGCGCCGCCGCCTGACCCCCGCCGCTGGCCCATTCCGCCATCCACCCCCACCCCAAACCACCCAAAACACACGGAGGACCGACCCCATGACCGACCAGCCCAGCCGCCCCGCAATGACCATGCGAGAGATCCGCGAACGCCTCGGCCACACCGTCCCCCCGCCCGGCATCCCCGAGCCCACCGTGCTGCCGACCACCTACGTCGTCTCCTGCCTACCCGAAGGCCACGACGACCGGTTCACGTACACCGTGCGCGTCCAGTACCGCGGTGACGGCCGCTACGCCGTGCGGTTCGGGCTGCGGTTCTACAGCACCGACGGCACCTGGGAGTACGAGCCGGACTTCGACGAGGACAGTGCAGCCGAGGCCCTGTGGCTGAAGGCGCACCGCTTCGACCACGACACGGCGCTGCGCCTGGCCCGGGAGCTGGCGCCGACGCTGACGTACCGCGGCCGGTCGGTAGCCGACGTGCTGGCCACCACGGACTCCCGCCCGGCTGCCGCGAGCGAGGAGCCCACCCGATGACCGCGCTCGCCGACATCCCCGCCGATCAGATCGTCCACTACAGCCCGGAGACGATCGCCGCCTGGCTGATCGCCCGGAACGAGCAGCACCGCGCTCGTCTGCTCGCCGCCTGCCAGACGCTCCGCACGGCCGCGGCCGACCAAGCGCGAGCCGTTGAGAACCTCCGCGCCGCCGTGTCGGCGCCCACCCTGCCCGCTGTCTGACCGCCCGCCCCTTGGAGGACCCCATGACCCAGCCCCAGCCCCTCGACCTCGACCAGATCGAAGCCCGCGCAGCAGCCGCCACCCCCGGACCGTGGGACGTCTACGGGTTCGGCTACATGATCGAGATCGCCGCCGACCTCGAAGAGACCGGACACGGCTACCACGCCCGCCGTGTCCTGGCGCGCTTCGACGAGGAGCCCCTCGACAACGACCCGACCCACCGCGAGTGGACGGCGGAGGAGGACTGGGCGCAGGTCCAGGCCGACGCCAAGTTCATCGCCGCTATGAGCCCGGAGGCGGCCGCCGCGATGGCCGCCGAGATCCGCCGCCTCCGCGACCGCGTCGCCGAACTGGAGCGCCCGGCCGTCGAGATGAAGCGCAACGAGATCCGACTGTCCTACCGGCAGCTCGCCGTCCAGGCGCGCGAAGACCGCGACTACGAGGGCGAAGCCGCCGTCCTCCAGCAGCTCGCCGACCACGAAGCCGACTGGAAGCGCCAGGACGCCGCCGCCCGGCCGTGACCACACCCACACCAACCACCAGGAGACCAGTCATGCCACAACGAGCCCCCTGCCCCGGCCAAATCGAACTCCCCCTCTGGCCCGACCCCGCACCCACCCTCACCACCTGCACCTGCACCCCGCCCACCCGCCGCCCATGCGGCCACTGCACCCACTGCGACACCTGCCTCGACTGCGGTGCCTGTGCCGGCGCCGGACACGACCACGAATGCGAGGACTGACATGGACCCCATCCAGCGGGCGCTCGCCGAACTCCGAGCCATCCCCACCACCAAGCCGACCGCCCAACCCGAGCCGGAGCACGCAACGCCCAACTGCTGCACCGGCGACCGGCGCGGCTACCAGTGGCACCAGCGCACCGGGAACCTGCCCGCCTGCCCGGAGTCGAACGCCGCGAACTCGGCCTACATGCGGCCCTACATGCGGGACTACGACAAGCGCACTGGACGGTCAGGCGGGAGCCCGCGTCGAACTTCGGGCGTCAAGCGCGCCGCATGACCCCGCACGCAAGGCAGCCCGGGCGTGTCGTTACCACGCCCGGGCCGGCCCCAGCCTCCCACACCCGCCACCAGGAGTAGCCATGGCCCACACCCCAGCCGCCGACCGGCTCACCGCGGCCTGCCCCGACGCGGCCAGGACACGGGCCGGTCTGCCGCGCACGCTGAACCCCGGGCAGACGGAGCTGGCGCTCCTCACGCACGCCCTGCACTGCCCGACCTGCCAGCCGCTGGCCGACCGGCACCGGCAGGAGCAGGCGGCGCGGATAGCCGGACTCGCAGAGCAGGCCCGGGTCGAGGCGGGGCGGGAGGCGGTCCCGGTCCTGGAAGCCGCCGCGAAGATCCTGGAGGCGAACGGCTGGTGCCGGACCTACCTGTGGGACACCGCCCAAGCCGCCCGCGGCACCCCCCTCCACCTCTGCCGTGTCGACATCGCCGGCGCGCTCGCCACAGCCCTGCACGGATCACCCGCCTACGCAGGCACCCCGCAAGTCCGCGCCGTCGAGGAGCTGCTTGTTGCCCGGATCGACGCCCCCAGCCTTGCCGCCTGGTACACGCAGGCCCACCCCGACCAGGCCGCCGCCGTGGACCTGCTGCGCGCCACCGCCGACCACCACCGCTGACCGACCGCCCGCACCAGCCACCAGGAGAACCCGTGACCGACCGCCCGTTCGCCGACGAGCCCACCGAGGTACTGCGCACCGCCCTCGACCTCGCCAGCACCCACGCCAGCCAGGCCGCCCGGTTCGCCCCGGCCCGACCGGACGACCAGCTGCCCGCCGTCGTCGACCTCTTCCGCACCGAACTCCAGCACCGAGGGGAACTGTGACCATGAGCAGCCAGACCCTTCCGCCGCCGCAGGGCCCCGAGTACACGCCGTGCGCCTGCGGCCACATCGAGCCCGAGCACCGGCCGGACGCGGGCCCGTGCCTCGTCTGCGACTGCGGTGCCTACCGACCGCGCGCCGCCGCTCCTGCCGGCCCGGCGCCCGCCACCGACCGGGACACGCTCCGCGACCGCATCGCCGAAGCGCTGCTCACCACCCGGCGTGCGGACTACGCCGACCTCGGGGTGAAGGCCAACCACCGGCAGCACCGGTTCGACGCCCGCTGTGCCCTCTGCACCTACGACGTGGACGCGCTCGCCGACGCGGTGCTGGCCGAGCTGCCCGCGCCCGACCAGCGGGCCGCCGTCCTGGCTGAGATCGACTGGATCATCGAGCACTGTCCTGAGCACGGCTGCGTCGAGCCCGAGACCAAGGTCTGCCACTGCGAGATTGCCGAGCGGCTGCGTCGTCTGGCTGGCGAGGCGCAGCAGGACGAGAGCCCCGCCTACACCCGCCTCCAAGCCGCCGCCGCGAAAGCCAACGCCGACGCGGCCGCGCACGCCATGCGCGGGATGCGGGCCGTCTTCCAGCTCGCCCGCCGCTACGACGGCGAGGCGATCCCCGCGGCCGAAGTGCTGGGCGCGCTCGGGCTGGACGAGAACGCGAACACCGTCGAGGCGCAGCAGGACCCGACACAGGACGGCACGGAGACGGAGGAGTACTGCGGCGCTGAGCCCCCGTCCCGCGCCGACGACCCGAACAGCCAGTGGGGTGACTGCTGGTGCACGCTGCCTCCCGGGCACGAAGGCAGCCACACCTGCGAGCCCTGCACCCAACGCCACGGCGCACCAGGGTGGGCCGACGAGCCCACCGCCACGCGGTCCGGGCAGCCCGAGACGGACCCGGAGGCGCGCCGTGGCTGACTGCACCCGCGTTGACTGCACCGACTACGACCCCTGCCCCATTTGCCTTGCCGAGGCCCGCGACGCCGGACTGCTCCCCGCAGGCGAGGCATCGACGGTCGGACCACGCTGCGGCAACAACCCCCGCTTCCGGCTCAGCGAAGGCGACCGGCGGGCGGTAGCCGAGTTCAGGGCGTACCTGAAGCGGCGGGCGGCGGGCGGACCGCCGGAACGCTACCTGCCCGGGGCCGAGCCGCCCTCGTAGCCCCGCCACGGCCACACACGCCCGCCTGACGCCCGCACAGCCCTCCGGCGGACACGAGAGACGCCGGAGGGCGCCACAGAGGCTCAGACGGGCGCCTGCGCCCCCGGAAGCCACACACGGCCGCCTGACGCCACGACAGCCGCCCGACCCTCCCGCACCCCACCCGACACCCCAACAGCCGCCACACGGCGGCACAGAGCCAGAGAAGAGGCCCGCATGGCCATCGCCGATGACCTGGCACTCGGCCAACTCCGCCGCGAACTCGCCCGCCTCGTAGCCCTCGCCGACACCGCAGAACGCCCCAAGCCCGACGTGATCAACCCACCCGAGCACGGCATGGCCGGACACGAATGGCATGTCGTACAGGACGCGCCATACGCGACCACGCCGCCGCTGTGGCTCGTGCGTGCCGTCGACGACTCCGAGACCAGCGACTGCGTTTACGTCGCCCAGCCGGACCCCTACGTGAAGGACGACTGGGAACGGCAGCTGGACTTCATCCCCATGCGCCCCACCGATGCCCGTCGCCTTGCGATGGCGCTCCTGGCCGCCGCCGACCGCGCATCTCACCTCACGGCGAAGGTGCCCCGCCTCGAAGACCGCCGCCCCGCCTGACCCGCCCCGGCCGCCCCCACACCCGGGGCGGCCCCCACCCAACACGGAGACACAGATGACCAGCACGACGATGAGCCCCTACGGACGCGGCAACTGCCCCGTCTGCCACCGCGAGATGAACCTCAACAAGGACGGCAAGATCCGCCACCACGGTGGTCCCACAGGCAGCGGCTACATGCGGCCCCGCGCCTACCGCTGCAAGGGCGCCGGACAGAACCCGGAGCCGCCCCGTGACTGAGCGATGGACCACCCACGAACTCCCCGGCATCCGCTGGGACCCCGCCGACGAACCACCCGACGACTGGGACGACGACATCCGCCTGCTCCCCCCCAGACCTCCGCGGCCAAAAAGCCGACATCCAAGCCCGCATCACCGAAATCCAACTCACCGGGAGCTACCTGTGACCGCCACCCAGCGCCCCCGCCCGCGCCTGCAACTCACCGCCCGCACCTGGGACATCCTCCGCCGCTGCTACCGCGGCCAGCCCCCCGCCGACGTCCTGGAGCAGATGGCCGTCCTCAAAGCCACCGCCGACGGACACCTCGACGCGAGCGGGCGGATCAAGCAAGGCAGGCAGCCGTGAGATCACCCGGCTACTACGGCAAACCCCTCAGCCCCGGCCAGATCGCAGCTCTCCGCCTCGCCGCATCCGGCTACACCAGCCAGCAGATCGCCACCCGCCTCAACACCACCGAAACCGGCGTCCACCTGCGACTGAAGGAAGCACAGATTCGGCTCGGCGCCCGCTCCCGCACCCACGCCGTCGTCATCGCACTCCGGCGAGCCCTCATCCACTTCGACGACCTCGACCTCCCCGACCAGCGAAGGACCGCCGCATGAGCGACCAGCCGCACTACCCGTACCGCGACGGCGATGTCGCCGTCCTCGGCCCCGAAGTCTTCGCCACAGCAGACGGCATGACGATCAGCTGGAAGGGTGCCAACTACCGGCGTGACTACGGCGACCCCCAGCCTGCGCCCGACCCGGCGGCCGACCCTGCCCAGCTCGCCGCTGCCATCGACCGGGTCCGCGGCTACGCCCAACACGCGCTCGCGGCGGACGGCCCCACAATCGGCCTGAGCCCCGGCCACATCTTGGCCCTCCTCGACACCGACCCCATGCGCATCACGGCACAAACGGCCGGCCAGCCCGAGCCCGCGACGATCACCGACCCGGAATGGCTCAAGCAGCAGTACGCGAAGGCCCTCGCCGCCGAAGACGTGAACTGGGGCTACGACCACGGCTTCGGCACCCTCGACGACCCGGAGACCGCGGCATTCGCCGACGCCGTGATCCGCGTCCGCGACCGGCACCTCCAGCAACTCCGGCAGCGACTCGAACTCGCCGACCACACCCTCCGCGAGATCCTCACCGGAGGACAAATCACCGGCGACCGCATGGAGCGGTGGAGGGCCGTGCTGGACGAACTCACCGAACAGACCGAACCGGCCTGAACGCTGTGGCATCCTGACCCCAGCACGGCTCCAACCGGCTACGGGCCCAACTCATTGGCGTGAGTGCCCCCGACCGCCCCGCCCCTGCCCCGTCCGACCAGCAGGAGCGGGGCGGACGCGTGTTGTCAGTGGCCGCGCGTATCCTCGAACCGCTGCCGACCGCACCTGCTCTGCCGGCCGGACAGTGCTGCTACATGCGTAGGCCCCCGCCGATCCGTCGACGGGGGCCTCGCTGCTGGGTGGGGGCTACTTGGTGAAGTACTCCTCAACCTCATCCGCCGCGTATCGAGCACCCTGGTACCCCGGCAGGCGACAAGGGAAGCCCGGCCGTCCAGCGATCTCGCGAACAGTCTTCGGGGCGTACCGAAAACGCCAAGCGATCTCCCTCACGGAATAGGTTCCTGGCACCCTCGGTTCGACGTGCCGATGGCGGTATACCTGGTTGTGCTTCGGCCGCTCCCTCATGATCGCGCGCTTCTCTTCAGCCGCTGCCACGTCGCGAGTCGGATACCAACGGACGTCGTAACGGTTTCCCGCCGCTCGCCACCACGGCTTGCTCTTGTGCTCGCTCCACCGGATGGTCAGGTTGTTCGTGATGCCGACGTACAGCAGTACGTCGTTGGCGTTGTAGATCCGGTACACGCACGTCTCCGGCGATGGCTTCTGCCAGTCGGCGAGTAGCCCGCTCTCGGTGCGAATCGGTACAGTCAAGGCAGTGCCTTCCTTGCAAGGGGTTCGGCGCTTCACAGCCCGGGCGGTCTTCCACACCGCTCGGGCTTCTCTCATTCGTCAGACGGCGGTTCGAGTTCCTCAGCGAGGATCTGCCGGACGCGTCCGAAGCTGATGTTCATCTCCTTGCCGATCGCCCGGAGTGTCATCCCGCTGTCCTTCATCTCCTGGACGGCCTCCTTGCGGCGGCGTCTCCACTCCAGCGTGGCCGCGTCCATGGCTGCATCCAGTCGACGCGCCCTCTCTGCTGCTGGCGCGTCTACCGCTACGGCGGCGATGGCTTCGCGCACGCGCCGCACCTCCTCCGCCCGGTTGTCCATGTCCGTTCCTTCCCGGGGTGGGGAGGCGGATCTCCATGCCGTCTTGTGTAGTCAGCCTACACGTGTGTAGTGTGGCTACACAACGGCTCGGAGGCTCCGTCTCCGACCGTCGCACCAATGCAAGGGCCCCGGACGGGAGTTCGCACCTCCCGCCGGGGCCAGCCTTCCCTGACGTGACCAGGAGAGACCGTGCCCGATCGTAACGGCCAACCCGCTGGCCAGCCCAGCCCCACGCTCGCGCCGCAACCGAACCGGATCCTCGCCGAGCCGGCCACGCCCGCCGCGTGCGCCGCCGACTACGAGGCCGGCGCCGACGTCCGCCACACCCTCGCCGCCCAAGAAGCGAGGACCCGCCGATGACCAGCACCTGGCCCGACGGCGTGACCACCCGCTACGCGAACCTCGCCGGCGCCACCGTCGACATCAGCACCAGCCCGGCCACCGGCAAGACCCACGCCCTGTGCACCGGCTGCCCCTGGGCCGAGAGCAGCAGCACCCCCGGATACGTCCACGGCCAAGCCCAAGCACACGCCGAGCGCTGCCGCGCCCTGCCGCGCCCCTGAGACCGCCGTGCTGGAGGCCCACCGGTCCCCAACCCGTCCCTCCAGCACGGCAGCCGTCCCGCTCGCACCCGTTCCCCCACGGCCGAGCGGGACGGCACCCCCATTCCCAACCCACCTGCTCCCGGAGGAGCACCGTGAAGACGCGCCGCACCGACGACCACAAGCCCCCCGCCATCCTCCACGGCGCCCGCGCCCTCGCTCTCCTCTCCCTCGTGTGGAGCGGCTACGCCATCACCGACCTCATGCACTCAGGGCCGTTCGGCCTGTCCGTCGCCGTAGCCGGTGACATCGGCTGGATCACCGTGCTGTGGGCTGAATGGCGCGGCATCGCCCTCAGCGGCCGACGCTGGGCCGCACCCGCAGCGGGCTGGCTCATCGCCGCCGGCGTAACCGCCCTCCTCGTCCTCCACGGCGCCGAGCACAGCCGGGCGCAGGCGATCGCCGGACCGTTCGTCGTCCTCGTCGGGAAGATCGTGTGGGCGTTCGCCCTCGCAGCGATGAAGGACCCGGCCGCCCCCACACCGGAGCAGCAGGCCGAGATCCACGCCGTCATGCGGGACTCCGCTCACGAGGCGGCCATGCTGCACGTGCGCGCACAAGGACGCATCGCCCGGATCCAGGCGGAGGCGAGCGTCACCCTCGCGCGAGACGAGGCCGACTTCGAGATCGGACTGGAGCGGCTCGACAAACAGGCCGAGATTCAGCGCCGCACCCCCCTCGCGATCGCCCCGCCCGAGCGGCCCGCCGTGCTCGCTGAGCCTGCCCGCGAGCAACCGACCACGTTCGCGAGCACCACCCGAAGCAACCCGAGCACTGTCCGCGACCACATCGCGAACAGTGCATCCACCAGCACGAACACCGATCGCGAGCAGCCGAGCATCGCCGACCTCGTTCGCGAGCAGGTCGCGAGCACCACGAACAACCGCGACGCCGTGGACGCCGTGATGGCCGTCCTGCCGGCCGCCAACCGGGCCAGTGTCTCCGCTGCCGTCCGCCGCGAGCGCCGCAACACCCAGGGCTACGCCTGAGCCCATTTGACCACCAGCCGACCCATCCACAAGAGGGGATATCCGTGGCCGTCAACGGAACCGCCCACACCAACATGCGCAAGCCCCCGCAGAACCCGCAGCAGCCGACCTACCGAGGCCAGTCCCCGAAGCAGCGCCAGCAGGCCCGCCGTCAAAAAGCCGCTGGCGGAGCCACGAAGAACCGCACCACGAACCGCACCAAGACCCGCGAATACCACATCCACATCAACAAAGGCAGCAACAACGCGGGCGACGCAGGCGCGCAAGGCCAGTGGTCGAAGCAGTCTCCGATCGGCGACGCCGAGTTCCTCTCCGCCGGCCACGTCCGCGCCTTCGCTGAACGCGGCCGCCGCGCCATGCGCCAAGCCGCCATGGACTTCTCCTACGCCCACGAGGCCCTCCGCGCCGTCCTCCGTGAAGTCCCGCCGCCGCAGGGCGAAGGCCGCGGCCAGATGTACGCCAAGGCCAACCGGGTCGCCCGCCAGTTGAAGCGGGCCGCGAACGCCGCGCAAGCCGCATCCGCCCACAGTGCGCGCACCTGGCCGGCCTATCTACGGGAGTACGCGCCGCAGCTCAACCAGTACGGCGGGCCCCGCCCGCAGGCCCGCCAGCGTCATAACTTCGGAGCGTGATCCATCATGATGGCGAGGCGCGAACAAGCCGAACACCGTGGTCAGCACGGTTCGCCCGAGCTGACCCCGGCCCGCGCACACAGCGGGCTGTGGACGTTTCTCGGCGACAAGGCAATCCAGCACAGTGCGCCCTTTGCGGTGTGGCTGGCCGAGTGGCCGGCCGCTGCTGCCGCGCACTGGCAGTGGGGCGGCAGCGCGGTGGCCAGCGCGTTCCTCACCCTGTCCGCCGTCGGGATCACCGGCACCACGTGGTGGGCGGGCATCGAACACGGGCTGAAGCGGCAGCGCCTCGCTATGGCCGTGGGCACTGCGGCCGCCGCATCGGGCTGGTTTGCCGGGGCTGCGATCGGCGGCGCCGACACCGCGGTCGCCGTCAACAGTTGGCTGATGGGCGGCCCGACGATCGCCCTTGCCTGGGCGGTCAAGCGAGCCTTGCGAACAACGGAGAACACGCAGGCCAGCGGCGACAGCACGGAGAAGAACCTGTTCGAGAAGATCGGTCTGGCCAAGGCCCGTGCTCGCGGGATCACGGCCTCCCCGAACAAGGTCGTCATGCCCGTCGAGCTCGACCGCGGCCAGCAGACCCACGACGACGCAGCCAAGGCAGCCAAGGGCCTGGCCGGGGTGGCGGGCCTGCCCGAGAACGCGGTCCGCTGGGAGAAAGACCCCGAGGACGCGGGCCGCGGCCAGTACGTGTTCATCCCCGAGGACATGCTGAAGGAGCCCACGCCGTGGCCGGGCCCGTCCTGCCCGGGCGGCAGCATCGCCGACGCGCCGATCCCCGTCGGCATCTACGAGGACGGGCCGGTCTGCTCGATCTGGTTCAACGGCGACGAGGCCGCGGGCAGGAATGCGCAGCACTACCAGGTCATGGGGATGACCGGCGCAGGCAAGTCGCAGGGGGGCCGGGTCGCGCTGGTGGACCTCATGACCCGCCGTGACGTCGTTCTCTGGCTCCTCGACCCGTCGAAGGGCACGCAGACGTTCGGGCCGATCCTGCCCGGCGCGGACTGGGCCGCCCTCTCGATGAGCGAGTGCCAGCAAGTGATCGGCGTCCTCCCGAACGTGATCACCGCCAGGGCGAACCAGCTCGGCGAACACGGCCACGACCAGTGGACGCCGGAGGCCGGCGCGCAACTCAACATGCCCTATCTGATCGTGTGGTTCGAGGAGGTCGCCAAACTGTTCCGTGACGGCGTCGACCTCGCGCCGATCGCGCAGGAAGCGCGGTCGGCCGGCATCAGCCTGGTGTTCTCCTTGCAGCGTTCGTCGCACACGAGCATGGACACCGATGTTCGGGCGAACATCGGCGGAGCTGGGGTGTTCGGCACGAACAGTGCCACCGACTCCGGGTTCGCCCTGTCCGACGACACCATGGACGCGGGCGCCCGGCCGGAAGCCTGGAAGAACAACAAGCCCGGCTACTCCTACTGGGAAGCCAGCGGTCTCGACGAGGAACGCTTCGCCACACCGACCCGCACCTACCTGATGGACAAGCAGGTCGCCGCCGAGGCCATCGCTCGCTACAAGGGCGTGCGCGCCCCAGATGCGGGCCCGGTCACCGCGAAGGCCGCGGGCCCGGCCTACGCGAACCGGAAGCGGTACGACTCCGCGGAGCAGGCTGCCGCGGAGCGGCCCGTCGTCGAGGCCACCGGGGACCCGGACTTGGACGCCGACGACATGGCGCTGCACGCCACCGACCCCGAGTACGCGGACATCCCCATCGACATCGACCGCGCCCTGCCGCCCGTCCCCGACGGCATGGATGTTCGACTTGGCCAGCCTGCAGGCCCGGCCCGGGAGATGAGCCGGGAGGAGTCCCTTGCTGAGCTCGAAGTGGTCCTCAACGAGTTCGTCGACCGCCACCAGCTGGAGTTCGGGCCGAAGGACATCACCCCGCATCTGGACCGCATCGGAAAGTCCGCCAGCTGGGTCCGCAAGGAGTTCCGGCGTCTCGAAGCCGACGGCACCCTGTCCACCACCGACGAGGCCGGCATCTACCGGATCAACGTCGCACAGCCTGTCTGACCTGCACGAACGTCACGGAACACGGCCCGCACAGCGGGCTCTCGTGACGGAACAGCCCACCGCACAGCACCGAACAGGGCCTCACAGCCCGCTGGCCAGCCGAAACAGCCGAACAGCACTGTGAGGCCCACCGCACAGCCCCCGCTGATTTCCCTATACGCGCGCGCGAGGAACAGCCCCCTCACAGTGCGCCTCACACCCCCGCCGAACAGCCCGTGGAGACCGCCGTGAAGACCCTCGCAGACCTCGCCGACGCCTTCGCCTGGGTCGTTTACGGGGCCGCGTTCCTGGCCGTGCTGTGGCTCTTCGACCACCTGCCGCAGGGGCCCGCCTTGGTGGTGTCGATCATCGTGGGCGTCGTCGCCTGGTTCGTGGGGCGGGCGCTGCAGCGGCTGGCCAACTTCCTGCTCTCCCTCACCCGCGTCCGCTAAGGAGCGCTCCATGTTCACCGGATCCGACAGCGAGTACCGCAAGGCCGTCGCCAAGACCAACGAGCTCGGCGCTCAGATCGGCGACCTGCTCCAGCAGATCGAGCAACTCGGCGTCGGCATCGTCGCCACCCGCGGCAACGGCCAGATCATCGGCCCGACCTTCACCGTTCGCCGAGTCGGCGACAACTGGATCTTCCACGCCTAGGAGCCCCTCATGACCGCCAAACGGAAGACCGGCCGCATCGATCCCAAGACCGCGGCGGCCATCCTGGTTGTGCTCGCCCTCGCCGCCTGCCGGTGGATCGCCGACCACCTCGCCGCCGTCGTCCTCCTCACGGTCGCCGTACTCGCTGCGCTGGTGGTCATACAGCTTCGGTTCCGTCCGATGCTGCGCCGTCGCCGGGCGAGCCTCCGCACCCACGCGGATCCGCACCGCATGAACCCGAAAGAATTTGAGGAGTTCCTCGCCGACCTGTGCCTCCGCGACGGCTGTTCCCGCGTTCAGGTCGTCGGCGGCGCCAACGACCACGGCGCCGACGTCCTGTACGTCGACCCGCACGGGCAGCCCGGCATGATCCAAGCGAAGCGGTACGCGCCGGGCAACAGCGTTGGGAACGAGCACGTGCAGATCGTCAACGGCACCTATCGCGACGCCCACAACTGCCAGCACGCGGCGATCGTCACCACCAGCCACTTCACCGAGCCTGCCAAGCGGTATGCCAAGCGCACGGGTATCGCCCTTGTCGACGACCACCGCCTCACCGCCTGGATCAACGGCCGCCGCGCGGCGGCCCCCTGGAACTGAAGGAGACCCGCACGCCATGTCTGCGCTGCCTGAGCGGTACCAGCGCTACGCCCAGACCGAGCGCCTGGTCCGGCCGGTCGAGGTCGAGTTGTACGACGACCGTGACCCGGTCGTGTGGGTGCCGGACGCCTACGGGGAGATGGTGCAGATGCGCCGCTCTCAAATCCCCGCGGTGGTCCGGCCAGAGCCGCGGGACCTGACCCCGCAGCCGCTGTTCGACCCGGTCGCGCAGCGGATGCTCGGCGGCGGTATCGGAGTCGGCGCCGCGGGCGCGGGCATCGGGTTCGGCCTCAACCAGGTTGCGGCGGGGATCGCGGTGATGGGCACGTCGGGGGTGATGATCCTCGGGGCGCTGCTGCTGGCCGCGTCCGGGCTGCGGGGGCGGAGCATCGTCAACATTCGGAACGAGTCGCACACGCACGTTGAGCAGAAGTGGTTCGGGCGTACTGACGTCACGAACAACCAGTGAGCTGCCACACTGAGAGCCGAGGCCCCGCCGCGCACCCCCGTCGCGGCGGGGTTTCTGCATGCCCGGGTAGTGACAGGCGCGTGCGTTCGGGCGTAGCGTCCCGGGGTAGCGGCAGCCGGGGGGCGCCCCGGCATTCGCAGTGCTGGGTGGTGGGTTGGAGCTGCGAACTTCCCCCACCCCAGGCTGCCGCGTGAACGTGAATGGCCCCGCTCCGGAGTTGTCCGGGCGGGGCCTTCGTCATGCGGTGGGCTGCTCGAATCGTCGTCGGATGTGTTCTTCCGTCACCTCGAACCGAGCAGCCCGCTCCTCGTTGGTGAGCCGCCCGTCACGTTCGATGGCGCGCCACGTGTACCAGGCGAGGAGGTATGCGTCGTGGGTGGGGAAGTCCTCACGGCGCGGCTGGCAGTTCACGTGGGTTCCCCGTTCGGGTGCTCGGGTGGGTAGTCGACGCAGTCCTTGGTGTGCTTGATCTCAACGACGGTCCCATCCGCACGGCCGACGATGACGCGCACATCCATGGTGGTACCGGTGGCGTGGCAGTGGGGGCAGTCGATGTCACCCTGGGGTGGCTCGCTCATGTGGGTTCCTCGTCCGGGCGCACCGGGCCCGCGCTCACGTGCGGGTCGATCAGGTCGATGATGTCGCCTGCCGCCACGATGTTCCCGTCCTCCAGCGGTAGGCCGACCTCTCGCGCGTAGGCCCGCTGCTGCTCGGCCAGTTCGTGCGCGTGCTTGGCCAGCGCCGCGAGCACGAGACGTTCATCGTCGGCCGCCGACTGGTCCGGGCGCCGCGTGACGAGCGCCGTCATCAGGTCCTGGTACGCGCTCATGCGGTCGTCTCCTCGCTGCCCACCGGGCCCGTGGGGTCGAGTAGGTCGCGCAGTGCCTCGGGTGACGGCATGGGCATGCTGCGGTACGCGGCGATCGCGCGCTCTCGTACCTGGGTGTGCACGTCGACGCGCCCCTCGGGTTCGCCCCAGACGATCCGGTTGGCCACTCGGCACCGCACGTCCTCCGGTACGCCTTCGTCGACCATCGCGCGGTCGGCTACGGCGAGTGTCTGCCGCAGCTGCTCTGCCTGCGCATGCTGCACCGGGTCCGTGAGGAGCGCTTTGCGCATGCCGGGCTGCTGGTCGAGGTAGCGGTTGAGGGTGTGGTCGGTGTACTCGCTCATCGGGTGTTCTCCTCGCTGCTCACCGGGCGCTCGTGGTTGGGCCACGTGGTCGTCCCTTCATAGTGGCGTCCCTCGTGCCCGGCAGGCAGCTCGCAGCGTTCGGTGCCGAGGCTGTTCGGCGCGTCACCGACCGCGTTGCAGCGTTCGGCGTCCACCCGGTTGGCGATCTTCCGCGCCCACTCCCGGCTGTAGGGCGTGTGCTCCGAGATCGTTGTGAGCGGAAGCCCGGCGGTGCGCGCGTCGGCGATCGCGTGTTCGAGGGTGGTGCGCGTCTTCTCGTGGGCGGCGGTCGCGCGGTCGAGCTTGCGGATGTGGGCGGCCGCGTCGACGGGGCTGATGTTCGGCGTCATGCAGGGATGGTCTCACGGATCAGCGCCAACTTTCTAGACGAATGACTGCCAACTATGTTGCAGCCTCGACGTCGGCATGTCATGCTGAGTGCGTCAACAAAGTTGGCAGTCGAACGAGGGGGGAACGCAGATGAGGCACACCAAGAACGAGACGCAGCACCAGACCCTCACCCGCCTCATCACCGCCCTCGACAAGCAGCAGCCCGTCACCATCACCTACATCAAGGCTGACGGGTCGGAGACCATCCGCACGGTGGAGCTCTACGACATCGTCATCAGCAACGCCGGCGACATCCTCCTGAAGGGCATGGACCGGGCCACGGGGGAAGCGCGCAGCTTCCGGACGGACCGCATCCAGGCGTACACGATCCACAGGACCCACTACGTGATCGAGACGCCGGCCGCCGACGACAAGCCGGCCCGCACCGCCGGCCTCGCCTCGGTCACCGTCCTGTACCCCGTCGACTGCCCCGCCACCGCCCGCGTCCAGCTGCTCGCCGACGCTTTGGCCGCCTGACCCGATCGGAGTCCCGGAATGCTCGGCATCATCCCCATCGCCACCGTCCTCGACATGGCCACCCCCGACGACGACGAGACGGTCGACTGCTACACCGTCCGCGACATCCTCGACCACAAGCGGCGCTCCGAGCACTACCCGGACCTGTTGGAGGAGATCCGCCGGGACGGCCTCGAACTCCCCATCATGATCCGCACCTACCGCGGTGAGCCGTGGCTCGTCGACGGCCACCACCGCGTTGCTGCCGCCATCGACCTCGGCATCACCCACCTCGTCTGGTCCGACCTGCCCCTCGAAGTCGAAGACCGCCCGCACAACCGTGTGATGCGCGGCGACTGGGGCCCCTACCGGCCCGCCACCTGACTGATCGGAGAACCCCATGCCCCGCATGATCGGCCGCCACTGCCCCGACGGCCCCGGCGGCCGTGACTGCCACTGCTGCGGTCAGGCCCCCGGCCGCGACCGGAAGACCGCCCGCCGCAGGGTGAAGCGCTCCGAGCGGCAGCAGTGGAAGCGCACCGTCCGCCTCACCCTTGCCGCCTAGGAGAACCCCATGCAGAACCAGACAGAACCCATGACCGCCGAGCGCCTCGCCACGATCGAGGCAGCCATCAACAGCCCCGCCGGCCTGACGGCGGCCGACGCCTGCGAGCTCCTCGCCGAAGCCAAGCGCGCCCGCACCGACGCGGACGACCAGTACATGGAGGCCGACTACTGGCGGGAGAGCTACCGCCTCGTCAAGGGTCTGAGCGACGAGGAGATCGGCGCCATCATCGCCGTCCGCGACGCTTCCAAGGCGCATCCTCGGCCCTGCCGTTTCCCGCACGAGTCCTGTACTTGCGACGACTGACCTTGCCGCTTGGTCCCCGCCCTACGCTCAACCCACCGCCACGAAAGGCCGCCCGTCGTGCAGATCTGCCCCGTCCACAGCACCCTCACGGAAGCCGACTGCCCTGCCTGCACTCGGGACTTCCTTGGCCTCCTCGGCGCCAACGCCCTCGTGGCCGTCCGACCGCCCGGCATCCTCGACGACCGCGACCTGCCCCCGCCGACCGGTCCGACGTGCGGCGGGATGAACCACGACAGCGCTGGAAACGAGGTCGTCTGCGAGCGCCCCGAACGCCACGAGGGTGACTGTGACGACGGCACTGGCCTTATGTGGGACCACGACGAAACCTGCGGCTGCTTCGACAGCCCCGCCGCCTGACCTGCCGCACGCAAGAGGCCCCGATCCGCCGCCCGGACCGGGCCCTCACCCATGCGCGGCCGCCCGCCCAATCCGGTCACAGGACCATCACAACCCCCGCAACCCACCCAAACTCCGCCTACGCTCACCCCCCGTCAGAACCCGCACTACCCAGGGGGGAAACACCGTGAACCGCAGAACACTCGCCTGCACAACCGCCGCCCTCATCACCATCCTCGGCACCGCAACCGCCTGCCAACCCGACAACACCAGCAGCAGCACCCCAACGAGCAGCGCCAACGGCGGCAACAAGGACAGCAGCGAGAAAAGGCCCATCCCCGACTTCGTCGGCATGGGCCTCCAATCCGCCCAAGACAAAGCCCAAGCCGCCGGCTTCTACAGTCTCGACTCCCACGACGCCCTCGGCCGGGACCGCATGCAGATCCTCGACCGGGACTGGAAAGTCTGCTCCCAGAACGTGAAGGTCGGCACCAGCGCGTCGACGGACACGAAACTCGACTTCGGCGCGGTGAAGCTCGCCGAGACCTGCCCCGCCAAGGACCAGGCCGCCCCTTCCGCCGCCGGGGGGACGATGCCCGACTTCCACGGGAAGAGTGTGAAAGCCGCACGCGGCGCGCTCGACTCCGGCACGTCGATCACCGTCAACGACGCATCCGGGCAGGACCGCATGGTGCTGCTCGAATCCAACTGGCAGGTCTGCACCCAGACCCCGAAAGCCGGGGCGAAGCTGAACGGGCAGCCCGTCACCCTGACCGCGGTGAAGTACGGGGAGTCCTGCCCCTGACATGGTGAGGCCCCGGAGCGCCGCCGTGCTCCGGGGCCCCAGCCCACCCGCCACCTTTCAGTGACGCTTACGCCCCCGCGCCTGCCGCGTCCGAGCAGCCTTACGGGACATGGCACTGCGCTGGACGTGCGTTCTTCCAGCGTTCGAGATCCTCGCCGCCTTCGACTTCGACGCACCCTGCCGCCGCAAAGCGCGATACACGGCGAAGCGCGTGCGATACACGAAGCCTGCGCGGCCGCCGCGATCCGAGACCACGACCGTCACCGCCCCTTGCGCGCGGCGCGACGCCGGCCGGCCGCCGCGAGTTTGGCCATGCCCGCCTTGCCGTACTTGCGCCTGCCCGCCGCGGCCGCGACTGCCGCCGGGTTCCGGGCGCCGGACTTGCGTGCGCTGGCCTCGACCGCGGCGAACCGCTTTCCGGTGCCGAGTTTGGGGAGCTTCTTGCTGCTCTTCTTGCTGGCCATTCCTGCCTCCAGCCATCCACCGCAGGGGTGATTCAAAGGCCCATAATGCTCGTAGCCTTTGAAGTCAAGGTACAGGCTGGCAGGAGGCATCCACCATGGCTACCCCCCGAGGTAACCCGCAGCAGGACGCGCGTGGCGAACGCACCGGGCGGTATGTTCGCACCCTCACCACCGCCGAACGTGACGCCCGCGTCGCTGAGCTCGTCGCCGAGGGCTGGTCGCAGCGTGCCATCGCCGCCGAAGTCGGCTACGCCCACCACAGCTCCGTTGCTGAAGCGCACCGCCGTGCCGTCCGCGCTGTTCTCCAAGGCCCGGCGGAGCACCTCCTTGATCTGCACATGCGCAGGCTGGAGTTCATGTTCGCCAGTCTGATGGAGATGGCCGAGGGCGATTACATCACCGTCTCCCACGGAAAGATCATCTGCGATGAGGAGGGCAACCCCGTCCCCGACATCGGGCCGAAGCTCGCTGCGTTCCGTGAAGCCCGCGCCTCACTCGAAAGCTTCCGGCGTCTGGTCGGCCTCGACCAGCCCACGAAGATCCAAGCGCAGGTCACCGAAGTCACCCAGCAGGACATCGAACTTGCCGAACTGATCCGCGAGACGCAGGCGCGGAACTCCGCCGAGGAAGCGCGAATCAAGGGGCAGAACGCCAGTGAGTAGCGCCTCGTGACTCCGTACCTACACGATCCCCGCACCGGCCAGCCCTACGACGCCGGGACCTTCGACCTCGGCGAGTACGTGGCCAGGGTGGACCCGAGGCTCCTGGGTAGCCCGGAAGGGCGCCGGGCACTGACACGGTTGGATCCCCTGATGTGGGCCGCTCTGTACGTTCCCCACCTGTTGAAGGACCACGAGGGCCGGATCACGTTCGGGGACGTCCACCTGCAGATCTACCGCGACGCCCTGGAACTGGTTCGAGACCCAGGCCCCAAGGAATCGCGTCGCGCCTATGTAGCGCCGCGAGGCTCAGGAAAGAGCACGACACTTTTCCTCGCGGTGCCGCTCTGGGCTGCCTGCCACGATCACGTTCGGTTCGTTGCCGCTTTCAGCAGTTCGGCCACACAGGCACAAGACCACCTGGCCGGCCTGCGACGCGAGCTCCAGACCAACAAACTCATCCGCACCGACTACCCCGATCTCGTCGTGCCAGCCCGGAAGGTGAACGGAACCCCGGTCGCGGATAGCCAGTCGATGCTCCACGCGACCTCAGGCTTTTCGTTTGCCGCCCGCGGCATCGATACGGAAGTCCTCGGCCTCGTCGACCCTGAGAACCGGCGCCCCGACATGCTGCTCCTCGACGACATCGAGGGCGAGGAAGGCGCCGGCTACTCCGCCTACCAGGCGAAGAAGCGCCTGACGACCCTGGTCGACGGCATCCTGCCGATGAACGACCGGGCGCACGTCCGGCTCGTCGGAACCGTGAACCTTCCCGGGGGCATCCTCGACAGGCTGACGAAGAGCGTGACGGAGATAGGCGAACCGGACCGCTGGATCACCGACGAGCGGTTCCGGGTCACGTACTTTCCTCCGCTGGTGCGTCTCGACGACGGGAGCCAGCGTTCTCTTTGGCCGGGGCGTTGGAGTACGGAGTACCTGGAGTCGATCTCTGCGACGAGGGCGTTCGCGAAGACGTTCGCCAACAAGCCTGTCCCGGAGGATACCGACTACTGGTCGCCGGACGACTTCACCTACGCGGAACTGCCCGCGGCCCGGCAGCTCCTGTCCATCGACGGCGCGGTGACGACGAAGAAGGCGTCGGACTTCACGGGCCTGTCCGTGATCGGCTGGGTCCCCGCGGCCGCGGTCGCTCCTGCGCGGTGCGTGGTGAAGCACGCCGAGCGGGTGAAGCTTCAGGGTGCGGCCCTGCGCGAGCGCGTGTTCCAGCTACTCGACTCGTTCCCGGAGGTCGGTGCGGTGCTGGTGGAGACGAACCAGGGCGGCGACATGTGGCGGGAGGTCCTGCACGGGCTGCCGGTCCGTCTGCTGACGGTGCACAACACGGAACCGAAGACGGTGCGGGCAGGCCGTCTGTTGAACCTGTACCAGATGGTTCCGCCGCGGGTGGTGCATGAGAAGCGGCTGTTGGACCTGGAGGAGGAGATGGTCGCGTTTCCGAAGGGCCTCAATGACGACCTTGTCGACAGTGTCGGCAACGGGGTCCTGCGGTTCCTGCGCCCGCCGAAGAAGAGCCCGCCGCCGAGCGCGGCGCGCGCAAGCTACGTGTGACCTTCGTTTCCAGCGTTCATGCGTGACCCTGGGCGACTTACAGCGACTCACCCGACCGTCTATCCTTCGATTCAAAGGTCGAGGCTGGAGGTCGCATTGGAAGACGAGACGCGCGCCGACCTCATGCTCGGAATCGAAGAGCTGAAGGAAGCACGCCCCGACTACGACCAGGCCGCCCTCTACTACGACGGCAAAGTCCCCGAAGTCTTCACCTCCACACGCATCCGTCGAGCCCTCCGCACCCACAACATCGACTTCGACCTCAACTTCGCCAAAACCCCCGTCGACGCCGTCACCGACCGCCTGGAAATCGCAGGGATCACCGGCCAGGACGACGCCACCACCGCCCTCATCTCCAAGATCTGGCAAGACAACCAACTCGACCTGGAAATGCCCGACGTGTTCCGGCGGGCCGGCGAGTTCGGCGACGCCTACCTCATGGTGCTCCCCGTCGAGGACGACAACGGCACCGTCGTCCGCGTCGAAATGTTCTACAACAGCCCGCAGACCGTCCGCATGATCTACGACGAGGACAACCCCCGCCGCAAGCGCCTCACCATCAAGCGGTACTGCGACGGCCCCTACGAGCGGGCCGAGCTGCTGTACGACGACCGCACCGAACGCTGGACCACCGGAGTGAACTCCCGCGGCGACCAGCCCGGCGACTGGATGCACTGGCCAGCAGACCCCGAGGACCCCGAGTCGTGGCTGATCGAGAACGACTGGGGCGAGCAGCCCTGCTTCCATTTCAGGAACGACCGCCCCTACGGCGTACCGGAGCACTACGGCGCCTACGGCCCGCAGAACGCCATCACCAAGCTCCAGTCGACGCATATGGGCACGGTCGACTACCAGGGCTTCCCGCAGCGGTACGCGCTCACCGAGGCAGCGAACACCGACACCTCGGATCTGGAGCCCGGCGACTTCGATGACGACGACTGGCCCCTCAACGAGAACGGCCGCGGCCCCTCCGATTCAGGTGACGACAGCAGTCTCAAGGCCGGGCCCGGTGAGTTGATGCTCCTGCGTGGCTTCAAGCAGGTCGGCCAGTTCGACGCGGCGAACCCGTCCGTGTTCCTCGACCCGATCATGTTCAACGTGCGGGCGATGGCGCAGATCACCACCACCCCGCTGCACCTGTTCGACCCGTCCGGGGAGCAGCCGTCCGGACAGTCCGTCCGAGCGCAGGACGCCCCGTTCACCAAGAAGGTCGCCAACCGGCAGCTCGCCTACGGAGCCACCCTGCGGGAGGCCTTCAGCTTCGCGCTGCGTCGCCTCGGTGTCGAAGACCCCGTGGTCACCGTCCATTGGAAGCCCGCCGAAACCATCGATGACGTCGAGGGTTGGCAGACCGTAGCCGCGAAGATCGCAGCAGGCGTGCCCCGCCGACAGGCACTGATCGAGGCCGGATACCGGGCGGAGCAGGTTGACGCGTGGCTCGCTGGCACTGATGACGCCGAGCTGCAGCGCCGCGTTGATGTCCTTGCCTCGCTGGCCGACAGCGCGCAGAAGCTGGGCAGCGCTCAAGCCCTCGGCGTCATCACCACAGAGCAGGTCACCGGTCTGCTGTCCGGCACGATCGACGACCTTGAAGCCCTCGCCGTAGCGCAGGAGGAGGGCTGATGCCGTACTCCAGCGACCGCCTCATCACCCTGGTGCAGGACGACCACACCGGTGAGGTCATCGACCTGGAGAACCGGCTCGCTGCCACCATCCTCCGCGGCGCCGACCGCGCGTTCGAGGAACTCATCCGCCGCACCCTCACCGCCTGGACCCGCGCCTACGGCGGCCCGGACCAGCCCGCCACACCAGGTGAAGCGCTGCGGAGGATCCTCTCCGCGGCCAGGCTCGCCGCTCGCCGTCTCCTCGACGACCTTGCCAGCCGTGCGCCATCGAGGATCGCGGCCGGTCTCGGCCCGGCGTTGGCGATGGGGGTACGGCAGGGCACCGAGTTCGTGCGGGCCGCGTCTGGCCGTCGGCGTCGGGAGCCGCGCGTGCCGTCCGTCAGCCGTGTGCTGCGGGACGAGGCGCGCCGGATCAGGGACTTGGTGGGCGAGCGCCGTGACCGGGCCGTGTTCTTGCTGCACCCGGACCGGGTGACCCGCTGGTCGCACCTCCTCGCCGGGCTCGGCGCCGCCCGCGCTGTCCTGCCAGCGATCCGCGCGCACATCGCGTGGGTCATCAACACCGCCGTCCACGAAGGCCTCGACGCGGTGGTGCGGGCGACGGCACCGCTGCGGGTGTGGGTGTCAGAAGCAGATGCTTGCGTGCGCTGCATGGCCTACACGGGGCGTGTGGTCCGGAACGATGAGCCGTTCCCTGGTGGCCTCTCTTGGGACCCGCGGCAACGCCGCCGCGCCCCGGGCGTGGAGGGGCCCCCGCTCCATGCTCATTGCAGGTGCCGGGCAGTCCCCTGGGATGACGCGTGGACCAGCAACGGTGTGCCGTTCCCGCTGGCGTTGCAGCGTGAGGCGCACCGCTCCCTCGCCTACGGCACCGCGCGCCCCTCCGAATCCCGGGCCGCCCGCCTGCGTGCCGCCCGCGAACTGCTCCGCACCGTCGGTGATCTGCTGCCCGCGGTCGAGGCCCGCGCCCGCACCGCTGTCAGAACCGGCCGGTTCCCGGCCGCCGCATAAACCCCCGGCGCCCGACGATGGGCCGCCGCCAACCCCGTGATGGGAGAACACAGATGGGCATCCACACCACCGACCAGCCCGACGGCATCAGCCTGCCCCCAGGCACGATCCTCGGCTACCGCGCCGACGGACAGCCGATCCACATCATCGCCGGAGGCGCAGAGGACGACGACGGCCCGGACATCGAAGTCGAAGTCGACGACGAACCGGAGCCCGAGGAAGAGCCGGCCGACGACCCCGAGCCGGAGCCGGACGACAAGCCGAAGCCGAAGCCCCCGGCGAAGAAGACCGAGCCGGACGAGTACAAGGCCCCGTCGAAGGACGAGTGGGCGCGGACGCAGGCCGCGTTGAAGAAGGCCAACGACGATGCGAAGCGGCACCGGCTCCGCAACAAGGAGTTGGAGGAGGCGGCACGGGCGGGCGAGACCGAGCATGAGAAGGCGTTGCGGGAGGCCCGCGAGGAGGGCGAGAAGCGGTACCGGGAGCCGATGAAGCGCTCAGGGATGAAGGCCGCGCTGATCGAGGCCGGGTTCGCGAGCCCGGAACGGCTGATGAAGCTGGTCGACTGGGAGGCCCTGTCCGTTGATGACGACGGCGCGCTCCTGGGTGTCGAGTCCGAGGTGGACCGGATGAAGGGTGAGTACCCGGAGTTCATTCAGCAGGAGAAGCCGAAGCCGAAGCCGCGGCCGACGGGTGCGCCGCGTCCGGCTGCTGCGGAGAAGCCGAAGTCGACGGCGGAGTTGCACGCTGCCAGGATCCTGGGCAGGGCTTGACATCCGAAGGTACATTGGTGGCCATAGCTACGATTCGGTGATCGAATCCGGCTAGCACCTTTCTTGCGAAGGCGCCCGTGATGGGGCCCGAGCCTCAACCGCTTCCCCATCACGCCGCCCCAAGGAGGGCAGTAGCCATCGCACGCAACACCATGGAAGCCTGGATCCCCGAAGAGTGGGAAACGTCCAGGGTTGTCCAGTCCATCCAGCAGCTCTCCGCCGTCGAGGCACTCGCCGCCCGCATCCCCATGGGCTCCGACACCAAGCACGTCCCCCGCACCGCGGGCATGGACGTCGCAGTCGTCGCGAAGGGCGGCACCTACGGCGAGGACACCAGCCTCAACGACGAAGTCCTGCTCTCCGCGGTGAAGTTCGGCAAGGCCGTCCGTATCGCCGAGGAGGACATCGACGACTCGGTGGCCAACGTCATCGAGGCGAAGATGGTCGGCTGGGGCAAGTCCTACGCCAAGATGATCGACAACGCGTCGCTCGCCGTGTCCGCCGCGTCGAACGGCACCACCATCCCGTTCACCTCGCTGTACCAGCTGCTGAACACCACCGACGCCACCCTCAGCTACACCGGCGGCGCCAACATCACCACCGCCGCATCGTCCGGCGCCCCCACCTACAGCGAGTTCTCCACCGCCATCGGCCTCGTCGAAGCCGGCGACTACTTCGACCCCGGCTCGATGTACGCGATCGCCCACCCCGCCTTCCGCAAGAGCCTGCGCGGCGTCCTCGACTCCCAGAACCGGCCCATCTTCATCGAGGGCACAGCCGGCACCCCGGACACCATCTTCAGTGTCCCGATCCGCTGGTCGCTGGGTGCGAAGCTCGCGGCCACGGCCACCAGCGCCCCGACGGGCCGGTCCATCATGGCGTTCGTCAACCCGGAGCTGATGCTCCTCGGTATCCGCTCCGGCCCGGAGTCCGTGTTCATCGACGGACGCGACGGCCTCAGCGCCCTGACGGACGAGTCGATCCTGAAGATGCGCGCCCGCCGCGGATGGGCCTACGGCCACCCCAACGGCGCGTCCATCCTCGTCGGCTGACCACCCCACGACGCTGCACCGCCCGACGGCTCCGGGCGGTACAGCAGCAGGCAGGGAGGTGAGCCGTGGCAACCACCAGGAAGCCCGCCAGCAAGAGCACGTCGCGGACCCGGCAGCACCCCGCCAAGGCGGGCGAGCCCGAGGTCGAGGTCGACAAGCGGACCGCCGACGGCGCCGACGACATGCGGTTCGTGAAGGAGTTCGTCGTGCTCGCCGCACGCTGGAACGACGAGGACTACCAGCACGAGGCGAACCGCGCCGGAGTCGTGAACGAGGCGATCCAGCGGGGCCTGCACCCGCGCGGCGACGTGTCCTTCGACGGCGCCACGGAACACGCGGACGGTCTGTCCCTGGTGCTGGCGTACTCGGTGGAGACCGTCCCCGCGTCCGTCGACCACCACCCGGAGGACACCACCACCCCGCGTGACGTGATCGAGGGCGGGGCCTAGCCATGGTCAACGCCTGGGCGACCGCACAGGACGTCATCGACTCCACCGGGGTGTCGGTGACGGATGCGCAGCTTGCCCAGGCGCAGTCAGACATTGAGATCTTCACGAACCGGATCTTCGCCGACACGGCGCGACTGCGGACGCGGGATCTCCACTGGCTGGGCCAGGCCGTCGCCCGACAGGCGGCGTGGATCGCGGGGCAGTTCGGGCTGGAGACGCGGCTGGATGCCACGCAGATCCAGCAAGACCAGGTCTCGACCACGTTGCAGGGCGACGGTCTGGTCCTCGCACCCATGGCTGCGCGGGCGTTGAAGCGGGTGTCGTGGATGCGGTCGAGGACGGTGCACATCCGGTCGGCGGTGGAGGGCGCGGGCCCGATCGTCGGCGACGCGCTCTTCGACGGTTCGGACGAGCACATGGTGTGGGCGCCGTACACCGGGGGGCCGTGATGCCGATCGCTATCGCGACCACCACTCTCGCCGTGCTGCGCGGCACGACCACCGACATTTACGGCGACGAGCAGGACACCGACACCCCCATCGTGACGGGGATCCCGGCGAGCCTGACGGAGCAGTCCAGGCGGGTCACCACCCGCGACGACCCCACCCCGCGGATCGTCCGCTACGCGGTCGCCCGCGTCCGGGCTGGTACGGACGTCACCGATCAGGACCGGGTGCGTGATGAGCGCACCGGGGCCGTGTACATCGTCGACGCCGTCTCCCAGATGGCGAACCCCGCAGTGACACCGGATCTCCGGCTGGATCTGCGGCGCACCACCTAACAGCACAGGCCACCACAGCTCGGGGAGACCGGGCGGCCACGAGTACGAGACCGGCTTCGGAGAGGAGGCGGCCATGGCGCGATCCGGCGTGCGGATCGACCCCAGCGCACGCGCGCACGTCGACCAGGCGATCAACGACTGGTTGCAGGACACCATCGGCGGCGCCATCCTCGGCGACGCCCGCCAGTACGTCCCCAAGCGCACCGGCCGCCTCGCCGAAAGCCTCCGCGCCGAAGTCCACACCAAGGTACTGCGGGTCGGCTCCCTCGACGTGAACTACGCCACCGACGTAGAGATGGGCACCAGCCCGCACGTGATCCTGCCGCGGAACAAGCAGGCCCTGCACTGGCCCGACGCCGACCACCCCGTCGCCCGCGTCAACCACCCCGGCACCCAGCCCCAGCCGTACCTTCGGCCCGCTCTCCTGCAGCGGAGGACGCCATGAGCCTCCGCCTGCGCCCCACCCCCGAACTCGTCGCCACCGCCTGGCTGAAGACGATCGTCGGCGACCGCGTCGCCACGACCCTGCCGAAGGACAACAGCAGCTGGGCGGCGTCCGGGTTCTGCACGCTCGTCGTCGCCGGCGGCACCCCCAACCTGTACACCCCGCTGCGTGAGCCCGCGGTCGGTGTGGACTGCTGGGCGGTCAACCCGCAGTCGCAGAAGCCGCCGTGGAACAAGGCCGCCGCGCTCGCCGAGGCGATCCAGGCCGCCTGCTACGACCACCCGGCGATCCCACAGACCCTCACCCTTGGCACCGGATACCCGCAGGCGCGGGTGCTGTCCGCGTACACCACCGGCGAGCACCGCCGCGTCCCCGACGACCCGTCCAGCTACGCCCGCTACTCGATTCCCGGCCTCGTCATCGCCTGGACGGAGGTACCGGCATGAGCCGCTACGCCATCCAAGACGCCGGCCTGGGCGGGGACCTCCTCACCTGGAACGGACGCGTCATCGTCCACAACTCCAAGGGTGAGCTGGAGTTCCTGTTGACCGGCGACATCCGCATCGTCGACTGCCCCCGCTCGATTCCGCCCGAGCAGACCATCGCGCTGCCGCACCTGCCGCAGTTCGCCCACCACCGCTTTCCACTTCGTCGGGAGGACTACCCCTGATGCCGATCGTCCGGACCACCATGCGACCCGATCAGCCGATCGAGGTCGACGACATCGAAGCCTTGGACCTCCAGCGTCAGGGCCTCCTCGTCGACGACAGCACGACGCCCGCACCTCAGACCGCGGCTCCCGCCGCTCCGTCCACCCCGAAGAAGGCCGCCGCGGGCGGCACCAGCAAGGAGAGCTGACCGGTGAGTGTTACTACCACGAATCTGATTCAAGGCCCGGCGACCCTCTACTCGGGTGCTTTCGGGGCTGTCGAGCCGACCGACACCGCGGTCAACACCGTCCCGGCCGCGTCCGCGTGGACGGACCTGGGTGGCACCCAGGACGGCGTGAAGCTGTCCGTGGACCAGACCTACTCGGAGCTGGAGGTCGACCAGATCACCCTCCGCGTCGGCTCCCGGCTGACCAAGCAGGACTTCACCATCGAGACGAGCCTGGCCGAGGCCACGCTGGAGAACCTGTCGACCACCCTCAACGGCGGCACGTCCGCGTCGGGTGCGGGCTACAAGTCGTTCGACCCGAACGTGACGTCGAGCGCGACGCAGCCGACCTACTTCGCCGTGATCATGGACGGGTATGCGCCCAGCCAGTTCCGGCGCCGCGTCATCGGCCGTCGCATGCTCAACACCGACTCGGTCGAGCTCGCCTACACCAAGGACAAGCAGACGTTGATCCCGTTGAAGCTGGCAGGCCACTACGTCAGCAGCAGCATCACCCCCTTCCACATCGTCGACCAGCTCAGCTGACCTGCTGGTCCACCCCTGTCCGAGGTTTTTACGGACCCCCGTAAAAACCGCAGCGAGGAGCACCACCCATGGCATCCACCACCCCCGCCCGTACCCGACAGACCGCAGCGGCCCGAAAGCGCGCCGCGGCCCGACCGAAGCCCGCCGCCGACGAGGAGTACGAGCTCGTCGAACTGTCCAGCGCCATCGAGGACGAGGAACGCGTCGCCCTGTTCTCGATCGACGGGGAAGTCTTCACCGTCCCCAAGGTCGTGCCGCAGGGCATCTCCCTGGAGTTCGTGCGGCTCGGCCGCGAGTACGGCGAGAGCGTCGCGGCCGTCCGCCTGCTGGAGCGGATGCTCGGCCCGGAGGCATACACGGCGCTGGAGCAGTGCCCGACCCTCGACGACAAGAAGATGCAGAAGATCCTCGACATGGCGCAGAAGATCGCCTTCGGTAAGGCTGAGGTCAAGGGGGGAAAAGCCCGCTGACGTGGACGGCTGGTCTGGCCGAACGGCTGGAACAGATCGTCTGGGTCCTCGACCACCAAGAAGACATCGACGCGGACTTCCTGGCGATCTACGGCATCGACCTCCTTGAGCAAGAGGTCACAGGACCCCGCTACTTCGCGTTGGCGCACCGGCTGACCGCCTACCAGGGCGTGATGGCCGCCCGCGCCGACCAGGAACGCGAACAGCAAGAACCGCGACGCACCACCCCAACCCGCACGAGCGACACCGCCCCGCCACCACGGCAGGGCGCAGGCGAGACCACCGAGGTCTCACTGACGGCATTCCGGGCGCAGTTCCCCGGGCTCGTGAGCGTGAGCGGAGGAAGCGCAGGTGGCGGGTAGCTTCAGGATCGCCGAGGGCTACGTCGAGGTCACAGCCGACGAGTCCGCTTACGACCGCGCCATGGACCGGCTCAAGTCCAAGAAGAACACCGTCAAGATCGGGGTAGACCTCGACGACCGGGAAGCCGTCGCGAAACTCGACCGGCTCGCCCGCGAGCGGATCGCGAACGTCAAGGTCAAACTCGACGAGTCCGCGCTGTCCCGGCTGCGGCTGAACGACATCGAAGTCACCGTCAGCCCGAAGATGTCGGATGCGGCCTACAACCGGGTCAAGGCACAACTCGACCGGCTGGCCAAAGAACGCACCGTCAATATCCGCGCCTCGGTCGACGCCCGCGTTGCCGCCGATGAGATCCGCAACCTCACCCAGCGCCGCCAGGTCCGCATAGGTATCGACGTCGACACCCGCGTTGCCGCTGACTCGCTCGCCAACCTCACGCGCCGCCGCAACATGACCGTCGGCGTCAACCTCAACGACGGCGATGCCCGCGCCCGGCTTGGGGTCCTCACGCGCACCCGCACCGTCAACATCCGCGCCGACGTCGACCGCAGCGCCGCATCACGGCTTGCTGGCATGTTCGGCGGCGGCCTGTCTGGCGCGTTCTCCGCGATCAGGAGCAGCTTGACCAGTGTCGTCGGTCTGGCGATCGGGGCGTTGCCGACATTGGCGTCGCTGGGGCAGGCCATCATGGAGATGGGCCCGGCCGCTGCGATCGCCGCCCCTGCGGTGCTGTCGTTGGGCGCCGCGTTCGCCGCGGTCAAGCTCGGCACCTCCGGGATCGGCGACGCGTTCAAGGCGGCGTTCGCGCCGGCCACGAAGTCCGCGGCAGCCGCCGAATCGTCCACCAAGAAGGTGGAGGCCGCCCAGCGGTCCCTCGCCAAGGCCCAGCAGGCAGTCAAGGACGCCGAAGTCAACGCGGCAGAAGCCCGCGTGAAGGCAGCCCGGGACATCGCGGATGCGCAGCAGAACCTGAAGAACACCGTCCAGGACGTCGCCGACTCGAACCGGCGTGCCGCAGAGTCGGTGGCCCAGGCGGAGCGGGACCTTGCCGACGCGCAGCGCGCCGCGAGGCGGGCGCAAGAAGACCTCAACGACGCCCGCAAGCAGGCCGCCGAAGACTTGCAGGACCTGAACAACCGGCTCACCGACGCCCAACTCGACCAGCGGCAGAAAGTCCTGGACCTCCAAGACGCCGAACAGGAGTTGGCCGCGGTCAAAGCCAAGGGCTCGAAGGCGACACGGGAGGAGCTCGACAAAGCACAGCTCGCCTACGACAAAGCCGTCCAGGCCTTGCAGGAGCAGCAGACCGAGACGCAGCGGTTGCAGGACCAGACCGACGCCGCCAACCAGGCCGGGGTGGAGGGCTCGGAGAAGGTCAAGAAAGCCAAGGACGACATCAAGGACGCCAACCAGGAAGTCGCCGACAAGACGAAAGCGCTGAAGGACGCGGAGATCGAGGCCGCCCGCGCGCAGGAGGACGGGGCGCAGCGCATCGCGAAAGCTCAGCGGGATGTTGCCGACGCTCAGGCGGCCGCGGCGAAGGCCGCCACGGACGGGGCCCGGCAGATCAAGGACGCGCAGGAGGCGGCACGGGAGGCGGCGCAGGCCCTCGCGGACGCGCAGACTGCCGGTGCTGCGGCCACGGACAAGCTCGGCACGGCGATGGCGAAGCTGGCGCCCAACGCCCGCGCGTTCGTGGACGCGGTCCTCGCGCAGCGCGACGCGTGGCGCTCGCTGAAGCTGGACGTTCAGGACCGGCTCTTCGCCGGGCTCGGCCAGAAGTTCACTGAACTGTCCACCGCGGTCATCCCGCCGCTCCGCGACGGCCTGGGCGGCATGGCCGACAACCTCAACGCCACCGCGAAGAACGCCGCGAACGCGGTCATCGAACTATCGAAGACCGGCCAGCTGCGGAAGATGTTCGACGGCCTCAACCAGGCCACCGCGCATCTGACCCGCATCCCGGGGCAGATCATCACCGCGCTCACGCAGATCAGCATCGCCGCGAGCCCGGCGTTCGCCCGGTTGACGAAGGCGGCCGGCGAGGCCGCAGACCGGATCGCGAAGCGGCTCGGCGACGCGTTCAAGTCGGGTGCGCTTGAGGACTCGATCAACCACGGGGTGGAGATCGCCAAGCAGTTCGGCAGCCTGTTGGGCGACATCTTCGGAACGATCAGCAACATCATGAAGGCCGCCGCGACAGGTGGCGGGGATGCGCTCGGAACGCTCGGCGCGGTGTTCGCGGAGCTGCGGCGGGTCACGGCGATGCCGGAGGTGCAGTCCGCTCTCTCGTCGATCTTCCAGGCGGTCAACGCGATCGCGAAGCTGGTGGCGGGAACGCTGGGCGCGGCCATCGAGGCGGCGATGCCGCTGCTCGCTGCGATCGCCCCGGTCATCACCGACCTGGCGACCCAGTTCGGGCCGATGCTCGCCGACCTCGCACGGTCGCTGGGCGAGGCGCTGATGCCGATCGTGGACGCTCTGCTGCCGGTGGTGTCGGATATCGGCGGTGTGATCGTCGGCTTGGTGGAGGCGGTGCTGCCGCTGCTGAAGCCCCTCGGTGATCTGATCGCGGCGATCGTCACGGCGATCGCGCCGGTGCTCTCGTCGATCGGGGCGGCGCTGGTGCCGCTGGTTGCGGCGTTGGCGCAGGGGCTGACGCCGGTGGTGGCCGCGTTGACGCCGATCGTGCAGATGCTCGGCGGGTTCCTCGCTCAGCTGGCGCCGCTGTTCCCGCCGATCATCACGGCGCTGCTGCCGTTGATCCCGCCGATTGCTCAGCTGACGACAGCGTTGCTGACCTTGGCGTTGCAGGTGATTACTCCGCTGATGCCGCTCATCATCGGGCTCGCGCAACTGTTCACGGGCGTGCTGGCCGGGGCGATCAACATTCTGGTGCCGGTGATCACGACGGTGATCGGGTGGATCACGACGTTCGTGCAGGCCATGGCCGACGGCGTGAAGCTGATCGTTGACGGGTTCAAGTGGCTGTACGACACGCTCGTCGGGCACTCCATCATCCCGGACCTGGTGAAGGCCATCATCAGCTGGTTCACCAGCCTGTGGACGAAGACAAAGGAGATCTTCAGCGCGCTGAAGAAGTGGGTGGTCGACACCTGGAAGGACTTGTGGAACGCGGTCCGCTCGAAGTGGGACTCCTTCTGGTCCGGCCTCAAGTCGGCAGTGTCCGGGGCGTGGAAGAGCCTCAAGGACAGCGTGTCCTCACTGAAGACAGCGATCACGAGCACGTGGTCGTCGCTGTGGAACGGCGCCCGGGACAAGATGTCGAGCATCTTCTCCACGATCCGCGGAAAGATCACCGACTTCAAGAACGCCATGAAGTCAGCGTTCTCCACGCTGCGGGATTCCCTCGGCACGATCTGGAACGGCATCAAGTCGAAGATCAGCAGCCCGGTGAAGTGGGTCGTCGACACCGTCTACAACAACGGCATCCGCCGCATGTGGAACATGATCGCCGGAAAGATCAGCTCCAAAATCACCCTGCCCCAGATCAAACTCGGCTTCAACCGAGGCGGCGTCGTCCCCGGCACCGGCAACACCGACACCGTCCCCGCCATGCTCACCCCCGGCGAACGCATCCTCTCCAAAGCCCAGGTCGCACAGCTCGGCGGGCACCGCGGCATCGACGCCATGCTCGGCCAGGACCGGCCCACCAAAACCGGCGGCAACCCGACCCGGCAACAGGAACGCCAACGCGAGCAAGCTGGCGCACAGCACTTCGCATCCGGCGGCATCATCGGCAAAATCAGCTCCAGCATCAGCGGCACCGTCAGCGGCGCCCTCGACTGGGCGAAAGACCTCGTCATCGGCGGCCTCAAGTCCGCAGCCCAGAAAGCCATCTCCTCGCTGGTGCGGCCGCTCATCAACCAGATCCCCGGCTCCGGTATCGGCAACCTCATGCGCGGCCTCGCAAACAAGGCCCTCGACGGCATGCTCGGCTGGTTCGGCAACGAAGACAAGAAAGCCGTCGGCGGGCCGTCCGTGCAGCGGGCCCTCGCCTGGGCGAAGACACAGAACGGTCTGCCCTATCAGTGGGCCGGCAACGGAAACCCCAGCTGGGACTGCAGTGGCTTCATGAGCGCCATTGAGTCCGTCATTCGCGGTGAACGCCCGCACCGCCGGTGGGCGACGGGCGCGTTCGTCGGGAACAGCGGCCCGTCCGGCTGGGTACGGAACCTGAAGTCCCCGTTCATGATCGGCATCACCAACTCCGGCGTCGGCCACACCGCAGGCACCATCGCCGGACTGAACGTCGAAAGCTCCGGCGGCCGCGGCGTACACATGGGCAAGACCGCCCGCGGCTGGAACGACCCGATGTTCACCAGCCACTGGGGCTTCGCACCCGCCGCCAAGTTCGACTCCGGCGGACTGCTGCAGCCCGGCGCCACCATGGCCGTCAACGCCACCCGGCGGCCGGAGCGGATTCTCGACCCGCAGCAGACGGCCATGTTCGAGCAGCTCGTCTCCAGCCGGGGCGGGGGCAGCGTCACGATCGAGAACATCACCGTCAGCGGGACGTTCGACTTCTCCAGCCGGTCCGCGCGCAGGCAGGCCGCGCAAGAGCTGGTTGTTGAGATCAAGGACGCGCTCCGCAACTACGACCGGGAGAGGGCACGCTGATGGCCTTGTACAACTGGGGTGACATCACCCTCGGCCGCATCCCCCTCCGGGAAACGTTCACCGCCACGGAGTCCGGAGGCGGCGACCGCAGCCTCGACCTCGAAGGCCAGGAGTCCTACCCGCCGCTCACCCGCGCGCAGGTCATCGCCCGGCATGACGGCATCAACAGCCTGATCGCAGGCCAGGCGATCCCCGTCACCTTCACCGACAAGCCGGAACGCAACGGCTACTACACGGTCAAGACTGCGGCGAGCACGTACACCGAGCACCTGAACGAGACGGTCACCGCCGACTGGAAAGTTAGCCTGGACCGCATCGGCTCCGACGCCGAAACCGACCTGCAATCCCGGCTGACCGGCGCCGTCCGCCTGAACGACTTCTCCCTGACGGGGGAACGCTGGCACGCCCCGCCCATCGGCCACTACGGCTACTACACCGGCACCACCAACCCCACCACGATGACGCGGACAGGGGCGGATGGCGCGATCACCGTGTATCGCGGCATCCAAGCGAACACCTCCCCGCGCTGGGGCTGCCCGCCCACCAACTACCTGGCCGGCCGTGTCCGCGTCACCACCACCGGCAGCCAGGAGGTGTACGGCGTTGACGTGCCACTGGCCTCGATTGGTTGGTCGCTGACGAACGGCCTCGTCAACGTCACCTGGACGGCATCTGCGGGCGGCCAGTTGGACGTGCAGTCGTACACGGGCGGCGCCTACAGGTCGAAGCTGTGGACGATCTTCTCCGCGTCCAGCACCCAGATCTCCACCTGGGATGGCGCGACCCTGCTCCGCAACGACCCGGAGATGGCGATCCTCCGCCTGACCAAGGGCCTGTCCCCGGGCCGGCTCACGCTGGATCTCACGCTGCGCCGCGGCAGCCGGTTCGTCGAGGGCTACATGCAGCGCAATACCGCCCCGGACGAGCTGAAGGTGCGGCTGAACACGGCGGAGACGAACGTCACCGCCCTCGCCTCGGCCGGCTACGTGACCGCCACAAACAACGACAGCGACGGGAATCGGTTCGTGGCCGGATCGGCGAGGACGTTCACCGGGCATGCCAACGGCGGAGTCGAGCGGTTTGCCGCGACCAGCATGGACTTCTTCCTCGGCGTAGCCGCAGGCGGCGGCAGCGCGGTGTCCGGGGACGCAGCAACCGACCTGCGGAACATGTACATCGCTTGCATGCCGGAAGCCGTCTACGGAGTTCGGAGGTAGGCGCGGGTGGCCGTTCAGGAAGTTCTCAAGGCCCTCGGCTCGTGGGAGGTCAAGCTCGCCCCGGGCACGCCCCGCGATGTCCTCGACGCCCTCGACTACTTTGGGCACGTCGCGATCGTCCCCGGCCGTCTGGACCCGGCCCAGTACGGCGACAACCTCCTCACCACAGCCCGCTACGTCGGCGTGCTGCGGACGCGGACGATCGGTGACGACGGCCGCACCAACGCCCCTCAGGACGACCTGTCCGTCGGCGGGGTTGGGATGGCGTTCTGGCTGGGCGACGAGGACAACAAGGGCGACGTCTACGAGAACGCCGTCGAACCCGCCTCCACCAGCTTTGCCACCGCCATCAACATGCTGCTCCCCGCGTCCGGTGCGGTGACCGCGGGAACGATCCACTCGGTGTCCGGCCAGTACACGGGACGCCACCAGTACGAGTCTCCGCGTGAGGCGATCTCCTACGTGTGCGACACCATGTCCACTACCTCGGTGCCGGTGTCGTGGCGGGTCAACGGGAACGGCACCCTCGACGCGGGCCCCGACAGCAACCTGTTCGTCACGAACCCGACCTGCGTGATCACCACGAAGGAGACCGGGGAGGACATGATCCTCCGCGCGCTGCCCGGGTCGATCGACGTCACCCGGGACGTGGAGGACTACAGCACCCGCGTCGTCCTGCTCGCCGAGGGCGAGGGCTCCAGCATCGCCACCGGGGCCGCGGACATCTCCCCGGCAACCCCGTACAAGGACATCCACGGCAACGCCCTCAAACTGACCCGACTGGTGTCGGAGTCGGACACGGCGACCGCCAACGCCGCCGTCCGCGCCCAACTGGCGCTGTCACAGTTCACGTCGGCCCGCAACGCGCTCAGCCTGTCCACGGCCGACTACGACGTCCACGGCTCATTCGTCGTCGGCGACCGGGTGTGGGTGTACGACCCGGACTCCGGCCTGGTGGACACCACCACGGAAATCACATTCCGGGGCACACGGATCAACCCGATCAAACTACAAGTCACCGAGACCCAGTGGGCGATCACGAACGGGTACACGGTCGCCTACCGATCCGCGAACGGAACGTGGACAGACCTCACGCAATACGTCGAATGGGAAACGGACGCCACCAACACCGTGACCGTCGGGGACTTCTCCCGGCAGCTCACCAACTCCTCAACGGAACCGGTCGGCTCACGCCCCAACAGCGACACCAGCACACCGGCCGTACCGGTGTTCATCACCCCGTTCACCGGCGCCGCCTACCTCGACGACCGCGGCTTCACCCGCGCCCGCACCATCCTCCACTGGAACGCACCCCTCAACGTCGACGGCTCCACCATCCTCGACGGCGACCACTACGACGTCCGCTGGGCCATCGACACCGACATGATCTACCCGGCGACATGGGCGGCCGTCTCCCAGATCCGCTGGCAGGACATGCAGATCTGGGCGCAGCCCTTCGCCGCACCGTCCACGCAATGGCAGTACATGACCGTCGCCTGGGACCACACCCAGGCCGAACTCCTCGACCTCTCCCCAGGCATCGGCTACGACGTACAGATCCGCGGCGTCGACACCACCGGCAACACCGGGGCATGGTCGGCGACGACCACGTTCGTGGCGACGTCGGACAACATCCCGCCCAGCACGCCGGCCGCTCCGTCGGTGGCCGGCTCCCGGATCGCTGTGCAGATCACGCACACGCTCGGCAAGTCCAGCGGCGGCACGTACAACCTCGAAAGCGACATCGACCACCTCGAAGTCCACGTCAGCTACGAGCCGACGTTCACGCCGTCCACCAGCACCCTCCTCGGCAAAGCGCCAGCGAACGCGGGCATGATCCAGGCGCAGATCCCCGTGGTGTACACGGTGCAGGTCGAGGAGACGTCCGCCCGCTACGTGCGGGTGATCGCGGTCGACAAGGCAGGCAACAAGTCCGGGCCCTCGGATGCGGCCACCGCGACGGCGCTTCTCATCGACGACGCCCACATCTCCGACCTGACCGTCACGAAGGTGACCGCCGGAACGATCTCCGCGGACTGGATCGTCGGTGCCCGCATCAAAACCGCCGACACCGGGGCCCGCGTTGAACTGTCCAGCGCCGGCGTCCTCGCCTACGACTCGGGCGGCGCTCAGACGGTGAACATCGCTGCTGCCGACGGCAGTGTGTCCATCATCGGACAGCTTAAATCCGGCACATCCGGCAAGCGCATCGAGATCAATCCCACCTCAACACTGCTGCCGGAGATCCGCTGGTACGCCAACACCGGCACCGACTTCGGCTACATCAACGCAGCCAGCGCTGGCAGCGACGTCAGCCTCGGCATGAACTCGTCCGCCTACGACGACGGCGGCGTCCAGGTCATCTCCCGCGCCTACCTGAGCACCAGCGGCCTCGCACAGTTCGAGGTAGTCCGCGCCGACGACCAGAGCCGCCGCGGGGGATATGTGTGGGCCGCCCCGGGCGCCCTATATGCCGGATACAACCGCGCCAGCACAGACGGCGGAACGCTCTATGCGGACTCCACCCAGGTCAACATCAGCGGGAAGTCGTCCGGCAGCCAGGTCACCCAGTTCCTCTGCACCAGCAGCTACGCGCAGGCAGGCCGGTTCGGCTCTGGCAGCAACGAGAACTACTGGACGTGGAACTTCGACGGCCGCACCTTCCACACCGGCCGCTGGTACGACTTCGTCTCGGCCGTCAACACCGACGGGCTGTGGACCGCAGACGAGCCGTTCGCCGCCAGCGGAGACACCTCGCTGGCGCTGAGCTACGGGGCAACGATGGCCTCCACCATGGTCCCGATGGCGACCCTGCGGCATCCCACACTGCGCACGTGGCAGGTCACCGCATCCTCCACCACGGGGTTCACCGTCACCGTCGGCACGTCATCTGGTACCCCGTCCATCAGCGCCTGGAGCTACCGTGTCTGATCCGCTGCGTATCCTCACCGTCGACTTCGTCGCCGAACGCCTCAACCGGGGCGCGCCCCGCTGGGTCGTCCACCACGTCGACCAGGACGGCAACGGCTCCGGACACGTCTTCCCCAAGGACGCGCTGGAGTGGCGGGCCGCCGAGTACGGGCTGACCGACGTCGACGAGATCCTCGACATGGTCCTGCACGAGCCGCACCTGCCGAACGAGCCGGACCGGGACGACGCCGCGCTCCGCGCCGGACTGGTCACCTCGACACTCCCGACCGCCGAGCCGATCGCCCTGTTCAACGCCGCTTCCACCGCGGACGCGTTGGCGGCGCACCGGCTGCGGATCGCCGACACCAAAGCGACCTGGGCGCACGTGCGGCCACCCGGTAAGGGCAAGGACCCGCTCGATGTGATCCGTAGCCAGCACGGCATCACCCCGGCCGGGCGGCGGCTGAAAGCCGAGCTGGTGGACGTCCACCGCTGGCAACTGCTGTACGGGGGCCTCCCCGTGCCTGTCCCGACCGCACTGGAGGTGCCTCGTGCCTGATCCGTCTACTACTCGGCTCGCGCTCTATAAGTCCAAGTCGGACGGGTCGGAGCTCGTCAACTACACCCAGGACATCGGCCAGAACCTCGACAAGATCGACGCTGCGGTGGGGTTCGCGTCGTGCACGTCGTCGACGCGACCGTCATCCCCGTACTCCGGCAAGCCGATCTTCGAGACCGACACGTCGTACCGGACGTACTTCTCCAACGGCACCAGCCCGGCGTCCGCATCCTGGGTGGAGATCCCCAACGGCAGCGCCCAGTACAACAGCACGCTGCGCCTCGCATCCGGCAAGCAGATCAACGTCAACTCGTCCGGGTCCGGCGCCACCATCGCCGTCGTCAATGCCGCGGCCGGCACCGACCTCATCTCCGCCCGCGTCACCGGCGACACCGTCGACCGGTTCGAAGTCGAAACCGACGGCACCCTCAACTGGGGACCCGGCGCCTCCGGAGCCCTCGACACCAACCTCTACCGCAGCGCAGCCAACACCCTCCGCACCGCCGACAACCTCACCGTCGACCTCAACCTCACCGTCTCCGGCACCGCCACCATCACCAGCAACCTGTCCGTCAGCGCCAGCGCCAACATCACCGGCAACATCGCCGCCGGCAACTTCTCCGTCGTCGTCGACTGGACCTCACCCACCCTGTTCACCGGCTACACCGCAGACGGCAACGGCAACGGCACACCCCAATACCGAGTGATCAACCTGCTGGGAACCCAGTTCGTACAGTGGCGCGGCGGCCTCAACGTGCCCTACACCACCGGCAACCCCAACAACAGCGGCATGCCGTTCACGGCGAACCTGCCCGCCAACGCACGGCCAGCATCCCGCCGTTCCACGACCGTGGCCTGTTCAGCGGCCTCATCGTCATCCCTGTCGATCAAGTTCGACTTCAACACCGACGGCTCCGTCACCCTGATCAACATGAGCGGGGTGACACCCCCCTGGGTCAGCATGAACAACATCATGTACTCCCTGTGACCCGGAGCGGCATTGAAGACAGCTAAGGCAGCACGTCGGGCTCGACGCAGGACAGCGACTGCGGCGCCATCTGAGGGGCGGTGCGCAGCCGCTCGTTCTCGGCGTGCGCCTCGGCCAGCTGCTGTTCCAGGTCTGAGACCCGCCGCTCCGCTTCGGCGGCCTGCTGCTCCAACTCGGCACTGCGCGCGCGCAGCAGGATGTTCTCGTCGTTGAGCTCGCTGCACCGCTGCCGGAAGTGCGGCAGCGCCACGTCGGGGCTGATCTGCTGGGCCATCAGGCCACCGCCTTGTCTGCGATCTCCCGGTACCGGTCCAGGAGGTCCGTGTTGTTGAGGAACGGGTGCTGCGGAAAGAAGCTGAAGTGGCTGACAATCGCGTCACCGCGGAGAATGTTCGGGGCCCCGGTGGCCAGCGGCCGGTGGATCGTGTGCCACGACTCCTCCTCATCGGGGACGAGAACACCGGGCTGTTCGAGGCCGGCGTACATACTGCCGAGGCTCGCGAAGCACGACACCGAAAACTGGGTGCCAGGCTGGATCGGGAAGTCCTGGTACAGGTACAGATCCTCGACCCGGCCGCGCTCGATGTGATCGAGGAGCAGCTCGTGCAGGCGCACCGCAAACGGGCCGTTCGCCCAGCCGACCGGGTCCATGCAGTACGGCTGGACGGCACCCCACTCCATCGGCACCTTCCCGCAAGCCTGCAGGAAGTGGGAACAGATCGCGTTGTTGACAATGACCGGGAACACCGCGGTCGGGGCCGGCATCTGGAGGCGGGCCCGGACGAGGTTCTCCACGGCGGCTTCGTGGATGTACACCACGTCGTCATCGAACCGCAGGTAGAGGGTGCCAGGGTCGGTCATCTCACGGTACGCCAGCCCGGTGTAGCGCTGCTTGGGCAGGTGACCGAGGTCGACACCATCCGGGCGGTACTTGAGCTGGAACCACGGGAACTGCTCGGCGAGCTCGTGCGCGTAGGCGATGTCGTCTTCCTGCCCGACGGGGTCGGTGTTCATGAATGCCCACACCTCGTCGATGAGGCCGCGTTCGACGTCCCGCTGCAGGTGCTTGACGAGGATGCTGTAAGTCCGGCGGCGCCCGTAGGGTGTCCAGGCTACGACCCTGCAACCATCGATCATTGTGCATTCCTCTCTGCGAGCGCCCACACGTCGGGGTGTTTGGCGCGGATCAGGGCGACCGCCTCCGCATGCCGGGCTGTGGTGGCCCGGTGGAGTTGCGCGTCGTGCATGCGGTAGTAGACGAGCGGCATGGGTGTTACCGCGTGCAGGAGTCCGGCTTTGTGGAAGCGGATCCAGAAGTCCCATTCGTTGTAGCCCGCGTCGAGACCGGGGAGGTTGACGTCGTGGTGGTAGCCGCCGAGGGCTAGCCAGGCTTCGGCGCGGATGAGGGCGTGGGCGACGATCGGGGTGTGCTGGGTGAAGTCGCCGAGTGTGACGTGCGCGGCGGAGGCCTGGATGACGTTGTCGCCGCCGACTTGCTGGCAGTGGGGTACGGCAGCGTCGGCGTTTTGGAGGGTGCGGACGAGGCGTTCGATGGCGTCGCCGGTGAGCCAGTCGTCGGCGTTCATGACCATGATGGCGTCGCATCCGTCGTCGATTGCTGCGGCGGCGGCTTCGTTGAGGGACCAGGGCCAGCCGTGTTGCTGGGTGTGGGTGGTGTGGCGGCGCCACCAGGTGGGCCGGTGGGTGAGGAATCCGGTGGTGCCGTCGTTGGACGCGTCGTCGACGATGTAGGCGGCGCAGGGCCAGGTTTGGGCATTGATGCTGGTGAGGCAGGTTTCGATGTAGGGGAGGGCGTTGCGGGCGGGTAGTGCGATGCCGATTCTCACCAGTCGACTGCCTTCTGCCAGGAGACGCGGTCGGGGAATTTGTCTTCGGCAGCCAGGGCAACGAGCGCGGCCAAGAAGTGGGCTTGTGCTTCGGCGGCTGTGTGCCCGCGGGCGTCGGTGCCTTCGATCATTCCGGCGCAGAGGTCGAGGAGGCGTTCACCCTCGCGGTAGTGATCCGGGCCCTTCACGGCCTCCGCCCCTTCAGATCGTCCCTGATGGAGCCAGCGGTCACGGCCGTCAGAACCACGGCGAGAGCGCCAGAGCTGACAGCCCCGTTGACGGCCGTCCTGTCGCCGAACATCAGATACAGCGCCGCCGCGTCCGCCACAGCCCATGCGCAGCCAGCAACGGCAATGAGGCTCAGCGTCCTGGTGGAGAGCGGGCCCGGGTTGATCACGCCGCCACCTCCGCGGGCACACGCACGGCCGCCTCCCACTGGTGGTGCAGCGCCTGCATGATGCTGCCCGACGCCTCACCGCGCGCCGCCATCCCGACCCGCTGCCGGAGCTCCGAATCGTCGACGAGCCGCTTCAGATAGCGTCCCCACTCGTGCTCGTAGCGGACGAGGAACCCGTTCTCCCCATGCCGGATCACCCGCCGATACGGCTCGATGTCAGAGGCGATCAGCGGGATCCCGAGGACGCTGGCCTCCAGCCACTTCGTCGGGAACTTCGCGTCGTTGAACGGCGTCGACCGGTACGGCGCCACCCACAGATCGAACTCCGACACCGCATGCAGGTAGTGCTCGATCCGCTCCACCCAACCCAACGCACCGACCTGACGGCCGCTGAGCCCAAGCGCCATCGCCTGCTCCGCGCTGACCCCCACCAACCGCACCATCACCCCACCCGGCCGCGGGTACCGGGAGATCCGGTTCAACGCACGCACCGCCTCCGGCAACTCCGCTACCGTCGACGAGGTACCCGCCCAGCCGACGTACAACGGCCGGCCCTCCGCCCGGTAGTCCCGCGGCTTGCCGAGGTACTGGGCAGGGAGCCCGTTCGGGATCACACGGACGTCGGCCGCGTAGTCCCGGAGGACAGCGGCGAGGGGCTCGGAGCAACAGGTGACGAGGTCGGACAGGGCCAGGTTGTCCGCGAGCCGGCCGAGCATGGCCCGGTCCCAGACACGGACAGCGTTCGCGTTCGATGGGTCGATGTGGAAGTAGTCGTCGTCGAGGTCGAGAACGAGCCGCTTCCCCTCCTGCTTCAGCTTCTGCCACATCTTCGTCGGCCCGGTCTGGGCGACCCGGCAGCCGACGATCGTGTCGTAGGACTGCCAGTTCTGGGGGAGGCGGATGTGGTGGGTGGCCGTGTGGCCCAGCCAGGACAGGCCCATGGCGGGGAGCACGGCCCGGTAGAAAGCCGACCCTGCCATGTCTGCGGACCACCAGTGGACGCGCATGTCAGACCCCGTCTTCCGCAGACCGGTCCCGGGTGGCGCGCTTGGCGTCTCCGATGGCGACTCGGTAGCCGTGCCGGTAGCCAGCGGAGTCGGAGTGCAGGGCGTCCATGAACTCGGGTTCCTCGGGCAGGTTGCGGACGCGGGTGAGTGCCTCGTCGTACTCCACAGCGCGCTTCAGGTGATCGCAGACGCCGAAGTTGGGCGGCCAGTCAACGGTGAGCCACTTGGGGGCTACGCCGTGGTCGGTCCAGCCGCAGTGCCGTTGTCCGATCTCGTAGCCGTGGCGGGCCCACTGGCGGGCGTCTTCGAGGTCGTTCTCCAGCTGGCGGATGCGCTCGGCGTACTCAGCCTTGACCTTGCCGCGCCGCAGGGATTCGGCGCGGAGTTCCTCGCACCGCTTCTCGGTCGCTTCGGCTTTCCGCTTGAGCCCGGTGGCAGCGTTGCGGATGTCGTCCCAGTCGCGGAGCCGGTCCATGCCGAGGGCGGCGGTGAGGGCGTCCTTGTGCTGGTGGCGGTCTTCGTTGTTCCGTCGCAGCACGGCGACCTGCTCGACGAGCTTGCGCCACGTCGTGTCCCGGGAGAGCAGCAGCGCGTCGCAGAGGTCGAGGCGAGTCCGCTCGTGCGCGTAGACAATCTCGGTGGTTCCCGCCCGCTCCGGATCCTCGACCACGGGCAGCGGATCGTTCGCGGGGATCTCGACAGACTCCCGGAAGACCAGCACCGCGCGCGCGCCGACGAGTTCGGCCGTCGAGGCGTCCACGGATGGCAGGCTCTCCGCTGTGTCCTCGGCGGCCTGATCGATGACGAGGATGAACGGCGGCCGTTCGTCGTCGGCGCCTTCGGGGAGTTGCAGGATCTGCAGGCGGGCCATCAGCCGGCCACCGCCTCGTAGGTGGCGGCGAACAGGCGAGGCTCCACCACGCAGAACCGTCCGGGCCGCTTCTCCGGGATGAGCCAGTCGCCATGCCGGACGGTGATCTTGTGGCCGCCGATGGTGCGGACAGTGAGCGCGATGTAGTTCGGGCCTGGCTCGCCGCAAGTGTCGGCGGCTTCCTCGGCTGGGATCTCCCACGCGCCGCCGGGGTTCTCCGCTCGGAGGGCGTCGCCGAGGAGTTCACAGACCTCGTTCCACTGCGTCCAGCGAAGCTGCACGGCTTCGATCTCAACGGGCTTCTTCCGATACCGGGACACGGCCACCTCCTCTGGTCTCAGGCGGCCAAGTAGCCGGGCAGCCACTGAGTGGCGTAGTAATCGACCGTCCGCCGCACGCCCTCCTCCAACGGCACGAAGTCCGCCGCGGTCATCCCGATCTGCGCGAGCGTGCTGGTGTCGGAGGAGACGACCGCATTGGGGACCTCACCCGGCCGCATCGGCAGATGCTTGATACCAACCGGCTCCCGCGCGGTGACCTCGGCCGCGTACTCGGCGACCAGACGCGCGATGTCGTTGACGGTGACCGAGGTCAGCGGGCCGACCTCGACCGGCTTCTTCGTGGGCCCACCGGTCGAAGCGTTGTGCTCAAGGGCCTCGACGAAAACGCGGGCGACGTCCTCGACGTAGACGCAGTCGCTGATCTGGGTGCCGTCGCCGTACACCTCAATGTCCGCGCCGGTGAGCGCACGGCAGATGAACGCTGGCGCGATCTTCCTGACTCGGCTCGTACCGTAGGGGGCTGCGACTGATTGGCCGGGCCCGTAGGCGTTGACGGGCCGGACGGTGGTGATGCGGCCGCCGTCGCGGTAGAGGTTGTACATCCTCGTCAGGTCTTCGGCCGCGCTCTTGGTGATCGTGTAGCAGCCTGTGCCGATGAGTCGGAAGGCGTGGTTGCCGACGCCGGCGTACACGGTGGGCAGGTTGTACTGGGCGCCGGCCTCGAACACGTTGAGCGAGCCGAGGATATTCGTCTCGGCGGACGGCCTCGGGTTGCTGATGGTTTCCTGCGTGCCGAGGACAGCGGCGAGGTGGATGATCCCGTCGACGTGGGCGGCGGCTTCGGTGACGGCGGTGGCGTCGCGGACGTCGCCGAGGAAGAACTCTTCGCCGGGGGCGAGGTGGTGGCGGCGGTCTTGGTGGTCCATGACGAGAACGCTGTGGCCGCGGTAGGTGAGTTCGCGGCGGATCCATGAGGCAATGAAGCCCGAGCCCCCTGTGACGAGTACCTTCATGCCTTTGTCTCCTTGTTGCAGGTGCAGGTGGTGCAGTGCTTGGCGGTCTGGTGTTTGGCTTTGGCGATGTCGCGGAGCGCTTGGATGCCGCTGCTGGCGAGGGCTGCGACGGCGATGATGAGCGTGATGGCGATGGCGGTGTTCATCGGCTGCTCCATGCGGCGGGCGCGGGCTCGATGCGGAGTTCGGTGGGCTGGACGAGGACGACGAACGCGAACAGGAACGCGAGAGCGGCGCACAGGTAGCTCACGACTCACCCCCGCCGCCTTGCTCGATGGCAGCCAGCACCGCGCTGCCCAGAGCGGGCACCCACTCCTGGTCATCCGGGTAGTCGTGCAGCGCTATGTCGACGTCGTTGAGCCCGTAGTTGCCGAACGGGAAGTCCCGGATGGCGGCTTCGATCCGCTCACGGAGCGGAGAGCCTGCGGGGTTGGACTTGGCCATGGGGCAGCTCCTGTGCGGGTTGTGCGGGTGGGTGCGGGTGTCTGGTGCGGTGAGTCCGCGACCCGCACGGACACGGACCCACCGCCATCCCCTGAGCCAGGGATGAACGAACTATAGCCTGCGATTCATAGGCTGAAGTGGTATCCCAAGCTACGATTCAAAGGAACCTAGCTGTGGGAGGAACCCGCATGCCCGCACGACCCAGACTCGGCCGCCATGTCGAACACGACCCCCGCAGCCTCAACTACGCCCACGGCGTCCTACCGAAGTCCGCCATCAAGTCCGTCGACTGGACACGACGGGCACCGATCTTCGACCAGCAGTCGCTTGGCTCGTGCACGGGTAACGCCGCTACGGGCCTCATCTGCACCGACTTCAACGGACGATCAGGGCTCACCTCCGTCACCATCGACGGCCACGTGCTACCCGTCGACGAAGACCTCGCCGTCCGCATCTACACGCTCGCCACCCAACTCGACGACATCCACGGCAGCTACCCGCCCGACGACACCGGCAGCTCCGGGCTCGGCGCCGCCAAGGCCCTGAAGAAGCTCGGCCTCGCAACCGGCTACACCCACGTATTCAGCCTCGCCGCCCTCAAGTCCGCACTCCAGAACGGCCCGGTCATGGTCGGCACCGTCTGGCTGGAGTCGATGTTCGACGTCGACACCGACGGCCTTGTAGAGGTCGACCGGAAGTCCGCCATCGCTGGCGGCCACGAGTACGTACTCAGCGCCTACGACGCGAGCCAGCAGACGTTCCGCCTCGACAACTCATGGGGCGAATCATGGGGTGTCCATGGCTCGGCATGGCTGGAAGAGCGTGACATGCAGTGGCTCCTCTCCCAGCAGGGCGACGTCACCGTCCCCGTCTGGGCACAGGTGCCGTCCCCTCCTCCCGCGCCCACTCCTTCTCCGGCTCCTGGCCTGGATCCTCGACTGGTTCAGGCGACGCGGCTGATGAACGAGTGGGCGCACGACAACCACGTGACGGGAGCCTGACCATGGTCGACCTGTGGATGCCGGGCGCGGTCCAGCACGCACTCGGCAACACCGGCGTGATGAACGGCGGCCCGGCGCGCGCCGTCTGGCACATCACCAGCAACGCCAACGACTGGACGTTCACCCGCGAACTCGGCTGGTTCACCGGCGGCGGCGCGTCCGTGGCCCCGCACCTGCTGTGGGACCCGTTCACCGGCGAGGTGGCGCAGTTCTTCCCCGCGGACTCCCGCTCCCTGTCGCTGCAGAACGCGGGCGACGTCAAGACGAACCGGACCGGCAAGTACTGCGTGCAGATCGAGGTCGTGTTCACCGCGGACGAGACCGTCGGCGGCAAAAAGTACGCCACGGTCCGAGACACCCCGTGCAAGAACCTCGACAAGATCGTGCCATGGCTGCGCAGCCTCGGCATCCCCGAAGTCTGGCCAGGCGGCGCACCGACCGCCTTCGCCCGGGACACGGTGTCCCTCGACAGTTGGCTGAAGCTCGGCGGGCACTACGGACACAACCAGATCCCCGGCAATTCACATGTGGATCCTGGCCCGATGCCGGACCTGTTTAAGTCCGCGCCCGTCCCGTCGAAGCCGTCCGCGCCGAAGGTGTCACTGGCGCACATTGTGGCTGCGGCCCGGAAGGATCCGCCGGCCTCGCAGGGCCACACCACCTACAAGGCCGAGGTGCTGTTGGTGGAGAAGGCACTGAAGGCGGAGGGTCTGCTCGCCGCCGCTTATGTGGACGGCTCGTTCGGGTCGTTGACGAAGAACGCTTACGCCCGCTGGCAGAGGCGTCTCGGCTACTCCGGCAGTGCCGCGGACGGCATCCCCGGCAAGACATCGCTCACGAAGCTCGGCGCGAAGCATGGCTTCGTGGTCGTCGCCTAACACCCTCAGGAGAAGAACCATGAACGTCAACCTCGACAAGGCGTACTGGCTCGGCCTCGTCATCAGCGTTGTCCTGCCCGTCCTCGTCGGTCTGGTGACTACCAGAGTCACGCATGCCGGCGTGAAGGCGGTACTGCTGCTCGCCCTGTCCACGGCGAACGGGTTCCTCGTCGAGCTCGCGGGCCCGCACGACGCCGGGTACAGCGTGGGCACGGCCGCGGTGCTGGCCCTGGTCTCGTTCGCAACCGGCGTCCTCTCCCACTTCGGCTTCTGGAAGCCGGTCGGCGTAAGCACCAAGGTGCAGGACAGTTTCGCCAAGGCCGCGTAGGGAGGCCTGATTGGACGGCACCACCCTCGGCGCGGTCCTGGCGGCTATCGCGGGCCTCGTCGGGTCGGGGGTGGTGTACGTCGGGAAGCGCGGGGAGAACAGCAACACCCGCTTCAACTCGGTGACCGACCAAGTACAAGAGGACAACGCGACGCTGCGCGACCAGCTCGCCCAACGCGACGCGCGGATCAACACCCTTCAGGAGCAGCGGATGCGTGACCTGGAGACGATGGCCCGTCTGCGTATCAAGGTGATCAATCTCGGAGGAGACCCAGACCAGTGACCCGAACCGAGCGCACGATCGTGTTGCATTGGCGCGGCATCGCCACGGCGTGCGCGATCGTCGCCCTGTTCGGAATCTCATGGGCCCTGTGGCATCGCATCGACTCCTCGGACCGGAACTACAAGGCCGCGGTCGCCGAAGCGAACCGGCGCGGGGATGCGGTCAGCACGCTGGCCGGGGACGTGCGGGCACTTCGGGCGCAGGTGAAAGCGAAGGGTGGGACGCCGGTAGCACCGGATCCGACGAAGGCCGTGAGCAACCTGCCTGATCGAACAGAGGTCCCGGTCCCGATACCGGGCCCGGCTGGCCCGGCTGGCAGCCCGGGGCCGTCGGGAGCGCCCGGGAAGAACGGCGTGGACGGCAGCCCGGGGGCGAGCGGCGCGCCAGGCGCGGTGGGCCCGTCAGGTCCGCCGGGGGCGGCCGGACCGCAGGGCGAGCAGGGTGTTCCCGGGCCGGCGGGCCAAGACGGCAAAGACGGTACCGACGGCCGAGATGGGCAGACCTGCCCCGACGGCTACAGCCTCCAGACCCCCGACTACGACCCCTACGCCAAGGTGTGCCGGCAGGACGGCGCGCCGCAGCCTAGCGACCCCGGAAACGGTAACGGCAACAGCCCGCAGCCCTTGGCGCTGGACCCGCAGCGCAGGCAATACCTATAGGAGACTCCGATGCCGTTCCCTGCTGGCGTGCAGACCGTCACCCTCACCTCTGGCGCAAACGGCTACCGCACCCTGGACGGCGAGCCGTATCAGGGGACGCTGCGGCTGACTCCGTCGGTGTCCCGGGTGGTGTCCGCCGAGCACGGGGTAATCGCGCTCGGCCCGGTCAACGTGACCCTCGGCGCCTCCGGCGAGTTCACGGAGACACTCCTCGCCACCGACGCCGAAGGATTCTCCCCGACCGGCTGGACATACCGAGTCGACGAGCAGTTCACGAACGCGCCCGGCCGCGCGTACAGCATTCTCCTGCCAGCCGCGGTGCCGTCGGTTGACCTGCCGTCACTGTCGCCGGTGGAGGCGTCGGACGGGACGGTGACATGGCAGCCTGGGGGCGGGGCGTCCCCGTCGAGTACGGTGACGGCGGAGACTTCGGCAGGGCTGTCCTCCTCGGCAGGATCGAGCGTCACCTACTCGCGCGGTGACCACACGCACGGCACCCCGGGCCTGCCGCCGACAGGCACAACCGCGGGGACCTACGCTGCGGGTAACGACGTCCGTCTCTCGGATGCGCGTACCCCAACGGCTCACGCGGCTTCGCACGCGGCGGCGGGCAGCGACCCGCTCACTTTGTCGCAGTCGCAGATCACGGGCCTGCTGTCGGCGCTGGCCGCACTGCTGCCGCTGTCCGGTGGCACGCTGACCGGTGACCTCGTCGTTGACGGCCACAACCTGACGGTGAAACGTGCGGATGGGACGGGCGCGTACAGGTTGAGGGTGACGGGCGGTGGGTTGGACTTCGAGATCGGCGGTCTTGACGTCTTCCTGTCGACCTGGTCCGGTGCGGACTTCACTGGCACTCAGTCGAACGTGATGCGCCTCGAACCAGCCGGCCCCCATCTGATCGGCCGTGTTCAGATCGGCACCAGCCCCTTCGATGGCGTGCACGACATCGACGCCGGAACCGGTGTCGCGGCGCTGGGGGCGAAGAACGGCCTGCTCAACCTCAGGTTCTGCGGCCGCCGCAGCAGCACCGGGGCGCCGACATCCGGCACGTGGACGACCGGAGACACCGTCCAGGATGCGGCAGGCGCCCTGTGGCTGTGCACCGCGGGCGGGACACCCGGCACATGGTCCGGCCGCAGCTCCAGCCCGTGGGTATTCGACGTCACCGACTCTGCCTACGGCGCGCAGGGCGATGCGCAAGTCGTGGCGGACGGGGCGATGTCCAGCGGCTCGGCGGTGTTGACCAGCGCGACCGCGTCCTTCACCACAGCGGACGTCGGAAAGTCGATCTCTGTGAAGGGTGCTGGCCCGAACGGCGTCACGACCCTGGTCACTACGATTGCGTCCCGGCAGAGCGCAACGCAGGTCACTCTCAGCGCAGCGAACGGGTCCGGGGGGGCCGTGTCGGGCGCGGTGGTCATCTGGGGCACCGACGACACCCCCGCGATCCAGGCCGCGACCGATGCAGCAGAGGCGTACCTGGCTGGCGGGAACACCTACGCACAGGTGTACTTCCCGCCGCGCCCGTACATCGTCGCCGGAGCCCTGAACAACACCAAGAGCGGCAACGGGCAGATCGTTTTCGGCGTGTACCCGACCACCGCAAACAAGCGCATCCTGGAGTTCCGCGGGCAGGGTGACGGCACCGCGGCGGTGCGGCACTGGCAGCAGACCGTCCCCCAGTACGCGGGGTCGTGCCTGATCTCGCTGGGCGTGTACGCATCCACGAGCGCGCAGATCACCAGCATCAACGCGAACGGCAACCCGGGCGTCATCAGCGGTCCCACCGAAGGTCACGGCTACGGCGTGGCCGCGAACTTCAGCAACATCATGCCCGTCATCAAGAACCTGGCGATCCTCACCACCCATAGCTCGTTCGGCCTGACCTACGGGGCCGCGAACCTGTGGGGCTGCGCGAACTGCCACATCGACGATTTCGGGGCGAGCACCGCCGGAACTGTCGCCAGCCCCTCCACCGACTACAGCAGCCCAGGCGTGTTCGGCACCGGACTCAGCATCGGCCTGCTGTTGCCGGCGCCTGGCAACAACGACCACGTCGTCGCCGGGAACGTCAGCATCGGCGGCGGGTACACCTACGCGATGTTCACGACGGAACACGCCCTGGTGCCGCGCTATATGGCTCTGTACTGCTGGGCTGGAGTCGTGATCGTCGGCACCTATGCCGGTTCCGTCGGCAGCGTCCACGCCATGAAAATCATCTCGGCCAGCATTGAGGCGTGTGTGAACGAGGTGTACATCCTCGGTGCGGGCTCCTCGGGGATCGGCCCGTTCATCGACATCGACCAGCTCAGCACCGAGTCGTCCACGCCGAACATCGCCGGCCAGGCGGCGCACATGGCCGCGGCACGTGGCGTCATCCGCTGGACGGGCCTCTTCACCGAGTCCGGGCTGACGCACGACAACCCCACCGGGATCGAGTCGGTCAACGCGCAGGCCATCAGCCCCGTCCGGACTGTCACCGCGACGACCACGGCCCGGCCTATCGACCGGGTCATTAAGGCCGATGCGGCCTTGGGCGGTATCACGGTCAACCTGCCGTCGGCGGCGCCGAACCCAGTGACCTACACGGTCATCAAGTCGGACTCGTCAGGCAACACCGTCACGATCGACCCGTCCGGTGCAGAGACCATCAACGGCGCTGCCACTCGTATCCTGTCCGCGCAGTGGGAGACCGTCACCCTGCGATCCGACGGATCCAACTGGATCGCTATCTAGGAGACTCTGATGCCGAACCGCTGTCCTGCCACCGACACGCTCACCGTTGATGGTGAGCAGCTCGATCTCCGCTGCGTCCACTGGAGTAACGACCCTGACGGCCGCCACGATGGTGACCACCTGGTGCACACGCCGCCTGCCATGGGCGACGACCACACCTGGCCCAACGAGAACCCGCTGCCGGTTGAGTAGGGGATGGCTGGCTGGCTTGCGGGTAGACGAGCAGCATGAGCATCTCTGAGATCGGCTTTGTGCTCCTGGTCGGCATCTTCGTCATGGTGTTGCTGCAGGTCCTCGGCGTCCTGCCGCGCTGAGAGCGGCGGGTCGTCTCCGTTGGCTCTGGCGTTGGATCCGCAGCGCCGCCAGTACGCCTAGGCCGCCTTGACCACCTCGGCGCGTCGGGCCGTCTCCCACCCCACGACAAGCCGCTGATACTCGACCCGCTCCGCATCGGTGAACGGCCGCCCCCAGGCCTGTCTGGCCAGCGCCCGGATCGCCTCATTCCACACCGCAGCAGAGCGCAGAGTGCCGTCAGGCAGAGGAGAGGGGGACATGCTCCAAGCCTAGAGGCGATCAATCGTCGAGGTCGATACGGAAGTCCACCACCGTGGTGTCACCCCGGCGCACGATCGGATACGCCACCTCAACCACGCGCCCATCACCTGCGATGTGCTTCCGCGTGTACCGGATCACCGGAACCGACGGCCCAAGCCGCAGCGTGGCAGCCTCCTCCTCGGTCGGCATGCCCGCAGTGAAACTCTCGTCAACCCAACGGACGTGGATCCCGAGCGTCGCCAGCTGTGCCCGCGTGCCGCCCGGCCACGGCTCGTTGATCGGATCCGCCACCGGGGTTCCGGCCACGTCCGACCAGCGCACATACGACGTGCTCATCTGGGTGGGCTGATCGTTGTCGTAGAACACGAAGTGCCGCGCCAGCAACTGCTCACCGGGCTCAACCTCGAACAGCGCCGCCAACTCGGCGCCCGCCTCCACCTTCTCGAACCGCTTGTCCAGCCGGTACTCCGACCAGCCGATCCCCTGATCCCGCGTGTACGGCGTCGCCTTGGCGCCGGGCGTAGTCCGGTAGCGGTCGGCGGGCAGCCGGTGTACGGGCGGCCGCTTCCTCACGATAGTGCCGGCGCGGGCCCGAGATTCGATGAGCCCTTCCTTGCGGAGCAGGGTGAGGGCGTTGCGGATGGTGGTCTCGGATACGCCGAATTCATCACAGAGTTCAGGGAGGGTGGGGAGCCGGTCACCGGGCCCGAGCGCACCGCCGGGAGCGATGCGGCGCCGCAGGTCGGCGGCGATCCGAAGGTACTCGGGGTGTGCCACGGCGTCTCTCCCACCACTGCTGATCACGTCAATCTGAGTACACATACTGTCGCGCGCCGCTTGACCAGCGCCAATCCCGCCGACATTCTGAGTACAGATAAGCACTACCTGTACTCAGATAGCCACCGGTCGTGAGGGACATCCATGTCCGAAACAGGCAGAACATGGCGCCGCCCCTTCAAGGGCCTACCCGTCGAGGCCGGCGTCGTACGGACATGGACCGCCCAACGAGTCGACCACCCCGACGCCCCCCTCGTAGCCGACGAACTGTTCATCGCCATCCTCGGCTCAGGCGCCCCCGTCATCGAGATGACCCTCTCCACCGCGGACACGCGGCTCCGTATCACCGCCACCGGCACCGCCCGGTTATCCCTCACCCACAGCCACGGACCCGGCTGGCGGCTCGTTGCAGGCCTCGCCCGCACCACCGGCGTCACCCCTGACGAAACCGGCCTGTGGGCCCAACTCGACAGCCAGGAGGGCCAGTGAGCCGCCCTCAACTCCCCGACGCCACCGCCCTCACACGGGCGCAGTACTCCGGCTGGGCATGCGTCTGGTGCCGCAATCCACTGGGCGAGGGAGCCGTGGCCGCGGGCCGGGCGCAGGGGCGGATAGGAGCGCATGACATGAGCGTCGACGTGTACGCCCACCCGGCCTGCCAATCGGCCGCCCGTGGCCGGCAGGAGGGCCGCCGATGATGTGCGCCCGCTGCTCGCGGCCGATCGTGGGCGTACCCGAGCCACACGACCACATGAGCCCGACCGGCCCCGGCCACACGGTCCACGTATGCCCCGACGGCCGATGCACCACCCCACAGACACCCGCCAGGCCGAACAGCCAGGACGGGAAACCAGGCCCTCACGAAGGGCACCGTCAACACAAGGAGACAGCATGTCCCGACGCGACGACGAACTCCGCCTCTACGACCTGCCCCTGAACAGCGTCCGCTGGGCCCGCCCCTGCGGCTGCAACCAGGGCGGCGACGACGACACCGAAACCTGCGTCCAGATCGTCAAGATCCCCGGCGTCGTCGACTCCTTCGCGATCCGCGACAGCAAGGACACCTCGAAGGAACCCCTGAGGTTCACCGGCGAGGAACTCCGCGCGTTCATCGCTGCAGCCCCTGAGATTCTGGGTACGGTCTGACCCCCACCGGCACGACGGGCCGCCCCCGCCGAAATCGGGGGCGGCCCTCACAGGAGCATAAATGCACTGGCACGCCTATAGCTGGACCGGCCACGAGCGGCCGGCCGACCGCGACCGCCGTAACCCTGCGAACGCGGTGCCGCCGCTGGAGGTCGCCGAGTGGCTGCTCAAGCCCGCCCGGAACGTGGTTGCTACGCACCCGGTCTCGGGCGGTGCTGTGGATGCCTACGGGTGGCTCGAAGCGGAGCTGAAGGAGCACCCTCGCAGCCCTCGCGACCTGCCGCCCGAGGTGCAGTTGGAGCATGCCCGGGAGTGTTTGGGGCGCGGGGCGGACGTGGTGTGGGGGTACTACTCCGACAAGGGGCGGTACGTGTCCCGTGCTCTTGTCGTCTGCCCACCGGAGGGGCGGGCGTGCCCATACGGTGAGTGACCCGTTGACTGGCCCCGCTCGTCTGCTTCCCCCGTGGCGGCCGGGCGGGGCCTTCTGCTGGCTGCCGCGACGGACGCACCGTCCTGCCGCGTAGAGCAGGTGTCAGGGCTGAGAGGCCGTCAGCGCACAAGGTCGGAGAGGGGAACTTGGAGGGCGTCAGCAAGCAGGAGCAGGTCGCTGAGGTCCGGGATGCGCTGCGCATACTCCCACCGGTGAATGGTCCGGTGGTCGCGTCCGATCCGTTCGGCTAACTGCATCTGCGTCAGACCGACGTCCAGGCGAGCGTCACGGATGCGGTTCCCGATCTCCCGGCGACGGGCGTGTACCCAGTCGGGCATCGGGTCAAGTGGCACCCGCCAACGCTGTAACGATCTTGTGCTCTTGTCTTTGCCCGGCTGGGCAAATTTAATGATCTCTGGGTGGGGGAACCCGACAACCGTCGCGCCAGCCGAGGCGCGGCACCGAAGCGACCGGACGGGCGTTACGCGTCTCCGCACTCCGGTCGTTAGACGCTAAGGCTTCGGTCAAGGCGTCCCGCCCCAGAGGTATATGCCTCTGGGGCGGTCTACTGTCTTCATGTAAGAGGCCCTCGCTGACATATTCAGCGAGGGCCTCGCCCGTGGGGCCGGCCTCCCCGCCGGACGCCCACAGGACATGAGAGGCGCGTCTCAGGCGCGCGTGGGGAGACGTGCCTGCCCCTCTCACGAGCAGCCACTTTACGTGGTCGTTGAACCTTGTCCAGTCCCCCGAATGGGTGAGGCTCGGCAAGATCCCGTGGGGATGTGGACTCTTTGTGGACTCCGATCATGGGACGGGCCTCCCGTTCGAATTGAACGAGAGGCCCGCACTAGCTCTGACCTGCTACGCAGGTTGTGCCCCCGGCAGGATTCGAACCTGCGACACCCGCTTTAGGAGAGCGGTGCTCTATCCCCTGAGCTACGAAGGCGGGGATGTGTGGGCAAAGGTGTTGGAGATCCGCCCGTACCGGGTGGATCTCGCCCCTGAGAGGCCCCAGACATCCAAGGGTGCCCCACCGGAGCGGTGCACCGCCCACAGTCTAGCGGTTGTCGGCCGCCCACTGGGGCGCGTCCTGTGCCGCCTGTGCGACTGCGCACCGAGCGCCCTGTGCCGGCCGGGGGTCTGCACTTGTGGCCAGGTACGTCGACCCGTCGTGCGCTCATTTGGTTCGGCGGCTGATCCCGAGGGCCACGGAGTTCTTCGCCCACGCGTACCCGATGTAGATGAGCAGGGCACCGTCAGCCCCGTAGGCAGGGACCCGGCGGAGGCGATGCGTTTCATCCAGGGTGGCGAAAACGGATTCACTGTCCTGGCGGAATCCGAGGAGGCGATCTCCGGCTTCCGTGTTCGGTGGAATGATTCGAATGTGCTCGGCTCTGTTGAATCTCATGCGCTTCGTCCTTGGATCCAACGCTTGATCCTCGCGGGTCTCGTACACCGGCATTCTTTCTACATGCGGGCCGTTTCGGCAGAGAATCTCCAAGATGTGGTAGAAGCGGCTTTCCTCTCCGCTTCTGTACTCGACCTCTCGAACGGGGATCGGGTCGTAGAGGGTCTTTCCCTCGACAGTGATCAAGCGAACGCAGGCGCGTCCTTCGGCCGCGTAGACGTCGTGGGTGCACCCGGCGGATTTATAGCGGTACTTCTTCAGGGGCTGGGGCTTGAGTCCGTCGTACTGGCGAGTGAAGACCGACAAGCCTGCTCTGATCAGTGGAGCTCGGTGCATGCCGCGCCAGGCTTTGTCGTAGACCACCGTGTGGTTTCCTGGCGCGCGTGTGTGGATCTCCAGGGCAAGACGGAGCGCGACCTTGGCTTCTTCCTGCCGGTCTGGGTCCAGTTCCTTGGACTGGTGCCGTGCGGTGTCCGCGTTGAGAATGATCCGGCTGTGCGGCGAGCATTCGTCGCGGACCGAGAATGAGACGAGTTTGTTTCCGTAGATTTCTCGGTCGCCGCCTTCCAGCTGGATTGTGGCGTCCGGGTCGACTCGGTGATGCTGTAGTTCCCCGGTCTTCTCGTCGATGGTGTATTCCTCGGTCTGGTCCGAGGCCGGCCGTACGACAGTGCCGTCACCAGTGATGACTTGGCTGCGGTGGGGGCGGACCAGGGTGCCTCGCCGTTTCCGCGCGAGCATTCCCTGCGCGAGAGCTTGCTTGATCCAGGCGTCACGGCTGGCCTCTCGCAGTTCGTGGAGGCTGTCGAGCATTTTGGGCCTGAAGTCGTTCCAGTGGTGCCGCCCGGGACCGGTCTCGGGCAGGCCGTCCGCTGCGGCGTCACCGCGATGCTGTCGGACGCCCTCACGGACGGTTTTCCACATGTGCTCGTGCTGGAAGTTGGCGCAGGCCATCTCGGCGGTTTCGAAGATCGAGATCGAGGCTAGAAGGATCAGGTAGATAAACGGGGGGTACGCCGGGCGACGACCCCGGGTGCCTGGGGTGCGTCCGGGGAAGATCTGGTCGGCCACGTCGTAAAGGTCGGGGTTGGCGACGAGGAGTTCGAGGCGCTCGATCTCGGGCAAGGAGCGGGCGGGAGGTCCAGGAGGTTCGGGGCGGCTGAGACTGAAGACGTCTCTGGGAACGGGGCCCATGACGTAGTCCGGCTTTCGCTTGGCCTTCGCCTTGGGCTTGGAGGCAGGGGTGCGCCGCCTCGGTGCCCCCATCAGTCTTCCTTCCCTGACGGCCGCCAGTCGTAGCCGGCGAGCTTGGCGGCGCCGTCCAGCGAGGCGAGACCGAGGCGCAGCGCGACCTCGGCGATCTGCCCGGTCTCCGCATGGATCTTGGCAGCCAGCCAGCTGGAGACGTCCCGAGGCGTGGCGGATCGGCCTTCAGGGGCGATTCCGCTGGCGCGTACGACCTCGCCGAAGGTGGTGCAGATGCTGGACTGCAGCCGGTGGGCGGGAGCGGTGCCGTTCGTGGTGAGTGTCTGGGGGCAGTCGGAGCCGGACTGCTGCTGGACGTACTCGGCGCGGAGGCGGAGGACTTCCCGGTTCCAGGGATCATCGAGCGGGCAGTAGCGAGCAGTGATCCGGGCTGCGCCCACGGCCCAGACCCGCTCGTGGTCGAGATCCAGATCGGTGGCACCGGTCAGGCCGATCTCGCCGGTGTGGAGACCGGACAACAGCAAGCCGAGCACGGCGGCGTGCCTGGTCTGCGGCATCCCTCGCTCGGCGTAGAAGCGTAGTTGGTCGATATCGGTATCGGTGAGGATGCCGGTGGGTCGCGGTTGTGAGCGGGGGATCGGCGGGAGGTCCAAGAGCGGTGCTTGAGTGGTCAGCCCGATTCTGCGGGCCTCCGCGAAAAAGGCGTCGGCCGATGACCGGCGAACTCGGCGGGTGTTGTCGGCCGGGCAGGTGACCAACCGCCCGTGACGGTCGTGCCCGGGCGCGTCAATGAAGGCTTGGGCAACAGTGTCGGTGACGTCATCGAGGTGATCGAGGCCGAGCGCCAGGGCGAAACGAAGAAGCCTTTCCGTGTTGGTGATGTAGGAGTCCGCCGTCTGCGGCCTGAGTGTGCCGCGGGCAACCTTCTCCTGCCACTGCTGGGCGACCTGACGAAGCGCCGCCCGCAAAGTGACCCTACGCACGACGGCCTCCCCACGGGCAGAGCTGGCCTGGCTGGCGGGGGAGTGTGACCTGGGGAATCAGCGAAACGTATGAAGCACGGCGCGCTGGCACGCTACCGTGGCTGGTGGCTCTCGCTCTGTGTGAGGGCACGCCAAAGCCCCCCTTCCTCGCGGTTCGCGCCGCGATAAGGCCTACGGGGTGAAGGTGGCGGGTCCGGAGAGGCGTGATCCTTAGCCGGGGAAGCGCATCTCCGGACCCGAACTCATGGCTGGGGGGTCGACTGGCGGCTCCTCATCGCGGGGACGACTGCGGACATCTCTCTGCTGGATGCGTAGACGGTGAGCCAGGTCTTCAAGCTCACCCGCCCTAGGTCCGACAGATGCAGGGGCTGATCGAGTTCAACGGTGGGAGCACCGGTGTTGGCCCGAGCGCAAGCGCGTGCCTCGGCGAGGATGCTCAGAACGCCGTGGAGCTGCTGATGCAATTTCGCAGCCTCATCCGGCGTCATATAGCGGACGTACCTGAGCCAGAGCGGGTCAGCGAGGAGTTCGGCCGGGTCGTCCTCGTAGACCGGGACAGCGTGGGCGTCCTCTGCATCTCTGGTACCGCGCGGAGGTTCCTCGGCTGAGGGGGTCTGAACATCCTCGGTATCGAGGTCTCGGTCCGCAGGAGGTTCCGCCGCCTGGACGTGCTCCTCGCCGTCGGGGTGCGACGAACCGCCTTTCCGTGAGGCGCCTGCGTGGCCTTTCTGTTGTGCCTCTTCATCCCCTGGCCGGGAACTGGCCGAGTTCTCAGGAGGATGGGGTGCCGCGTCTTCGAACCAGCTCACGAACCCGTCGGGCTCCTCGATCAGAAGGCCGGACAAGACCATCAGCTCCATGAGCTTGTCGACCGACCGGCGGTGAGTGGCCCCGCCCCCAGCGAGCATCATGAAGCGGGCGTGCAAGCCGTCGCGCAGTCCAGGGCCCGGGGTGAGCCTGTTCCGCGCGCTCTTGGTGAACCACGTCTGATTCCATGCCTTGCGCAGTGCCACCTTGCCGAGTTCGGCGTCCTTCGCCCATTCCTCTGCCACCCGAATCGCCGAGCGTGTGGCGAGGTACATGCCCCTGCCCGGAGCATCGGTGACAAGCCCGCAGTACTCGAAGAAGGCCATCGTGAGGCCGACGCGCCCAGCATCCAGCCCGAGCTTCGCCTTCACATCGTGCACCGAGAACGGCTGAGGCAGGATACCGACCGTGTAGGCGATGGAGATCTGCTCCGACGCGACCACCCGGTACGTGGGCAATTCCCGCAACGGCGCGGTTGTCGCTGTCGATCGCTGACCCGGCATTGCCCCTCCTGTGGCCTCTGCGCACAGATGGGCGCCTGGGCAGCGTAGGGCAGGGCAGTGCAGTGATGCAGGGGAATCGACCACATTGCAGTGCAGAGCAACTCGCAAGTCCGGCAAGGGGGTTGCCCACGTGCGGCCCCTTGCTGGCTCACGCGACATCGAACGCACATGGCGACGGGTGAATCCCGCACGTGGGTGCCCTGGCAGAAGCCGACTGCGGCGGTTGCGCGGTCGCCTCGGCAAGCCATGCGAGTTGCTCTGCGACGGTTCTGCAGGCTTTTGCATAGCAGGGCCCCCAGGGGCATCTCGAGCGGATCGTTGCACCGTTCGCCGTCCGGATTCATGCGCGTCTTCCCGGGAAATTACACTCCGTTACTTGCTATACAAGTAGCATGTAGGGGCTTGAGGCGCATCCGGGGCTGCCTCGGTCACACTTATGCGGTGCCTGGAGGAATCAGACGTGCCAAGAAGCCGAGCAGTTTCGTCATCGACGGCGACTGGCCGCACGCCGTGATGGAGCCGCATCGAGGCGCACTCGTCGCGCAGGCCATAGCCCGCAAGCTCGCCGAGGCGATGACGGAGCAGGGAATCAGCGCCAATGCCCTCGCGAAGAAGAGCGGTGTCAACCGACAGGTCATCACGAACGTGCTCAACGGCACCGTCTGGCCCGACATACTGACGGTCGTGGACCTTGAGGGTGCGCTGGGCATTGTGCTCTGGCCCGACCACACGCAGTGGAAGATCCCTGAGCCGGGTCATTCGGGCGATCGTGTTGCCTCAGATGGAGAAGCTTCGGGGTCGAGCGGCGGGTGAAGCGCCTGAGGCGCAGCGTCGCCCGCCGCATCGGCGCTGGCGTTCCGCTGCCGCCGGTGTCTGCCCGGGACTGTTCGTCGATGCCGGACTTGTCCCGGGGGCGTTGTGGCGCGTACTTCCTGGAGAACGCAACGCAGTGCGGGGTCCGAACGCCGGCGACGGCTGGAACCGTCGCTCGACGCCCTGCTGCACGCGTACACCCCCCGGAGGACGTCAGGGCGGCAGCCGCTCGGCGGATCAGATCACTTGCCTGAAAGAGCAACGAGCGCTGTCCCCCGTTCGCGGTGGACAGCGGCAGGTCTGCCTATAGCCCACTGGGAGCCGCCGAGCAGGTAAGCGAAGGCGATGACAAATGATGCTCCTGGCCGGGCGGGAGCACGCCACCATCGCATTCGGTGGAAGCACCGCCCTTGCCAGCTGGCAGACCAGCCAAGCGCCTGGTGTCCGTCGGTCGTCCTGCCGCGTTCGTGTGCCACACACGGCACGCGGCAGGACGTGAGGGGGCCGCGCATGCTCGGGCGCTCGAGGGACGCTGCTCAGGCTGGATTCGTGCACGGCGGTTGGTTCTCGCCTTGGCGGTGGCCGGACCGTTGGTTGGGGCGACCCGGACGGGGAGTCGCCGCGTTGATCGCTTTGTGGTGGTGGCCGGAGCCGCCGGTGGCCGGTCAGAAGTGGTTGTAGGTGAGGGTGGCGATGGCGTCGTGGCTGTGGATGCTTTCCAGGTTCGTCGCGCGGATGGCGTGCGTAAGGCCCTTTTGTCGGCAGATGAGACTTATGTCCCGGATGATGTCTTCGACGAAGACGGGGTGGTCATAGGCCTGCATGGTTACGACGCGTTCGTCGGGGCGTTTGATAAGAGGGATGACCGGGGCGGAGCCAGCGCTGCGCAGCAGGGCGACCATCTCGTGGAGGTGCAGGGGGTAGGGGGTGTCGGCGGTGCCGGTGACCTCGAGGGTGATCTCGCTGCGCTGATTGTGGGCGCCGTAGTCGGAGATGGCTTTGGAGCAGGGGCACAGGCTGGTGACATGGCTGGTCACAGCCGTCGTGACGGTGCATCCAGAGTCATCGATGCGGCCGGTAACCGTGAGGTCATGGGTTTGCCAGGACTCTTGGCCACTGGCGGGAGCGGTGACAACGGTGGCGACGGGCAGCGTGCACGTGAGCGTGAGAGCCGGGGCGTCCAGCAGGGTCAGCCCGCGCTTGAGGGCGATGGGCAACTCCTGCGGGGTGAGGGTGGCTACGTCCTCGTGGATGAGGGCGATCATGCGGCTCATGTGGGTGCCGCGCCGGTCGGCCTGCAGGCGGACGGTGACGGCGATGTCGGCGATGCCGTGCTGGCGGGTGTGGCCGTCGTCGAAGGTGAGGGGGTAGCGCAGGCCGCTGATGCCGACCTCGTCGATAGGGATGCCGCGGCCGTCGGGCTCGTTTTGAATGTCGTGCATGCCCTCACTCGCCTCGGTAGGTGCAACCGGAAGTGCAAGTTTCGCGCACGGTGATCGCGGACAAGCTGGGAAGCTCGGTGATCATCCGGTCCCAGATCCAGCGGGCCAGGTTCTCGCTGGTGGGGTTGTCGAGGCCTTCGATGTCGTTCAGGTAGTAATGGTCGAGTTGTGCATCAATTGACTTAAATGCGCGCTTAATGTCGCCGAAGTCCATTACCCAGCCCGCCTCCACGTCGACGGGCGCTTCCACGTGCACAGTGACCTTGTAGGAGTGGCCGTGCAGGCGGGCGCACTTGTGGCCCTCCGGCACGCGCGGCAGGCGGTGGGCTGCCTCGAAGGCGAACTCGCGAAAGATTTCCATTACTGAATTCCCAGATACTTGTGCGTCTGGAGGGAAAGCGTCCAGCGCGGGTTCTTCATGCAGTACTCGACGACGGCGCGAGTGTGGGCCTCGCGGTCGGCATCATCCAGCGGTTGCAGCCTAAAGTGGCGAAAGTCCAGCCCCTCGAACTGGGCGGGGTCGCCGCCAGCCTGAGGGTAGACGAGTTTGAGTTCGTCGCCGCTCGTGAGGACCAGGGTGGAGCCGATCTTCGGGCTGACGCACAGCCAGTCGATGCCGCGGGGGGCCGGGCGGGTGCCGTTGGTTTCCACGGCGATCTCGAAGCCGCGCTCATGGAGGGCGTCGATGGCGGCCTCGTCCAGTTGCAGCAGCGGTTCTCCGCCCGTGCACACAACGAACCGGTGGGCTTGATCGGCGGTGGGCCAGGCGGCCTCGACGGCTTCGGCCAACTCCTGCGCCGTGCGGAAGCGGCCGCCGCCTTCGCCGTCGGTGCCGACGAAGTCGGTGTCACAAAACTGGCAAATGGCACGGGCGCGGTCGCGTTCCCGGCCGGTCCACAGGTTGCAACGGGAAAACCGGCAAAAGACCGCGGGGCGGCCAGCGTGGCCGCCTTCTCCCTGCAGCGTGTAGAAGATTTCTTTGATCAGGTAGGTCATGTTCAGGCGTTCTGGTACCGGACGGGGTCCTTGACGCCAGCCTCAGCGAAGCCCTTCAGCCGCAGCAGGCAGGTGTCGCACCGGCCGCAAGCCCGCCCCTGCTCGTCGGGGTCGTAGCAGGAGGAGGTGAGGGAGTAGTCCACGCCCAGACGCAGGCCCTCGCGGACGATGTCGGCCTTGGACAGGGCGATCAGGGGAGAGTGCAGCGTGATCTTGGAGGTGCCTTCGACGCCGGCTCGGGTTGCGAGGTTGGCCATGGTGGCGAAGGCCTCCATGTACTCGGGGCGGCAGTCGGGATAGCCGCTGTAGTCCACCGCCGTGACCCCGGTGAAGATGTCGCTGGCGCCGACAGTCTCGGCAAACGCCAACGCGAACGACAGGAAGATCGTGTTGCGGGCTGGCACGTAGGTGATCGGTACCCCCGCATCCTCCACGTCGGTGAGGGACTCGTGCTTGGGCACTTCGATGTCGGCCGTCAGGGCAGAGCCGCCGAAGACCCGCAGATCGATGTCGGCGATGACGTGCCGGGCCACCCCCTGGACCTCTGCGACGCGCTGCGCCGCCTCCAACTCGATGGAGTGTCGCTGCCCGTAGCGGAAGCTGAGCGCATAGGGAGTGAAGCCCTGGTCCTTGGCGATGGCCAGCACCGTGGTCGAGTCCAGGCCGCCGCTCAGCAACACGATCGCGGGACGGTCCATGCTGTCACTCCCTAACCTAAGGTCCAGTTGCCTCCGTTGAGACAGGTGCAGCCTACCCTCTTAACTACCGGCTACAGTAATCACAACAAGAATCGAGTTACGGAAGCCAGAGGTCGATCCGCAGTGAACGAGTTGCCCATCGTGGTCACGTGCACAGACCGGAAGACCTCACCCCCCGAACCCGGCCTACGCGTGCGTGAACTGCCCGCCACGGACATCCGGCAACGCGCCGCGGAATGGGCACGCCGTCTGCACGCCGCACCAGGCCGGCGGACCGCTTTGGGGGAGCTGTACCAGGGCGACCAATGGCGTCGCGCCGCGGCCCTCACGAAAGCTGCATCCCAGGCAGGGTTTGCGCCTCGCCTGTACGTGGCCTCGGCTGGCCTGGGCCTGCAACCAGTCTCCAGCCTTGCCCCGTCCTATGCGGCCACTTTCATGCCTCGCCATGCGGATTCCGTGGCATCCTCCAGCGCACAGGCAGCCCAGTGGTGGGATCATCTGCAGCGCATGGACGCCAGCCGTCATCTTCCCCAGATCGCGGCAGTTGCCGGACAGGCTCTGGTGGTGCTGTCCGAGGCCTATGCCCAGGCCATGTACAACGACCTTGCCTCGCTGGCGTCTACCGGATCCGACGTAGTGCTGATCGGCGGCGCCAGCGATCTGGACGGGATCGTGCGCATGCCGGCCAACGCCGCCCTTAGGCAGGCTCTAGGCGGAACGCTGACCAGTTTGAACGTCCGCATGGCGGCCTCCTGGCTTGAGCACTGCACGCCGGGTCACCTCATCACGGCAGCTGCCAAGGAGCGTTGGAGCACATGGGCGTCCCAGGCAGCCCGCCCGGAACGCTATGCCCGCCGGCCGATGTCGGACCCGGCCGTGATCGACTTCATCAAAGAGATGAAGGACCGCTACCCCGACTACTCGCGCACACGCCTGCTGCGCCTGCTGAGAGATAAGGGGATGGCCTGTGAGCAGAAGCGCTTCGCAGACCTGTATACCTCAACGATTGGCCCTCGATGACCTCCATTGTGCTTAAGCGCCGGGCCCTGCGGATCGAGCAGCACCCCACGATCCCCCTGTATGTGTTCACCCTGGCGGCAGAAGAGGTGCATCAGGTTGCCGACGTGGCACGGATCTCTCGGGACGAGGCCGGCAAACTGATCGGCTACCAGCGGCCCGAGAAGAAGCAGCACGTACGCCAGATCCTCGATTACCTCGACGGGGAAGAGGTGCTTTTTCCCAACGGGCTGATCCTGGCGCTGCCTTCGAGCGTGCGGTTCAAGTCCAGCCCGGGCCCGGGCAGCAGCGACGGCCTGTGTACGTCGGGCACCCTGGAGATCCCCCTGCCCGATTCCCCCGACGCCCCGCGGCCCGCCTGGATCGTCGATGGCCAGCAGCGCAGCCTCGCACTGGCCCGCACCCGTAACACCCGCCTGGCCGTGACCATTGCCGGATTTGTTGCCGAAGACCTGGAAACCCAACGAGACCAGTTTCTGCGCGTGAACACGGTCTCTCCGCTGCCCACCAACCTGGTCACCGAACTCCTCCCGGAAGTCGGCACGGCCCTGCCCACCAAACTTTCCGCCCGCAAGCTCCCCTCCGTCCTGGTCGAAGCCCTCAACCACGACAAGGACTCACCGTTCAGGGGCTTGGTGCGCCGCCCCTCCACCACGGCAGAGCAGAAAGCGGACGCCGTCGTCACGGACAACAGCCTCACCACGGCCATCCAGGAATCTCTCAACTCCCCTTCAGGCGTCTTCTTCCCGTATAAGAATCTGTCCAACGGCACCGTCGACACAGCCACCATCCGCCAGATCCTCGTCATCTACTGGAGTGCCGTGCGTGACACCTTTCCCGCTGCGTGGGGGCTCCCGCCGACCCGGTCCCGGTTGATGCACGGCGTGGGCATCCGCTCCATGGGACGCCTCATGGACCGGGTGATGATGGCCATCGACCCCGCCTCCTCCCGTGCCGTGGAGCAGGCGCAGGCCGAACTCGCCCTGATCGCCCCTCATTGCCGCTGGACCCAGGGACGCTGGCCCGACCTGAACATCCCCTGGAACGAACTCCAGAACAACCCGCGCCACATCAGCACCCTGTCGAACTACCTCCTCCGTATCTATGTGCAGGAAAAGGCAAAAGCCGCGTGAAATTCTATTTCCCTGACAGCCAGGACCTGGTGAGCCCCACCTACGACTTCATCAACGACGAGTACTCGCCCTACCGAGTGCGACAGCGTGATGATGTCTACGCCCACCAGGCCGTGACGCCGATCCCCTACGAAGGGATCCTCGTCAGTAAGGCGGTTGTCGACGGATCCATGAAGGGTGCAGGGAAATACTCTGCCCCACAGCGCGAGCGACTCTACCGCCTGGGCGTGAGGAACTTCTTCCGTCTTCCCGGCATCTGCTCTACGATCGGTGACTGCGGTGCCTTCAACTACATCGACGAAGAACGCCCACCGTACGAAGTGGAAGAAGTCCTAGACTTCTACGGCCGCTGCGGATTCGACGCAGGCATCAGCATCGACCACATCATTTTCGGATACATCCCGGAAGAGTCCGACGCGGAACCCGAGCCGGCGTGGTTGGAGCGCCAGCAGATCTCCCTCGAACTCGCCGAGGACTTCATCACCGCAACCCGCGCGCAGGGCGCCCGCTTTGAACCTGTTGGCGCTGCCCAGGGATGGGGACCCGACAGCTACGCCCACAGCGTCGCGGAGCTGCAGAAGATGGGATATCGGCGCATCGCCCTTGGCGGCATGGTCCCACTGAAGTCCCACGAGATCCTGGCTTGCCTGCGCGCCATCGACGAAGTGCGCACCTCCGAAACCGGACTGCACCTGCTCGGCATCAACCGTGTCGAAAGCATGGAGCAGTTCGCCCGCCACGGCGTGACAAGCTTCGACAGCACCTCCGCCTTCCGTCAAGCCTTCATGGACGACCGCAACAACTACCACACGGCCACCGATTCCTACACCGCCATCCGCGTACCCCAGGTCGACGGAAACCCTGCCCTGAAGCGCCTCATTCTCTCCGGCCACGTCTCCCAGGCCGAGGCCATCGTCGCCGAACGCTCATGCCTACGCGCGCTGCGTGAATTCGACCAGGAAGAAACAGCACTCGAAGAAGTCATGAGTGCCCTCGCAACCTATGAAGCCCTCGTACTCGGCCCGAAAAAGAAAAGCTACCTCGAGTTCTACGAACGCACCCTGAGCGACGCCCCCTGGCGCAGTTGCCCTTGCGCCCTGTGCAAGAAACACGGTATCGAAATCGCTATATTCCGCGGCAGTGAACGGAACAAGCGACGCGGATTCCATAATCTCACCGTACTCGAAGCCAAGATGAGACAACTCACCTTCGCATAAACTCGCCCCCCTCTAGCTTTTCTTTCAAACCCTGCCAGGAGATGTGATGGCCGACCGATACGAGTTGAGGCTTCCCGCACTTGAAGTGCGCCAAGGCAACCGGAAAATTTACTGCTTTGCCGTCGACGGGAAGAAACTCCACAGCTTCGCCGCCGTCTCCCGCGTCCGCCGCAATGACACCAGCGAACTGCAGGGATACCAGCGGCCCGAGGTCCTCAGCCACATCCGCGGCATCCGCCGCTACCTCGAGTCCGAGCGCGCCATGCTCCCCAACGCGCTCGTCCTGGCCTTCGACGACACCGTCCGGTTCGAAACCGGTATCCGCCCGAATGCCGGCGTGGACTACTCAGTCCCCGGAGTTCTGGTGATCCCGGTCGACGAATCCCTCACCGACGAGGACAAGCCCGCCCTAATCGTGGATGGCCAGCAGCGCAGCGCCGCCATCCGCGACGCGGACCTGGCCGAATTCCCCGTCGCCGCAGTCGGGTTCATCGCCGACAATCAAGAAGACCAGCGCTCCCAGTTCATCCTGGTCAACTCCACCAAGCCGTTGCCCAAGGGCCTCATCCACGAGCTGCTGCCGGAAACCAGCGGCCACCTCCCCCCTGCCTACGCCCGCAAGCGTCTGCCGGCCCAGTTGATGACCCGCCTCAACACCGACGGCCAGGGCCCCTTCTACGGCCGAATCGCCAGCCCTACCTCCCCGCACGGCAATATCAAGGACACCAGCCTGCTGCGCATGCTGGAACACAGCCTCTTCGAAGGCGCCCTCTACCAGTACCGCAACCCCGAGGACGGCTCCGGCGACGTCGAGCGCATGCTGGAGCACCTGCGCGCGTATTGGAACATCGTGAAGGAAACCTTCAGCGACGCTTGGAAACTTCCGCCTCGCCAGTCTCGCCTCACCCACGGTGTCGGCATCCAGGCCATGGGCTTCGTCATGGACACCCTCACCGACGGAATGCCCGCCAAAGACGTCGACTGCGACCAGGTCCGCAACGCTGTCCTGAGCCTCATGCCGGTGACCGCCTGGACCTCAGGCATGTGGCGCTTCGCCGACGGCGAGCAGCGCCGCTGGAACGGGCTGCAAAACACCCCCAACGACATCCGCCTGCTTACGGACCTGCTGGTACGTGCCGTCCGCAACTGACCTTGCACACCCGTTCACCGTGCCCTGGCTCCGGGCGCGGTGATCCCGGATCTCGCCTGTCGGCCAACCTTTTGCACCATCCGATGGAGGCCCGCACTCGGCAGTAGCACGAAGGGCTGCTGCCGCGTATACCCTGCCCACCGGGGTGCTGGCATTGGGACCGTGACGATCGGTGCGGTGCCAGCGTCGTGCCTGGCTGGCACGGCGCTCCAGGCACGTACAACCGAAGCGGAGCGGGGAGACGCTCGGCCGCCGGAGCGCGAGCGAGACGTGCGAGGAGGCAGGGAAGTTCCTTGCAACACACCTGCCCACGCGGGGTGGCAGCACGGCTGCGTCGAGATGTGCCCTCGTCTGGGACGGTGAGACCGGCTTGACCAGGTAAGGCTGTCTGCCGCCGAGCCCCGAGAGTCCACGCCAAGGCAGCCGAAGCGCTGGCAAGAAGAAGGCGGTCGCCTTGCGCGTTGCCGCCACCGACCTACAGCAGACAGGGCACCATCGGCCGTCTGGCGGCAGGCGCACCGCGCAGCGAATTTTCAGTTCTGCCCACGGTCAGCGCCAACGCTGGTGGGATGCAGGGACGAGCGAGCATCACCATCCTGCAGCGAATGCTGCCCCTCCCACACCAGCAGGACAAGGTAGGCGCAAGCCCTAGGAACAGGTTTTCTTCATCGCACCGTTGGCCAGTGACGCAGTCGGCGCAATGCACCGATCTCCCCATGTCGTTGGCCGTCGAGCGCGCAGCGCCCGAGTCGCCCCGCTGTCACGTCGAACACCCACCTGCACTTGCCGACTTGAATGGCTGCATCGGGCTTGATCGGCCCAGCCCGAACCTCCTCCCGAGCGGCTCCGCCGACACACTGCTTCGGTCGGAAACAGCCGATCGCCTTGCACGTACCTCGTGGATCGACTATTCCATGGACCGTGAACGGCACGATCACCGCCAACGTGTGCTGTACACCCCGTAGGGGGCAGGGCCGGGCAAGTCGATACGCGGCCGCGGTGACGTAGAGCGGGGCAGGGGGAGCTTCCATCATGGTGTACGGCGTTTTTCCATCGCGGTGCCGCAGCAGCCCGGTACACCCAGGCGGAGGCACTGTCAGTGGCCCCGTTTACGCTGCAACCAGCTGGATGTGAGCACCTTGTGAAGGAAGTGCAATGCCGACGCTGAGCGTGGGGGATTTGGTCTTCTTTGCTGCTTATCGGGGGTTCGGGCGGGTCGTCTCGCGCAAGGGGAAGAGCGCAGCATTCGTTCGCCGTGAAGTGATATCGGAATCCGTGCTACAGGCGCAGCGCACAGCTGCGCAGGTCCATGCCCCGACGCGTCGGCCGGCCGGTTGCCCAGCCTGCGAGCGCGGTGCTCTGCGTCGACAGTCAGCGCCGTGCAGCGGCCCCGTGGCACACCATACGGGCGTCCCGCTGTTTCCGGACGCGCCCCTGCCTGACGCTGCCGCCACCCAGCGGCCGCAGGACCTGTGTGTGTGCACTCCTCGGTCGTCCCGGCAGTCCGGCAGAGTGGCGCCGGGCCGTGTGCATCATCCCCAGCCTTCGGCGGCGCCTGCCCGCGTAGTTCTTTCAGGGGTTGCCCGATGATGACGGATGATGCTGTCCGGTGCCCTCGGTGTGGTGCAGGGATGATCATGCAGTTCGCCTCCCGCGGGCCCAACGCAGGCGCCTACTTCTGGGGCTGCTCGCGCTTCCCTCAATGCCGCGGCTCGCGCTCCGCCGACGGTACGGTCAAGGCGGCCCCGGCCCGACCCCGCACAACAGTTGCAAGCCGTTCGGCAAGCAGCTCTCGCCCCGCTCGGAAATCGGCGCTGCACCGCGGTGACCTGCTCGTATCCAGCGCTAACACGCTGGGGGCCGGTAAGTTGGTGGGCAAGGACGGCGATGGCCTGATCCTCGAGTACTTCGACACCCCAGGACAGCATCCCGACGAGCGCCGTCGTCACACCGTCCCCAGGGAGGGGCTCAGGCGGTTCACGCTGGCGCCCGAGACGCGGGTGTTCTGGCACACGGGCACCGCATGGCGTTCCGGGCGCGTCATCGACTCCACAGCCCATCGGGACATCCACGTGCGGGCGCGCAACTGGGAGGGATACCTTGCCGAAGCGGACCTGTATGTCCGCTGGGACCAGCCGCTGACCGACCCCGTCGGCTTTGCCGGCGCCGGACTGCTGGAATCGCCTCTGCTGGCCGACATGCGGCGCCCCTTCCTGCAGAGCACCCTGACGCAGCGTTCGGCGGCCCATGGCATGCGCGGCGCCCTCTCGAGCGGTATCGAGTTGTACGAGCACCAGGTCGAGACCGTGTGGCGCGTGCTGCAGGACCCGGTGCAGCGCTACCTCCTGGCTGATGAGGTCGGTCTTGGCAAGACGATCGAGGCCGGCCTTGTCGTGCGGGAACTCCTGCTGGACCAGCCCGACCTCACCGTGCAACTGATTCTCCCGCCGTTCCTCGTGGAGCAATGGCGCCGCGAACTGTCGGGCAAGTTCCGCACCGGTGACTTCCCGGGCGCCCGCATCATGTACTCCCGCGATGACGCACCCGACACGTGGGTACCGGCTGATCTCGTCGTGGTCGACGAGGCGCACCATCTGGCCCGCCTGGCGCACAGCGAGCAGCCCGAACTGTCCAGCCGCTACACGCGCCTTGCCGAGGTTGCCACCGCCAGCCCGCGCCTGCTGCTGCTGTCGGCGACGCCCGCGCTGCACAACGAACGTGCCTTCCTGGCGATGCTCAAACTGCTCGACCCGGCCGTGTACCGGGAGACGACGGCCGAGGACCTGCGAAGGCGCATGGAGGCGCGTTCCGCGCTGGGCCGGCTGTTCCTTGGACTGCAGCCCCACTTTCCTGGCGTGCTGCTGAACAAGCGCCTCACGGAGATCGGCGCCGCGTTCCCTGAAGACGCTGAAGTCGCCGCCTTGATCGGTGAGGTCAGGCAGGCAGTCGCAGGACCGGACCGGCATGCGCTGGCCGTTGCGATCGGCGCGCTGCGCACCTATGTGTCCGAGGTGTATCGGGTCCACCGCCGGATGCTGCGCACCCGTCGTACCGCTGCGCTGCACGAGTCGTACCGGGTCACCGGGCGTCTGCGCCCCCAGCAGGTGGTTCTTCCCTCGTCCGCTTTTGCCGGCCTTGCCTCCCTTTTGGACAACTGGCGCCAGGAGGCTCTTGCTGCTTGTGAGTTCGACGAGGAGGCCCGCCGCGAGGCAGCGTCGGCCTTCGCGACGGCCGTGGCATTGTCCTTGGACCCGGACGCCCTGTGCGCGTGGGCCCAGTCCCGAGTGGCCGCCACGCCGGGCGAGCAGGACGCGCTCGACCGCATCGAGAGTGACCTGCGCTTCGTCAGTCGCCGCCGCGACATGGCACGACCGCTGGCCGATGCACTGACCTACCTGTTCAAAGCACGTGAGCGGGTGGTCGTCTTCTGCCCGACCCCGCAGTTGGCAGGGGAGTTGGCCGGCGCGTTCAAGGAAGTGCTTCCTGGGGCTGTCTACCAGCACCTGGCGAGCGACTCGCCCGCAGCCTCCGAGCAGGCAGTGCGGGATTTCGAGCAGAGCCGGACGGCAGCCGTCCTCGTTGCCGACCACTCAGCGGAAGAAGGGCGCAACCTCCAGTTCGCCGATCTCCTCATCCACGTGGGCCTGCCGCCCAGGGCAAACCGCCTCGAGCAGCGTATCGGCCGGTGCGACCGCTGGGACGCCCGTGGCGAAGGCGGCGCCTGGCGCTCCTACTGGGTGGCCGAGACGACCGACCCGCAGTCGTTTGCCGCAGCGTGGATGCAGATCCTCAACGAAGGGTTCGCCGTCTTCGACACGTCGATAGCCAGCCTGCAGCATGCGGTGGACGCCGCCACAGACGCCGCCTGGGACCTGCTGTTCGAGCACGGTGCCGATGCCGCACCCGACGCCATCCGCATGGTCCGCACCATGCTCGAGGACGAGGTCAAACGCGTACAGGAACAGGACGCCCTGGACAGTATCGAAGCCCCCGCCGACGAGCGCTCGGTGTACGGGCGGATGATGGCATCGGAGAGCCAGGCAGACTCGTTCGCCGACGTCACCGATGCACTGCTGTCCTCGCGGCGGGCGGCCGGGAACCTGCGGTTCGCCCCCGCAGGTGACCCCGCCCATGCGATCGGCAGCTACGAACCCGTCAGCCGGCGGACGGCCGGACAGGTCCAGATGCCCTTGGTATCGGCTGCGAGACTGCAGCGCGACTTCGTCCCGCTCGCAGGACACCGCGGCACTTTCGTGCGCAAAGTGGCCGTCGAGCACGAAGACGTCCGCCTCTACCGCTACGGCGATCAGTTCATCGATGCCGTGTCGGACTTCCTGTGGAACGACGACCGGGGGAGAGCCTTCGGCATGTGGCGGTGGATCCCCGCCTGGCCCTACGCAGAGCGCCTCGCGTACCGCTTCGACTACGCCATCGAAGCGCAGCCGCTGCAAGCCAGCCCGGAAAGCGACCTGCTCGACCAACTCGCTGCAGCCTGGACCAGCGACCTGGTGGACCTGCCGTCGCTGCGACGCCGCGCCGACGCGCTCTTCCCGCCGCTCATCGCGACCGTGTGGACCGACGCGGACGGCACACCCATCTCCGACGGGCGCCACCTCGATGCCCTGCAGGCACGCTATGCCAAGCCGGCGCCCGCAGAGCCCGGAGGCGACTTCGCCCTCAACTCAGAGCGCATCAAACACGCATACGAATTCATCCCGGCCGACCGATGGGCGCCACGCTGGCGAGCTGCTGAACACAGTGCCCAGCGCCTGGTCCACAGCGACGACGCCGTAGAGGCGACCCGCACCCGGGCCCTGGCTCTGGCCGAGACCGACATCGCCACCCGACTGCGGCAGTTGAGACTGCGTGCCGCGCGCGCGAAGGGAAACGAGCGCGCTGAACTGGAGGAAGAAGTGGAAACGGAAGCGCTGGCGGGCCAAGCGCTGATGACAGCCCTCCAGACACCGTCGCTCCGCCTGGACAGCACCGGTGTGGTCGTGGTCTCGGGCCGCAGCCCGGAGCAGGACGGGTGCGCGTGACCGCTCAACTCGACATCGTCCAGCGCATGGTCCTGGGAAAAGAGGCATCGACAGATCAGCTCACCGGCCCCCACCGGCGGTTCGCCGACGCCTGGCGCTCGCCCCTTGCCGGGCCCGCCTTCAGCGGCGACATCGCCGCCCTGCTGGCTCAGATGCTTCGCCATCAAGCCGGCGTGACGGGCCAGCGCCACCACGAACTGGAGATCAACCTCCACGAACGCGGAGTCGCCCTGCAGGCGCTCGAGCGAGCACACCTGCGTGTCGAACGGTTCGGCGCCACACGGCACACCGTGCGCCTCGGTGATGCCTGGACGCCCCACTGGCTCCACGGCGACCCCCGCTGGATCGATCTCGCCTGCGCAAGCCCCGGTCCGTTCATCGGCACCGGCAACACCACGGTGCAGACCAGCGCCCGCCCGAACAGTCCAGTGCCCGTCGATCCAGCCCTGCACGCGATCGCTCCCGACATCGACCACTACCGCTCACGCAGCCAGGCCAGCGCAGTGCGCACCGCCTCCCTGGCGGACCCGGCCTCCACTCTGCACGTCGTCCTGCCCACCGGCACCGGCAAATCCCTCGTCGGTCTGGCCCCTGGACTGCTTCGCGCACGCGGGACCACCATCGTGGTGCTGCCCACCATCGCCCTGGCACTCGACCAGGAACGCCACCTGCGCAAGCGATTCCCGGCGTCCGTGCTTCCTCGCGAACTGGCCTATCACAGCGACCGCATCAGCGAGGAACGCGCAGCCATCAAGGAACGCCTGCGCGAGGGAACTCAGCGGATCCTTCTCACCTCGCCCGAAGCCCTCGTACGAGGATTCACCTCGACGCTGCGCACCCTTGCGACAACCGGCCAGCTCACCGGCCTGGTCATCGACGAGGCGCACCTGGTGCGCCTGTGGGGCTTGAGCTTTCGGCCAGAGTTCCAGATCGTCGCCTCACTCGTGGGCGAACTGCGAGAACTCGCCACCGGTGCCGGGCACCCCCCGCCACGCGTCACACTCTTGTCCGCAACGCTGTCGGCACCCAGCCTCACACTCAACGACCGACTCTTCGCCGGCAGCGCCGAGTCACTGTTCGTCGGATCGACATTCCTGCGCTCCGAACTGCGCTACCTCCTGGGCACCACCACCTCCCCCGACGTCCGGATGGACCGTCTCACCGAGGCGATGCACCACCTTCCGCGGCCGGCGATCATCTACACCACCAAGAAGGAGCCCGCCAGGATCATCGCCGAGCGCCTGCGGGCTGCTGGGTTTGCACGCACCGCCGTCTTCCACGGAGACCTCGGTTCTGTCGAGCGTCTTGGCATCATGCGCGGATGGTCCGGCGACGACGGGCCGACCACGACCGACATCGTGGTCGGCACCAGCGCTTTTGGTCTGGGAGTGGACCAGAGCGACGTCCGTACCGTGGTGCACGCGTGCGTCCCTGCTTCGGTCGACCGCTTCTACCAGGAAGTCGGCCGCGCCGGACGCGACGGCCACGCGGCGCTGTCGGTCTGGCTTCCCGCCGTGCCTGACGAGACCGAAGGCCAGCAAGTCGAGAACGCGACCGTGATCGGGGACGTCAAGGCGTGGAACCGATGGCAAGCCATGCGGGATCAGGACCGGTCTCCGAAGGAGGCGGGCAACGGTCTGGTCCTGGACACCACGGTGGTACCCGAGCACGGCGACGAGCCCTCGGACGCCAACCAACTGTGGAACCGCAACACGCTCGTCCTCATGGAACGCGCCAACCTCATCACCATCGCAAGGCTGGCCCCCCCGGTGGTCGAGCGCATACCCGGCGAGTCCGAGCAGGCATGGCAGGCACGGTTCGACAAGGAGTGGACGGCCTTCGTGAGCCACGTCCCGGTACGGCTCAGAGCGCACGTGGCCAACCTGGACCGGAAGACTTTTGAGGCTGCCCTGCAACGGACCCGCACGGAGATCAAGAACGCCGAAGCCGCCTCAACCGCGCGCATCACCCGCCTGTTGGCAAGAAGAGAATGCTGGGGACGCGTACTGAGCGAGGAGTACACCTACACGGACATAGGTGCGATGAGGGCCAGCCAGAATGTGGCGCCCGCGTGCTCCGGATGCCCCGCTGAGGGGCACGTGCACCAGCCTATCTTGCGCACCGCGCGTCCCCTCGTCGCAGAAGCGCTCATGCCCGATCTCGGCAGAAGCCCCAGCGCAGCCCTGGCGAAGCTGGCCGCCGGCCACCGCAGCATTGTGGTCACCTACCCCAGCGGACGGCTCAGGACTGCCCTGAGCAACCTCATCCAGTCATGCGTCACCAACGGCGTACGCGGCATCGTCGCCCCCGCCGCGCTGCTTGGACTCCCGGCCATTCGTACGGCCTCGCGGTTCGGCGACGAGGGCCTGGTCGTCGTGGACCCCCTGCGCACTGGAGGGGTACCTGCGCGCCTCTCGGTGCCGAGTCTGATCCTGATGGACCACGGGCAGACGCCGCCTCTGTCATGGCTCGCCCCCACCAGCGGACCGCTGCGCGTCGTGGTCGTCCCCGAAGACATGCCCGACCCGGCCTACCCAGATGCCCTCATCAAGAGCATCCGCAGCCCTCACTGGACCATTGACGACTTCCTCAGGAGACTCTGATGGCTGTTCTGAACCCACCGCGAAGCCTTCCGGCCCTTGGCCGCTCCGTCATCAACTTCCTCACCGGATCCCGAGCCGGATCTCGACGGGCCTGGACCGAGGAAGAGTTGATCGAGGCGTTCAGACCGCCAGGCCTGAACGAGGCCATCTCCTCCGCTGAAGGCGTCGCGGACACCCTGTCCACCTTCCGGGCGATCGGGATGCTCTGCAGCGATACGGCAGGTGTGATCACCGTGAGCGACACCGTCGCTGCCACGGGGGACACCCTGTCGCCGGCGGCGTTCCGCCGGACCCTCCAAAAGCATGCTCTCGATCTGGACCGAGACGGAGACCCGTGGCAGACCGGCCCGGGAGAGAGCCTTACCGGCGGGGGACGTGATCTGCTGAGAGCGATGTCGTGGTTCCTCGCGCAGGACGCGCTCGGGCGTCCCCTGTCGTGGACCAGCGGCGTTCAGGCCCTCCAGCACGCGCAATTCCCGGACCCGGACAATGAAACCTGGGCCATCACCAACGACACCCGCTGGGGTCCCAGCGCCCGATGGGGACAGGCGCTTGGCCTCGCGGCACCCTCGCTCGTGCAGGCCAGATCGGGACTTGTGCCCCTCCCTGCCGTGGCGATCAACGACGTCTTGGACGAACTGCCTGCCGGACAGATGCCCATCGGCGACTTCCTGGGCCAGTTGGCGGCCAAACTGCCTGTGCTGCACGGCGGCCTCGTCCGCGCCTCCCTTGTGGCGTACCTTCCCGGCGGAGACCCCGACCCGGGCATCGCGCAAGACTGCGCCGACAGTTCGGTAGGTCAGGCGCTGCGCATCCTGCAGGACCGCGGCCGCCTTGTCTTCGACACCCTGCCGGACGCCGACGGCATCCGGCTGTCGCGATTCGACAGCCAACGCCAAACGCACGTCACCCTGGTTCAAGGAGGAAAGCGATGACCTGGCGGGGCACTCTTCCTGCTGCATGCTGGGAGGCCCGTGAGGCCCCGGCCATCATTCCGGTCGAGGCGGAGAGCACTTCCAACGGGGTCTTCCTCGCCACGCACACCTCGATCCCGATCCTCCTGCGCGACCGGGTGGACAGCGCTGTCGGCGGCACCATCGTCGACGAACACAACCTGCGGCGCGCCGTCGAGGAACTGCCGGCGGACCAGCCCATCATCCCCATCCTTGGGAAGTCGGGCACAGGCAAGTCGCACCTGATCCGCTGGCTTCGCATCAACCTGAAGCCCAACGACGCGACCCGGCTGATCTTTGTCCCCAAACACCGCATGTCGCTGCGCGGGATCCTCGAACTCATCCTGGAACACGCCACCAGCGAACGCGCCGCGGAGTTGCGTGCCAAGGTCGCCGCTGCTTCAGACGCTGCCGCGGACGAAACCACAGCACAACTGCGCCTGCGCAACGAGTTGGCTGTCCTGGTCGAGACCCGCGGAGCAGACAAAGACGGCACACCCGAGGAGAACGATCTCCGCGCCTTCCTCGCCTCCGCGGAGGGCCTGCCCGCACTGCTGGGCGACCCCGTCTTCCGCAGGCGGTTGCTCGCCGACAACGGCCCCATCGCGCGTCTGGTCCGGGAAAAGCTCTCCGGCAAGGGTTCGGAGGACAAGGAGGACGCGTTCGGTTTCACCGCGGCAGACCTGGACCTGTCGGTCGACGATGTCAGCAAGGCCGGCGCCGACGCCGCCAGTGTCGCCAGCGCACTTGCCAGCGACGCCCCGCTGCGGGACCTGGCAGCGAAGATGCTCAACGAACAACTCGGGCCGGCGGTCAGCGAGGTCTTCGGGATCGGGGGAGACGACCTCAAGCAACTCCTCGTCGAACTGCGCCTCGACCTGCACAGGCAGGGGCTGGAACTCCTCCTCCTGATCGAGGACTTCTCGATCTTCCAAGGCATCCAGGGCGGCCTCATCGACGCAATCACCCTGCTGCCCACCGAGACGCTCGCCCTGTGCCCGATGCGTGTCGTCATGGCCGTCACCACTGGTTACTTCGTCAACCAGATGCCGGAGACGGTATACACGCGGACCTACAAGGTCTTCGATCTCGAACTTCCCGCGGACAAGACAGCCCCGTTCGACCCCGCACGGTTCGTCGCCCGGTACCTCAACGCAGTACGCGTCGGCTCCCAGGAGATCGATAAGCACCGCACGGACGAGCACCCGGAGCCCAACCACTGTCTGCAATGCCCCGTCCGGGACAAGTGCCACCAGGCGTTCGGGGAGGTTGAAGGCGTCGGCCTGTTCCCGTTCAGCAGGACAACACTCGACCGGGCCATCCGCAGCCAGTCCAAGGGCGATGCCTTCATCGCCCGCGACGTGCTGACCCGCGTCCTGCGCCCCGTCCTCCACCGCGACCAGACCGAACTCGACGAAGGCCGCTTTCCCAGCACCGGATTCGAGAGCGACTTCCGCACCGGCGCGCTGGACATCCTCGACAACGTCGAGGACCAGGTCCGGCTGCGCACGCCAGGTGACCCCGAACTCTCTGAGCGCCGCGTGCGGATGGTGCGTTTCTGGGGGCCGGGTCACGGGCCGCAGAACCTGCACCCGACGATCCACGAAGCATTCGCCATCCCGCCCCTGCCTGACCTCATCACCGAGCAGCAGACCCTCCCGCATCAGCCGTCAGTGCAAGAACCCGTCTGGCCCTTGGACGGTATGCAGACACTCGTTGTGGTGGACCCGCCGACGCCGTCCCCGGCGGCTTCGAAGCCGACTCTGGTCCAGGCGGTCGACGAATGGCACAAGACCGGCCAGCTTGTGCAGAGCCACCGCAACGATCTCCGGAAGATCGTGCACACCGCCGTCATCGGCTGTCTGGGGCTCGAGGACGGATTCGGAGGCGACAGCGGAGACTGGACCAAGGCAAGGGCGGAATTCAAGCCGAGCTTTGATGCCAACACCTCGATCGCGCTGGACGGCAGTGCCCTGCAGACCGCACTGATCTCGATCGACCACCGCAACGTGGAGGACGTCCGCGTTCTTCGTGCCCTCGCCTGGGTGAATGCGAAGGAGTCCTGGGAGGACGTGCCGCAAGGAGACGCGCTGCAGAGCTTGTGCGTGAACAGGGTCCAGGAATGGGCGGACAGCGTGTCCGCTGTCCTCCTTCCGTCGGAAGGCGACGACGCCGAACTGGGCCGGCTCGCGCACGCTCTTCTGTCCGTCAGTAAGGCCCTGGGGATCGCTGACTCGTACAAGAGCGACGCACTCAGCCGGGTCAAGGCGCTCTTCGCCAACTCGCCGAAGCTGGCCGATCCCGTGCAACGGCCCCACATGCGAAAGCTGCAGGACCGCTTCGTCGACCCGAAAGCGGATCGAAACCTCCTTCAGCAGAGACTGCTCCGCTTGACGTCCTACCGCCAAGGTGCCGGCAAGCCGCTGGCCATTGATCTGCCCCGCCTTGTGCGCGCAATGCGCGACGACGCAGCGGAGGCGCCCTGGCCCGAGCACGTCCCCGAGCAGATCAGAAAAGCGGCGGACGACATTCAGAAGCGAACCACCATGCTGGATCCGATGCTCGACGAAACCCGACGGCTGGCACCCGACGTGAGCGATCTCGGCGGTGACGTCGCCCAGGTGGCCCAGGCCCTCAACACCCTGCTCTCCGACCTGGCGGCGCTTGGCCAGTCAGCCAACTCGATCAACCTGCTCGCCCTCCACGACGCGGCGAAGTCGGTGAAACCCAGTGATCTGAAGAAGGTGACAGACCTGACTGAGGGTCTCGACGCCTGGCCCGCCCTCACCGTCGATCAGCGCCTGCGCCTGATGAACCTGGACGAAAGGCCGGCCCTGCGCATCCGAGCCTGGCTCGACCCTGCGCTGGAAGCCGTGAACGCACTGGAGCTAAAACTCCAGGCCGGACCCGCCTCGGAAGCCCAGCGCGAGTACGACGACACCCTCCAGCGGCTCGTGGCCGGACTGGAGACCTTGAGCCGTGAGGTCATGGACGTGGCCGGATGCGAGGGGGGCGCATGACGCTCATCGAACAAGTCCAGCGTCTGCGTGTAGCAGCGGTCGCTGCCCATGACCAGGACAAGATCAACCGCCGCACCGGCGAGTTGGCCGGGCAGGCCGATAACGTCGAGACGCTCATCGAGACGATGCAGCGCCTCAGCCGGGGTGTGGCCGAACTGCGCGCAGTCCATGCCGCTTTCGACGCAGGCCTCGGTCCGCAGGCCGCCCAACTGGCCGCAGACCTGCACGTGCTCGCCGAAACGCTTCCCAGCCAGGACGCCGATACCCCACCGCAAGCACTGAAGGCGCATGTCAAGGCAGCCGATGGTTTCGTCAAGGGCCTTCGCGGGTCCGTCGAGCAGGCATGGACTGCTGAACGCAACCGTGAAGTACCGGTGATCAATGAGGATCTCGTCGCTACGCTGAGCAAGAGCGGGATCGACGTGGAAGAGATTCGCAACGAGATCGAGAAGGCGCATGGCGTGCTCAATGTCCTGAAAAACCGCGCTGTCCCCGAACCAGGCGACATCGCCAGGCTGGCCGCGGCGCTGGAGAGCCTCCGGGCATGCGGCAAGCAGATCACCGCACTGGTCGACCCGGCCCTCGCCCGAGTGATCGCGGGTGCCCAGGAAGGGAACGGGACGCCCTTGAACTCCTTCACTCCCGAGGTCCTTGCCGGGCTATCGAGGCTGGGAATCCTGGACCGCTTCTGGGTGAGGCTGCGGTGACTTCTGAGACCGAGAGCGAAATCCTCGGCGTCCTCGAAGTACATGAGGACCCCCTGTTGTCCTGGGGCGTTGTCGACGGCGGATTCACCGACGACGAACTGCACGCTCACGTCGATGACGTCCTTCTGAAGCGCGGCGAACTCGGCACTGCCCAGGAGGCAATCGAGGCCCTCGAGGACAAGGGCATGATCATCCGCGATGATGCGGTCTCGCCGGCGCGGTGGCGTACCCGCAACGGCGAGACGCTGCGTCTGCTGGCCCGACTGCGCCAGATCTTCCCTTCCGGCGACCCGGCGACGGCCTGGCGCCAAGGCGCCGCGCTCGTCTCGGACTTCCGCTACGCCCGGCGCCCCCGCGCCTACCCCCGGCGTGACCAGTCCAGACACGCCGTCATCGACGGCACCGATGCCCTCCACGACCTCTACCGCCAGGTCGTCGATGCCATGACGTGGCGGGATCCCCGACACGATGATCTCAGTGGCTTCCAGGTCCGTGCCGGCCGCCAGATCTTCACGGCCCTGCAGTCCAACATCACCACCGCCACCGTCGTGGGTGCCGGCACCGGCAGCGGCAAGACACTCGCCTTCTATTTGCCGGCCTTCGCCTACCTGACGGGACTCCAGGACGAGTCGGCATGGACGCGTGCGCTCGCCGTCTACCCGCGCAACGAACTCCTCAAGGACCAACTCAACACCGCTTTCGTGCACGCCCGGCGGCTCGACGACCTGTGGAAGAAGACCAACGGCCGGCCCATGACCATCGGGGTGCTCAACAAGGACACCCCGACCGGCATGAAGAGCCTGACGGCCTCCTATTCCGCATGGACGAAACGGGCCGAAGGCTTTCAGTGCCCTCACTTCACCTGTCCCGGTGACGGATACACCGTGTGCGGGGGCGCACTGTTTTGGTCCGAGCAGGATGCCAGGGCCAGAACGGAACGTCTGACCTGCGGCACCTGCAAGCGCGTGTTCGACGACTCCATGCTGGTCCTGACCCGGTATCGGATGAGTCAGCGGCCGCCGGACGTGTTGTTCACCACCACCGAGATGCTCAACCGCGGTCTGTCCGACCTGTCGCTGGGTAAACTGTTCGGTGTCGGCGCGGCCAAGAAACCCCGCTTGATGCTGCTCGACGAGATCCACACCTACAGCGGCACCACCGGCGCCCAGGCAGCCTTCGTCCTGCGGCGCTGGCACCACGCTCTGCGCAGTCCGGTCACCTTCGTCGGCTTGTCCGCGACGCTGTCGAACGCCGTTCGCCACATGGCCGATCTGACGGGTGTTGACGACGGACTCGTCACCAACATCGAACCGGGCGCAGACGAGATGGAGTACGAGGGCGCCGAATACATGGTCGCAGTGCGCAGCGACCCCACCAGCGGCGCCTCCGTGCTGTCGACCACCATCCAGACGGCGATGCTCCTCCCGCGCGTCCTCGACCACCCGGCAGGGCGCACGTCCCAGGGACTTCTGGGCACCAAGGCGTTCGTCTTCACCGACGACCTCGACGTCACCAACCGGCTTTTCTTCTACCTCCTCGACGCGGAAGGCCAGCGCTACCGCGCCCCCCGTACCCAGCAGTTCAAAGACCCCCTGGCATCCCTGCGACGTCCCGGGCAAGACAACCTCACCGACCAGCGGCGCGCCGGCCAGGCCTGGGACCTGCCGGTGAAACTGGGCCACGCCCTCAGCCGCCCCGGCCTCAACGTGAGCCGGACCACCTCGCAAGACGCGGGAGTCGACACCGCGTCCCAACTCGTCGTCGCAACCGCCTCGCTCGAGGTCGGCTTCGACGATCCAGACGTCGGCGCCGTGCTGCAGCACAAGGCGCCACGCGGCGTCGCCGCATTCCTGCAGCGCAAGGGCCGAGCCGGCCGAAGCCGCAGCATGCGCCCCTACACCGTGGTGGTGCTCTCCGACTACGGACGCGACCGTGCCACCTACGAGGCTTGGGATGCACTGTTCGACCCCGTCCTGCCCGAACTGGTGCTCCCCATCCGCAACCGGGCGGTCCTGCGCATTCAAGCCACCCTGGCGATGCTCGACTGGCTGGCGGACCAACTGCAGCCCGATCACCGGTACGCAAAGCTGTGGCGGGACTTGAAGGGTCTTGCCGATCCGGACTACCCGGACAACCGCAAGGTCCAGCAGACAGCCGTCGCCATCCTGCGCGACCTGCTGCGCGACCCTGGCCGCCAGCGCAGCCTCCGTCTGTGGATCGAAGGCGCACTCCAGGTGCCCGAGGAGTTGGCCGCCGAGATCCTGTGGCACCCCCCTCGCCCGCTCATCCTGGCGGCCGTGCCCACGCTGGCCCGGCGGCTGGACAACGAGTGGGCCGTCGCGGAGGACCACACGTACGCCAGGGGCAAGGACACGATGGGCAAGAATCCGCTGCCCGACTTCTTCCCCGAGAACCTCTTCAGCGAACTCGCGCTTCCCGAAGGGCACGTGGTCATACCCCCGCAGCAGCCGTGGGAGAAGGAACCCGAACTGCAGGCGATGGGCCTGGCCCAGATGCTGCGCGAATACGCGCCCGGACGCGTGTCACGGCGCTTTGCCACGCGCAACCTCGAGCACCGGCACTGGATCCCCGTTCCCTACGGGCAGCGCGAGACCGTCATGGACCTCGCCCCCGTCCTCCCAGCGCACCATCGGGAAGAGGCTGCCACCGTCGAAGTCGGCGGAGTCCCCACCCTCATCCCCATCGTCCGTCCCGACAGGGTGGACCTCCAACTGGCGCCGCCAGAACTCAAGGATGCTTCCAACGCGGCCCTGGCCTGGCGATCCCAGTTCCTGGAGAGGGGCCTCGGCATGGTCGCCCGCCTTCCCCTGTCGGACCCCATCGGCGGCTTCATCGACGAAGCACGCTTCTTCCTGCACGCTCAAAACGCCCACGTTGAGGTCCGCCGTCTTGCCGTCGAGAGCGAGGCCAGTTTGGTCTTCGACCGCGGCGGCGAAGCCCGGGTCAAAACACAGTTCTCGCTCGATGACGAGCGGGTCGGTCTGGGAGCCGCCTACGACGTGGACGGCCTGCGCCTGACCATCACGGTGCCGGACATGATTGTTCCGCCCGGCGACCTCGACCCGGCTCTGCGCAGCGTCTGGTTCCAGCACGTTCTGACGAACGATCCCGAACTGCTGGAACAGATGAACAAGTTCCAGCTGGAATGGCTGCACCAGACCATAGAGTGCATGCTGCTGATGTCCGCCGTGACCGACGGCACATCGCTTCCCCACGCCTACCAGACGGTGCGGGAAACCTTCGCCGACCGGCTGACGGACACCCTGAGGGCGATGTTCCGCAGTTCGGACGTCGAGGAGAGCGAAAGCGCCACACTCGGCCGCGTGGGCGAGCGACTGCGCCAACTCCTCGCCGACCCGGACATCATTGCCCGCCTGGACCACCTGACGGACCAGGTCTGGAACCCCGACCCCGCACAATTCCACGCCTGGCTGCGCCAGCGCGTCCTTGCCACCCTTGGACAGGCGGCTCTGTGGGCCGCCCGGGAGATCTGCCCCGAGCACGACCCCGAAGGCATCATCGTCGACATAGAACCCGGCTACGCCCCCGACGGCTCATGGCGCCACGGCCAGGTCTGGCTCACCGAAGCCTCGATCGGCGGCGGCGGCTTCATCGAAGCGCTGGCGACGCGCGTACGCCCCGACCCGCGGCGGTTCTTGCGGCTGATCACGAGAGCCGTCCAGCCCTCCACCAGCGAACTGGTCGACGCGCACATGCGGCGGATCGTGCGCTACACCACCGAGCGCAGAGACTGGCTCGACCTCGTTGCCGCATACCGGGGCTCGGCGACGCAGGCGGACCGGGTGAAAAACCTTGACCGCATACGGGCACAGTTGCGCGCCTCAGGCATCCACGGCGCGGAGCAGTCCGTCGTCTCGAGCATGGCGAACCGCCAGCTCCGGCCCGGATCGACTGCACAGACGGACCAGGCACTGCGTACCCTCATCGACGAGTGGGAGATCCAAGAGCAACGTCTGGGTCTTGAAATCTCGCCGCGTACCTGGGCTTATCTGATGCGTCAGAGGCATGACTTGGACGCTGGACTGAACCTGTCCGCGAACTCCTCGGACCGTCAGCGTATCGATGCCATCCAAAGCGCACTCTGGCCACGTGGATGGGCCATACGCTCGGCAGCACTGCAGTCGTGGAACCCCTATTTCGACAATCCGCCGGCCGCACCCGATCTGGTCCGGGGGCTGTTTGCGTCCACGGGCGACCTCATCAGCGTGACAGATCCTGACGCGGACAACCTGGTGCGCACGCGCCTGGCCCAACAGGGATCCGCCCAGCTCATCGCGCCTCCCGAGGACGTATCCGCTCTGGCAGACATGCTGGTGGATCTGTCGATCCGCGCCATCGAAACGGAATTTCTCCAGGTGTTCCCACGAGTCGTCGAGATCGACCACCGCTCTGAGGGCAGCCTCGTGGCCACCCTCGAACTTGCCGAGGTATCGGCATGAGAAGGCTCACAACCCTCGGGGCCGGTGAGACCCGGCAACTCACCGATCTGCTGCAGAACCTCCTGGTGGCCGAACTGCTGGCGCCGTCAAGCCGCCTGTGGGTACTGTCCCCATGGATCTCGGACATTGTCGTCATCGACAATGCATCCGGACAGTTCAAGAGCATGCTCCCCGCCTTGCCGGCCCGACCCATCCGGCTGACGGAAGTACTCGTCGAACTCGCCCGCCGAGGCTCGGACGTCCAAGTGATCATGCGTGACGAGCCGCGCAACGCCGTCATAAAACAACGCCTCGCCGACCTCGCCCCGGTGGGGCCACGGCCGACCCTGCTCACCCGGAACACACTGCACGACAAGGGCATGGTGAGCGACCGCTTCCACGTTCACGGATCGATGAACTTCACCTTCTTCGGCCAGAGAGTGAACCAGGAAGGCGTCACCGTCGTATCCGACCCCGACCAGATCGCCCGCGCCTGGGTCGAATACCAGAACAGGTACCAATTGCCATGAGCATCGACTTCAAGGAATTCTTCGGTCCAGGCAACGACATCACGCCCACACAGGTAGAACCGAACCTGCACCTCATACTCGAGAATTTCATGGCAGGCATCCAGCAGCGCCAGATCGGATTCCTGCCGCGAAGTTTCCAGGGCCGTCTGTGGTGGTACGGCTTCGCCCCCACCCCGCGCCAGCAGCGCGAGACACTCGCCCTCCTCGACAGCTGGATCGGTCCCACCTTCAGCGACCTGCCCCGCCAACGCGGTGCCCTCAACCCGACTGACCCGTTCGACGCCGCACTGGCACAGGCACCTGTCAAGCCACTGCGCTTTGAAGTGCTGCCCCGCCGGACAACGGACTCGAAGGCGTGGATACACGCGCGAGGCCAGGTACGCGACGCTCTGCTGGTACTCAGCAAACTCCTCAACGGCCGGCCGCCCTCGGAGTTCGACGCCCCCCGGACCACCGTCGAGGTCCTCGACGACCTCGGACACGCCATCGCTGCCCGCGACCGTACTGTCGCCTTGGCCTGCCTGCGCGAACTTGAGGCGACCGCCGATCTCGACCAGTCGAACCTGGCCTTCCTGCGACTGAGGCTGTTCGCTGGACTCGAGGACTGGAAGGCCGTTCTCGGGGACCGGGATCTCGACCACGTCCTCGCCATGCGCCGCCCCTTGAGCGTCACCCAAGTGATCCAGCAGGCGGTCTACGCCAGATGGTTCGCCCCGCACGACGCAGCCGGCAAAGAGGAAGAACTACTCGGTGCCGTTGCCGAACTCCCTGCGGCGTTCCGGCCGCTGTTCTCAGGCACGCCGACAACGAGTCGGGCGCAGGCCGTCGTGGAGTTCCTCATCGCCGTCGAAGACGACGCGGGAGACGACACCCTCAACCGACTCCTCGACGAAGCCGACACGATCGAACCCGGCCTCCCGGTTCACCTGCGCAACGTGCTCCACCTGCACCGGGAACACGCCCCTCAGCCCACGGCCCCGTCGGAGCCACCCGCTCCCCTGGATCATCCCGGAGCCCCGAGCGAATCACCCCTCGAGCGCGCGACCGGCATGATGGCCCGGGGTGAACTTCAGGCAGCCATCGACCTCGTGCTGACGCTCGAACCGAGCCTCCACGCGGCATACCTGCTCCTCACCTGTGCACGCGATCTCCAGTCACCACAGCAAGCAGCGTTGGCACTTGAGTACATCTCCACGCATCACCTGCAAGGCCTGATCGGCGGAGCGAGTGCACGCCTGCGCGATGACCTTGCCTGGCTGGAGCAGTTCACGCAGGACGGACCCCACCTGGACTGGCGCACCTGGCTGGACGCTCTGGACGGGGACCACGGCAGCGCTGCGCTGGCTGCCGGCCCCGAGATCACTGACACGTGGACGCCGTTGAGCAGCAGTGCGCTGACCACATGGCTACACGACGCCTCCGACGAGACACTCGGCAAACTCGGTGAGTTCGGCGGCCAGTTCATGGCAGCGCACCGCGACGTCTTCACTGAAGACGGAGCGGCCGAACTCAGCGAACGCGTCCTCGCCGGTCTCGCGCTCAGCGGCAAGAACTCAGCCGGCGTTCGAGTGCAGACCCAAGCCCTACTGGACTATCTGCTGTCTGCCAACCCCGCCTCCGCGGTGTTCGCCTCGGCGCTCGAGTGGACCGATCTCATCGTCTCGGTAAACGTCTCCGCTGTGACCACGACGTGGGCGATCGACATACTGCAGGCGGCGACAGCTACATCGGCAGCAGCAACGAGCCCCGCCACTGTTGAATTCTTTTACAAGATCACCAACTCGGTCAGGCCGTTCAAGACGGCACTGAACCCAACCGACCTTGAGGCCATCAAGCTCATAGCCGGCGAACTGGGAGCCGGTGTCCCGGAAGACTTGCTCGCCGACCAAGCACAGGACGCCGACCCCGGAGCGCCCTACCGCTACCTGCAGGACTCAAAGGTGGTGCTGTACTCCCTCACCGAGTCGGCCACCACCCGGGCTGCACAGATACTGCGCATCCTGGTACCCAAGATCGACATCGAGACGAGCGCCGAACACGACGGCAGCAGCAAACTTGCCGCACAGGCAGCCAACGCTGACGTTTTTGTCGTGGTGACAGCATCGGCGAAGCATGCCGCCACCGACTTTATTACTGCCAAGCGGGGAACGCGACCAGTTGTGCTCGTGAACTCTCGGGGCTCGTCTGCTATCTTGCGCGAACTCGCGGAAGGTTGAGTCAGTCGCACTCTTCGTCTGGAAGGAGGAACACAACGCCTCCAATCGCAAGGTCCGCGCCCGCGTCGAGCACGCCTTCGCCCGGATCAAGACCTGGAAGATTCTTCGCGACTTCCGCCTGAAAGGAGAGGGAGCGCACCACGTCGCGCTTGACATCGCCCGCCTGTGCAACCTCGTCCTCGCCGGGTGATGCAGAAACCAGCAGGTCACCCAATGCGTCATGAATCATTTACAGGTAGGCCTTAGTGGAGAGAGATGGGGCCATCGGGAAGCCACCCCTCCACGTAGCCTGAGACGAGGGGGACGACTTCCTCCGGCGAGACTTCTCGGTAACGGGACTTGAGTTCGCCGAGTCCCCACCTGACATGTGTCCGAGAAGTTGCCTGAATCGAATCAGACTCGTCAGAACTGATCCTCACGATGAATACGTGTGAAATGGTGCGGCGGTCGTGCTCCCAACAGTTGAGATCCTGTGTTTCATGGACTCCATAGACAGATCCGAAGCGGGGGTTGGTGATGCGAAGCTGCTCGGCGAGGTATTGGGCGGCTCCGTCTCGAAATTCGGTGCCAGGCGCGAGTAATAGTTGGGGGATGGTCCAGCCGCTGCAGCAACCGCCGCACAGCATTAGGCGGTCCTGGTCATCGAGGAGGAGCAGGCGGACGCGGCGGTCGATGAGCTGCTGTGGGTTGGAGGAAGCGGGCACACTGCAAGACTGCACAGATGGCTATTCAAGTAGCAAGCCGTGTGCCCTCCTATGGGTGAGCCCCCTGACCCTCAGAGCGCCAGGCGTGTGCGGCCAACTGGGGTCGCCCTGCCATCGCTGGCGTGCACAGATTGCGGTGTATCACGCCTCGTTTTGCCGAGTACAACACGGGTCGTGAGCTGCAAAAACACAGCAGAGGCGTTTGGGATTCAGCGCTGCAGCGTTTGGGGGCGTCGCATGGCAAGAGGCCTGAGCTGCGACGACGGAATTTCCCACAGATCCCACGAAGGCGGATCGTGGCCGCTTGGGTCACAGGCGTCAGCGTACCGGATTTGGTTGGGGGGGGGTGTGGGGGTCGGGGCGGTGGTACGCGGTGGCGCGGGACGCTGTCTGTGGGTCCGTCTGGATTCGGGTTGCCTGGTCGTGAGTTCGGGGAGGAGGTGGGGCACGTGGGCCTGCCGGGGGCGGTGGGCCGTATGCCTGGTGCTGCGGTACGTCCTGTCGTGATGGCCGGCCCAGCTGGCTATCTCCGCGTCACCCGCACCTTGTAGTCGCCGGCCAGGTCCGCTGCCGTTATCGCGATGGTGATTCCCCTGCGGGGATCCTTGAAGGTCTCGCCGGGGGCGAAGGTTGCGTCGGAGAGTTCCGCGTGGACGTTGGGGCTGCGGGTGCAGCCGCCGGTGCCGCGGTGGGCGTCGTAGACGGTGATGGGGCCGCGGCCGGTGTCGACATTCGCGTCGACCCGGTAGATGAGGACGCCCGGGTGGCAGACGGTCTCGTCGTTGCCGCCCCGGGCGCGCAGTTCGACGGCGTAGCCGCTGCGGGCGGTGATCGGCACGAAGATCAGCTTGTGGCCGCCGGTGCGGAACAGCGGTGTCAGTGTGTACTCCTTGCTGCCCCGGGCCGCCGCACAGCTCACCTGCTTCGCGTCCAGCCAGCCCAGCTTCCACTTGTGCCAGCCGAGCAGGTCGTTGTTGGCGCCCCAGTCCTCGCTCATGATGTCCCAGTGGCCGACCGCGCCCCCGCCGTCCTGGGTGTAGAGGTCGGGCAGGCCGAAGACATGGCCGTTCTCGTGCGGGAGCACCCGGTAGCCGGTCCGGTCGTAGGTGCCGGAGCCGTCGTCCTGGCGGGAGTAGACGAAGGACGCGTTGGCGACGGGGACGCCGTCGGCGACGGGTGCCTCGGCGTTGCCGGCGAAGGTCACGGACAGCACGGTGTCCAGGGCGGAGGGGCCCGCGTTGGGGGTCACCAGCACGTTCAGCAGGTCGTACGAGCGGAAGTCCACCTCGGGGTCGGCGGCGGCCACGATGTCCTGGACCAGCAGGCGGTAGCCGGGGTCGAAGGGGGCGCCGCGCTCTATGCCGTACGCCGCGAACGGCTTGGGCATCCGCAGCCAGTGCGGGATCGGGGTCTCGGGGCGGTAGTCGAGGCGGCCGTAGGACGCGGTGCGGAACCACTCCTGGGCCTGCGGGAAGAACTCGTGGAAACGGTCGAGCGCGTCGCCCCCACCGGGCGCGTCGGGGAAGTCGACCATCAGGGTCAGCGCGTGGACGGTGCCGGTGGAGCGGGAGTAGCCGCCGGGGGTGGGGACGCCCTCCGTCATCTGGACGTCGAGGTTGCCGCTGATCAGACAGGGGCTGAGGGCGGGGGTGCGGGCGAGTGAGATGGGGCCCGCCCCGCGCGAGGTGGGGCCCGCCGTGAGGTGACCGGTCCCGGCCGAGGTGCTGACCGCGAGGATCAGCGCGGTCACGGCCGTGAGGGCCGCCACGCGGCGCGGGCGTATCCGGCGGGAGATCGGCGGCGGCTGCATGCATGGACCTCTCGCTCCACGGCAGCCACCGGTCTCCGGCTGCACCCTTTCGATCACCCTGGGTCGCCGGGGCTGCGGGCGCGCGCTGGAGGGGCCGATCGTGGGTTTCCCGCCGGTAGTGGTGTGACCTAGCTCACATGGAATCTCCTCGGGGGTGGGAAATAACCGGGGATCGTTTCCCCGTTTAGCCCTGTGTCCGAGCGAAACGGGGATTACTTCCCCGGATCGCATCCGGATCGCCACCGGCAAGCCGGATCAGCACCGCCAAGCCGGATCGGCGCCAGTAGACCGACCGCATCGCCATTCGCGACCCGACCGAGGAGTACGCCGTGCAGACCGTGACTTCTCCGCACCCCGCAGCGCGCAAAGCAGCCCGGCCCCGCGCCGACGCCCTGCGCAACCGGGAGCGGATCGTCACCGCCGCCCGGGAGATGTTCGTCGAGCACGGCCCCGACGCCCCGCTCGACGAGATCGCCCGCCGGGCCGGCGTCGGCAACGCCACGGTGTACCGGAACTTCCCGGACCGCGACGCCCTCGTCCGCGAGGTCGTCTGCTCGGTCATGGACCGCACGGTGCGGGCGGCGGAGCAGGCCCTCGCGGAGACCGGCGACGCCTTCGAGGCGCTGGAGCGCTTCGTGCACGTCTCCGCCGACGAGCGGATCACCGCCCTGTGCCCGATGATCTCCAGCACCTTCGACGAGCACCACCCCGATCTGGAGGCCGCTCGGGAGCGTGTCGAGCGGATCGTCGGAGAGCTCATGGACCGGGCCAAGGAGGCCGGGCTGCTCCGCCCGGACGTGGGCGTCGGGGATCTGCTGGTCGCCGTGGCCCAGCTCAGTCGGCCCCTGGCCGGCACGGGATGCCTCAGCGCCGACCGGTTCGTACACCGCCATCTGCAGCTGTTCCTGGACGGGCTGCGGGCTCCGGCCCGATCCGTCCTGCCGGGCACGACCGTGACCATGGAGGACCTGCGCCGAGTCTGACCACAGGCCAGAGATCACAGACCACAGATCACAGATCACAGATCACAGACCACAGATCAACATCACAGATCAACATCACAGATCAACATCACAGATCACAGATCACAGACTGACGAAAGCCCGACGAAAACCTGACGACGCCGAGCCCGACGAATACGTGACTCCGACGATCCATCGCCCGATCGATTAGTTCACGGCCGTACTCCGGTCATCACCGCAACCAAGCTTCCGGCCGTCCACGAGGGCGGGCCGTTCTTACGCAACGCCACTCAACGCCACTCAACGCCCCTCAATACCTTTTTCCGTCACGAAGTCCCGAAGTGGGTACACCCATGTCTGAAACAGCCGCAAAGGCTCCCGGCGCCGTCGCGCAGACCGGCGACGCCAACCGCTGGAAAGCGCTCGTCTTCATCGCGCTCGCCCAGCTGATGGTCGTCCTCGACGCCACCATCGTGAACATCGCACTGCCCTCCGCCCAGCAGGACCTGGGCATCTCGGACGGCAACCGTCAGTGGGTCGTCACGGCCTACGCGCTCGCCTTCGGCGGCCTGCTGCTCTTCGGTGGTCGGATAGCCGACCTGTGGGGCCGCAAGCGGGCCTTCGTCGTCGGTCTCGTCGGCTTCGCCGCCGCTTCCGCGCTCGGCGGCACCGCGACCACCGGCGCGATGATGTTCGGCGCCCGGGCCCTCCAGGGTGCCTTCGGTGCCCTGCTCGCCCCGGCCGCGCTCTCCCTGCTCGCCGTGATGTTCACCGACGCCAAGGAGCGCGCCAAGGCCTTCGGCATCTACGGCGCGATCGCCGGTGGCGGCGGCGCCGTCGGCTTCATCCTCGGCGGTGTGCTCACCGAGTACATGGACTGGCGCTGGACGTTCTTCGTCAACATCCCGTTCGCGATCGTCGCGGCGGCCGGCGCGTACTTCGTCATCCGTGAGCCCGAGGGCGGCCGCAACCGCTCCCCGCTCGACATCCCCGGCGTGATCCTGTCCACCCTGGGCCTGGTCTCCCTGGTCTACGGCTTCACCCGCGCCGAGTCCGACGGCTGGGGCGACTCGGTGACCGTCTCCCTGTTCGTCGCGTCGGCGGTGCTGCTGCTCGCCTTCGTCGTCACCGAGGCCAGGGTCAAGGCCCCGCTGCTGCCCCTGCGCGTGGTCACCGACCGCAACCGCGGCGGCATCTACCTCTCCCTCGGTATCGCGATCATCGCGATGTTCGGCACCTTCCTGTTCCTGACCTACTACCTGCAGGTCGTGAAGGGCTACTCGCCGATCAATACCGGCTTCGCCTTCCTGCCGATGATCTTCGGCATGATGGTCGGCTCGACCCAGATCGGCACGCGGCTGATGACCCGCGTCCCGGCGCGGCTGCTGATGGCCCCCGGCTTCCTGGTCGCGGCGGGCGGCATGTTCCTGCTGACCCGGCTGGAGATCGGTTCCTCGTACGCCTCGACCGTCCTGCCGTCGATGCTGCTGCTCGGCCTCGGCATGGGTACGGCGTTCATGCCCGCCATGTCCCTGGCCACCCTGGGCGTCGAGCCCCGGGACGCCGGTGTCGCCTCCGCGATGGTCAACACCTCGCAGCAGGTGGGCGGCGCGATCGGTACGGCCCTGCTGAACACGATCGCCGCCTCCGCGACGACCTCGTACATCAAGGACCACATCGCCACCGCCACCTCCAAGCCCCAGCTGGTCCAGCTGCAGGGCATGGTGCACGGCTACACCAACGCGATCTGGTTCGCCGTCGGCATGCTGGTGCTCGCCGCGGTGATCGTCACGGGCTTCGTCAACGCCGGCAGCCCGGACACCACCACGGTGGCCTCCGGTGAGGGCATCGAGGACGAGGTGGCGGTGCCGGTCGTGGCCCACTGAGGCGTCCGGCGTACCGCTCCGGGAGCTTCGCGTACGTATGCGGAGGGGGAACCCCGTACGTACGACCCCTAAGGACCTGCCCCGGCTCCGACCGGCTCCGCGAGTGAGCGGAACGACTCAGCGGAGCCAGGGCAGGTCCGCACCCGCTTCGTCCGGCTGAAGACCCTCGGCGACGATCTCCATGATCTCGCCGAGGGTCTTCTGCTGTTCCGGGCTGAGGCGCTCGAACAGCGCCTGGCGTACGGCGGCCACATGGCCCGGCGCGGTGCGTCGCAGCACCTCGGTGCCCGACTCGGTGAGCACCGCGAACTGGCCCCGCTTGTCGGAGGGGCAGTCCTCCCGCCGTACCCAGCCGCTCTTCTCCAGACGGGCGATCGCGTGCGAGAGACGGGAGCGGGTGATCTTCGCCTTCATGGCCAGCTCGGTCATCCGCAGCCGGCGGCGCGGGGCCTCGGCGAGCTGGACGAGGAGGCCGTAGTAGATGTGCGGCATGCCCGCGTCGCGCTGCAGCTGACGGTCGAGGTGGTCTTCGAGCAGGGTGGTGGCGTGCAGATACGAGCGCCAGACGCGCTGCTCCTCGGTGGTGAGCCAGCGGCTGTCCGCGGCGGATTCGGATGCCGTGTTCATGCGGTCCACTGTACGAGGAATCTCCTTGAAACTTGAACAAGTGCGGCGTAGTGTGTTCAATGAAGCTTGAGAGTTAAAGCAATGGGTCCGTGGGATCCGTCGGAGGGAGCCGCCGTCATGTCCGCCGCCGCCCAGGAGCGCATGCCCGCCCTCTACCTCAGCCACGGAGCCCCGCCGCTGGCCGACGACCCGATCTGGCCCGGCCAGCTCGCCGCCTGGTCCGCCGACCTGCCCCGGCCCAGGGCGATCCTCATGGTCTCCGCCCACTGGGAGGAGGCCCCCCTCGCTCTCGGTGCCACGCAGGCTGTCCCTCTCGTGTACGACTTCTGGGGCTTCCCGGAGCGCTACTACCAGGTGACGTACGGCGCTCCCGGCGCACCGGAGCTCGCGGAGTCCGTACGGAAGCTGCTGCGCGCCCCCGGCACGCCCGTCCAGGACATCGCGGACCGCGGCCTCGACCACGGCGCGTACGTCCCGCTGGCCGAGATGTTCCCCGAGGCCGACATCCCCGTCCTGCAGATCTCCATGCCCACCCTCGACCCGGTGAAGCTGATGGAGATCGGCCGCAGGCTGGCCCCGCTGCGCGACGAGGGCGTGCTGATCGTCGGGTCGGGCTTCTTCACCCACAACCTGGCCGCGCTGCGGCACACGGGAGGCGGCGTGCCCAGCTGGTCCTCCGAGTTCGACGACTGGGGCCGGCGCGCGCTGGAGGCCCGCGACTGGGACGCCCTGCTGGACTTCCTCGACAAGGCCCCGGCCGGCCGGTACGCCCACCCGCGCACCGAGCACTTCGCCCCGCTGTTCGTCACCATGGGCGCGGCGGAGGCCGGCGGTGAGCTCGACGCACAGAAGTCGATGATCGACGGCTTCTGGATGGGGATGGCGAAGCGGTCGGTGCAGTTCGGCTGATCCCTCCCGGGGATCACGGTTGCTTCCTCCCGGGGGTCACAGCTCCTTCTCGTACCAGGCCACGTCCCAGTACCTGCCGAACTTGCGGCCCACCTCGCCATACGTACCGACGTACCGGAACCCGAAGCGTTCGTGCAGTCGCGTGGACGCCTCGTTCGGCTGGGCGATGCCGGCGTAGGCGCGGTGCAGGTCCTCGCTCTCCAGGGCCTTGAAGAGGGCTTCGTACAGGAGCGTGCCGATGCCGCGTCGCCCGGCGTGCGGGGCCAGGTAGACCGTTACCTCCACGGAGGTGGAGTACGCGGGCTTCGCCCGGTAAGGGCTGGATGTGGCGTAGCCCAGAATCTCCTGTGAGTCCGCGGCCATGGCAACCATCAGCCGGTACGGGCCGTCTTCCGGGTGGGAGAGCAGCCAGCGACGTCGCTCTTCCGGCGTGAAGACGGCGGTGTCGAAGGTGATCGGTGTCTCACGTACGTAGTGGTTGTAGATGTCCGTGAGGGCTTCGAGGTCAGCCTCGGCTCCTGGCCTGACCTGCACCTCTGTAGGTTCCGACGGCATATCGCCTCCCTGTGTGGCGCGCAGGGTACTGCATGATCAGAAAAATCGGGGGGCGGGTTGGGAATTCTGTCCGGATTCCAGTCGTTGTTTCCATCGGACGCAGGGCACTCGACCAGAGTCCCAGGAGTTCTCGGAGTGCCGGGCGTCCAGGACCGCCCGCTGACCCCACCATCGCAAGGGAGCACGCATGGCAACCCGTGCCGTCGCCCGTCGTCAGTCCGCCACCGGCGAGACGGCCGACGCGGCAAGCAGTGTTCGCGCCCATGGCGGCGAGATCGCCGACCGCGACCTGGTCGGCATGTATCTCGACGAGATCGCGCGCACACCGCTGCTCGACGCCGCCAAGGAGGTCGAGCTGTCCCAGACCATCGAGGCGGGTGTGTTCGCGCGACAGGTCCTCGACGGAGACGAGGAGTCCGCCACGGACGCCAGCCGCGAGGAACTCGAGGCACTGGTCGCCGCGGGGGAGCGCGCCAAGGACATCTTCATCCGCTCCAACCTCCGGCTGGTCGTGGCGGTGGCCCGACGCTATCCCCGCAGCGGTCTGCCCCTGCTCGACCTGATCCAGGAGGGCAACGCCGGTCTGGTGCGCGCGGTGGAGAAGTTCGACTACCGCAAGGGCTTCAAGTTCTCCACGTACGCCACCTGGTGGATCCGCCAGGCGATCACCCGCTCGATAGCGGACCAGTCCCGCACGATCCGACTGCCCGTCCACCTGGTGGAGGAGCTCGGCCGGATCCGCCGCGTGCAGCGCGAGTTCAACCGCGAGAACGGGCGCGAACCCGAGCCCGCGGAGATCGCCGCCGAGCTCGGCTCCACCCCGGAACGCGTTACCGACGTGCTCGACTGGGCCCGTGACCCGGTCTCGCTGAACATGGCGGTGGACGACGAGGGCGAGACCCAGTTCGGCGACCTGCTGGAGGACACCTCGGCGGTCTCCCCCGAGCAGTCGGTCCTCACGCTCCTGCGCAGCGAGGAGTTGGACGGGCTGATCGGCCGGCTCGACCAGCGCACGGCCTCCATCATCAAGATGCGGTACGGCATCGAGGACGGCCGGGAGCGCACGCTCACCGAGGTCGGCAAGGAACACGGGCTGACGCGCGAACGCATCCGCCAGATCGAGAAGCACGCGCTGCTCGAACTGAAGAAGCTGGCGCGCGACACCGGGTTCGACGCGGTGGCGTAGCGGCTTCGACGCGATCGCTCAGCGGCACGGGCGTACGGCACCGGCGTTCACCGGAGCGGGCACGTGGGGGCGTGTGTGGCTCCATGGGCGCCGAGTGGCGTACGGGCGTACGGCCACTGTCTCCCGCGTACGCCGGGTGGCGGAAGACCGCGCAAACATGGCTCTGTACCGCCGCTTCAACTCACGGGGCCCAGGGAACAACCCTTCAGGGCCCAGGAGTTCGGGGATCGGGACCGCACTCCCTCGACCCCACGACCACCCTGAGCCACGCGTCCCGACGCATTCCCCCCCGGCGCCGGGACCTTCCCAGAGCCGGGCTTCGGCGCCACTCCCCCCGGGTGCCGGAGCTCGGCTCCTTTTTGTGCCAGAGCCTGCGTCGGGCTTGTGCCGTGGCGCGCCAGGCTCGTGCCGTGGCCTGCGCCAGGGGCTGTGCCATTGCCTGTGGCCGGGCACGTTGAATCGGCGGGTCACCCCGTACCTGAACCCCGGGGTGGCCCGCCGGATGGCAGATTCTGCCACATGGGCATAGCCTGCCGAAGTGAGCACCCCCAGCCCCGCCGACCACTCCTCTGACCAGCCCTTTCCCGCCGCGCCTCCGATATCCCTGACGGAGCGCCGCAAGGCGGAGACCCGGATGGAGATCGCCCGGGCGGCGGCCCGGCTCTTCGTCGGCCAGGGGCTGCGCGCCACACGCGCCGAGGACATCGCTCAAGCCGCCGGGGTCGCCCCGCGCACCTTCTACCGCTACTTCGCCACCAAGGAGGAGGCGGTGGCCCCCCTTTACGGGGCGGGCGCCCAGCGCTGGGTGGAGGCGGTCCGTGCGGCCCCTGCCGCGCTGCCGGTTCCGGAGGCCCTGGAGCACGCGGTGCGCCACACCCTGACCCCCGGCGTCGGCGTCTCCGCCGCCTCCTGGGAGTGGGTCCGCACCCTCATCGGGCTGGCCCGAACGAGCCCCGCCCTGGGCAAGGTGTGGGCGGAGGTGTGCCAGGCGTCGGAGCAGACGCTGGCGGAGGTCCTGGCGGCACGGGCGGCTGCCGCCGGGGCGGCCGACAACTTTGCCCGCAGGATGCCAGTCGACAACGTTGCCGTCGGCATCACTCCCACCCCCGAACTCCGCTTCACCGCCGCGGTCGTGGGCGCCGCGGTGCGCGTGGCGGTCGAGTCCTGGGCCGCGACGTCCGCCCCGCCTTCGGGCCCGGAGGGACCGGCGGCACTGGCACTGCGGAACCTCGCGGCGTTGCGGGACTTTCCCTGGGGTGCGCTTACGGGTGCGGGTGCGGGGGAGGCCGACGGGTAGGGCGAGGCAGGCGGGCAGGGAGTGGCCGTACGGCCGCTCAGGCACCTCCCGCTCTGCTCAGGCGCGCACCCAACTCCCGTACACAGTCGATGAGTTCCGCAGGCACCCGGACGGTGAAGTCGAGGCCCGTCATCGCCAGCCGGACCGCCAGCCACTCCACGGGGTCCCCGGTGGCGCCCCGCACGACGCAGCCCTGTTCGCCGGCCGGCTCCGGCGTGCCGAGCCAGTGCGGCAGACGCGCGGCGACGTCGTCCGCCGGCGCGGTGAAGGCGACCGTGAACTCGTATGTCTCCTGCCGCCGTTGGATCGACCGCCGCAGATATTCCGCCGCGCTCCCGGTCGGCAGCTCCCGCGGCGTGAACCGCGCCCCGGTGGCGAACGGTTCGCTGACCCGGTCGACGCGGAAGGTGCGCCAGTCGTCCCGGTCGAGGTCGTACGCCACGAGGTACCAGCGGCGCCCGGTCGACACCAGCCGGTACGGCTCCGTCAGCCGGCGTGACTCGGTGCCGTCCCCGGCCCGGTAGGCGAAGCGCAGCCGCTCCCGCCCGGCCACGGTGGACGCCATCACGGTCAGTGTCTCGGGCGCGATGCTCGCCCCGTCCCCGCTGGTCAGCGGCGTCGTCGCGGCCTGGAGCGTCGACACCCGGTGGCGCAGCCGCGAGGGCAGCACCTGCTCCAGCTTGGCCAGCGCCCGCACCGACGCCTCGTCCACCCCCTCCACCGCGTGCCCGGCGCCGGCCCGCAGCCCGACCGCGATCGCCACCGCCTCCTCGTCGTCGAGCACGAGCGGCGGCATGGCCTTTCCGGCGACCAGCCGGTAGCCGCCGTCGGCGCCCATGGTCGCCTGCACGGGATAGCCGAGCTCCCGCAGCCGGTCGATGTCCCGCCGGACCGTGCGGCGCGACACCCCCAGCCGGTCGGCGAGCTCGCCGCCGGGCCATTCGCGGGGCGTCTGGAGGAGGGAGAGGAGCTGAAGAAGCCGAGCCGGAGTGTCCGTCGTCATGTTGTCGAGGATGCCGCACAACTAGGACACGATCTGACCTACTGGGGTCCTACCTTCATTCCATGACCTCCACCGAAACCCTCGCCGGCAGCACCGGCTCGGCGGCCGACCGCCGCCGCTGGTTCGCCCTCGCGATCGTGATGACCGCGGCCTTCATGGACCTTGTCGACGTCACGATCGTCAACATCGCGATTCCGTCGATCCAGCAGGACGCGGGCGCCTCCTTCAGCCAGATCCAGTGGATAACCGCCGGTTACGCGCTCGCGTTCGCGGCCGGCCTGATCACCGGTGGTCGTCTCGGCGACATTCACGGCCGCCGCCGTATGTTCCTGATCGGCATCGGCGGCTTCACCCTCGCCTCCGCGCTGTGCGGCTTCGCAGCGAACCCGGAGATGCTGGTCGCCTCCCGCATCCTGCAGGGCGGCATGGCGGCGATGATGGTGCCGCAGGTCCTGTCGATCGTGCACGCCACCTTCCCGGCGCACGAGCGCGGCAAGGTCTTCGGCCTCTTCGGCGCGATCGTCGGCCTGGGCGCGGTCTCCGGCCCGCTGCTCGGCGCGCTGCTGACGGAGTGGAACCTGTTCGGCCTCGAATGGCGGCCCATCTTCCTCATCAACCTGCCGGTCGGCATCGCCGCCCTGATCCTCGGCAGCCGCTTCATCTCGGAGTCCAAGGCACCGAAGGCGCTCAAGCTGGACCTGGTCGGTGTCGCGCTGGTGACGCTGGGCCTGCTGATGCTGCTCTACCCGCTCACCCGCGGCCGTGAGCTGGGCTGGCCGCTGTGGGGCCATGTGTCGATGGCCGGCTCGCTCGTCGTCTTCGGGGCGCTGGTGGCCTACGAGCGGCGCAAGAGCGCGCGGGACGGCTCCCCGCTGGTGGAACTGTCGCTGTTCAGGGTGAAGAGCTTCGCGGCGGGCATCGCGGTGCAGACCGTGTTCGGGGTCTCGCTCGGCATCTTCTTCCTGGTGTGGACGCTGTACATGCAGGTGGGCCTCGGCTGGAGCCCGCTGCGGGCCGGTCTGACCGGGGTGCCCTTCTCGATCGCGGTCTCCGTGGCGGCCGGGATGTCCGTGCAGAAGCTGGTCCCGCGGTTCGGCCGCAAGGTGCTCCAGGCGGGCGCGCTGGTGATGGCGATCGGCGTCCTGATCTACCTGGCGGAGTCCGAGCGCTACGGCCTCGGCATCGCCTCCTGGCAGATGGCGCTCCCGCTCGTCGTGATGGGCGCGGGCATGGGTCTGATCGTCGCCCCGCTGACGGACGCGGTGCTCTCCGGGGTGCCGCGCGAGCACGCCGGTTCGGCCTCCGGGCTGATCAACACCGTGCAGCAGATGGGCAATGCGCTCGGGCTCGGGCTGGTTTCGGTGGTGTTCTTCGGCGAGATCGGTGACCGGCTGACCCCGGCCCAGGTGGGACCGGCCTTCGTGAACGCCTTCCAGCACGCGCTGGGCTGGGTCGCCGCGGTGCTGGGCGTGATCTTCCTGCTGATGTTCGCGCTGCCGAAGCGGCCGGCTCAGCATCTGGAAGGCGGCGGGGACGACGCGAGCGAGCAGCTCCTGGTGGAGGAGGAGCCCGCGCTCGTGCACTGAGCCCCTGCTGAGGAAGGGCCCGGCACCCGAGTGCCGGGCCCTTTCGTGTGTCCGGGCAGAGTGGGACGTCCGTTCATGCCCGAATCAGGCCCGAACCTGTTTACTTTCCAGAAATCCAGGCGTAGCATCCAAGCGAAACCACAAGTTCGGGCATCGGTCGGAGGCAAGCGGACATGTACGCACCGGAGCGACAGCAGGAGATCCTCCGGCTCGCCCGTGAGGGCGGCCGGGTGGACGTGGTGTCGCTCGCCGAGGAGTTCCAGGTGACGGCGGAGACGATCCGCCGGGATCTGAAGGCCCTCGACCGCGCCGGCCTCGTCCGCCGGGTGCACGGCGGTGCCATCCCGGCCGGGCGCCTCGACTTCGAACCGGACCTCGCCGAGCGCGAGTCCACCTCGACCGACGAGAAGGACCGCATCGCCAAGGCGGCCGTGACCGAGTTGCCGACCGAGGGCACGCTGATCCTCGACGCCGGTACGACGGTCGCCCGCCTCGCCGGGGCCATCCCCCTGGAGGCGACGCTCACCGTCGTCACGCACAGCCTGCCGATCGCGGCCCGCCTCGCGGACCACCCCGGCATCCAGCTCCACCTCGTCGGAGGGCGCGTACGACACCGCACGCGCGCCGCCGTCGACGCCTGGGCGCTGCGCGCATACGGCGAGATCAGGGCGGACGTCCTCTTCGTCGCCGCCAACGGCTTCTCCGTCGAGCACGGTCTGACCACCCCCGACCTCGCCGAGGCCGCGGTGAAGCGCGCGGCGGTCGCCGCGGCCCGCCGCGTGGTCCTGCTCGCCGACTCCGCCAAGCACGGCCAGGAGCACTTCGCCCGCTTCGGCGACCTGAGCGACGTGGACCTGCTGATCACCGACAGCGGGCTGAGCCCCGAAGACACCGCCGCCATCGAGCGCGGCGGCACGGAAGTAGTGCGCGCATGATCCTCACCGTCACCCCCAACCCGTCCCTCGACCGCACCTACGAGGTTCCCTCGCTGGAGCGTGGCGAGGTCATCCGCGCCACCGGCGAGCGCATGGACCCCGGCGGCAAGGGCGTGAACGTGTCGCGCGCCGTCGCGGCCGCCGGCCGTCGCACGGTCGCGGTGCTGCCGCTCGGGGGTGCGCCGGGAGCGCTCGTCGCCGACCTGCTCGACGCGCAGGGCATCGAGGTCGCGCCGGTGCCGGTAGCCGGAGCCACCCGCTCGAACATCGCGCTCGCGGAGGCGGACGGGGTGCTCACCAAGATCAACGCGCCGGGGCCGGAGCTGTCGTCGGCCGAGCAGGAGCTGCTGTTCGAGACGGTCCGCGAGCACGCGGGCGACGCCGACTGGATCGCCTGCTGCGGAAGCCTGCCGAGGGGCCTCGCGCCGGCGTGGTACGCCGATCTGGTCGCCCGGGTGCACGCCGCGGGCGCGCGCATCGCGCTGGACACGTCGGGGCCCGCGCTGATCGAGGCGCTGCGTGAGCGTCCGGACGTGGTGAAGCCGAACGCCGAGGAGCTCGCGGAGGCCGTCGGGCGTCCCCTGGCGACCGTGGGCGACGCGGTGAAGGCGGCCGAGGAGTTGCGCGAGATGGGCGCGCGCGCCGTGCTCGCAAGCCTGGGCGCCGACGGGCAGTTGCTCGTGGACGACGCGGGTACCTGGTTCGCAAGCGCCCGGGTGGACGTCGTACGCAGCAATGTCGGGGCGGGCGACGCCTCCCTCGCCGGCTTCCTGGTCGCGGGCGGCAGCGGGCCCGAGGCGCTCGCCTCCGCCGTCGCGCACGGCGCCGCCGCCGTCCAGCTGCCCGGCAGCGTGATGCCCACGCCGACCGACCTGGACCCCGCGGCGGTGACGGTCACGGCGCAGGTCCCGGCGGACCGCGAACTGACGGAGCCGGTGTCATGAACGAACGCACGAGACGCCGTACGACGGCTGTGGACCGGACGTGGCACCGCTCCCCCTTACTCGCCACGACCCCCATGACCCCCACCATCCCCACCACCCCCGCACTCTTCGGATCCACCGAACTCCCCACACCCCCCGCTTTCCCCCGCAGCACCCCCGTCCCCACTCCCGCCCACTGCACTCCACGGGCGATACGCGTGCATAGGAGCCCGCGATGAGCGACATGATCACCGCGGACCTGGTCGACCTCGACCTGTCCGCCGACACCAAGGAAGCGGCGGCGCGTGCCCTCGCCGAGCGCATGGTGGCCCTGGGCCGGGTGACCGACCTGGAGGGCTTCCTCGCCGACGTGGCCGCCCGGGAGGCACAGATGCCGACCGGCCTGGACGGCGGCATCGGCATCCCGCACTGCCGCAGCACGTATGTGACCGAGCCGACGCTGGCCTTCGGGCGCAGCGCCGCCGGGATCGACTTCGGCGCGGCGGACGGCCCGGCCGACCTCGTCTTCCTGATCGCGGCCCCGGCCGGTGCCGACGACGCCCATCTGACGATCCTGTCCTCGCTGGCCCGGCAGTTGATGAACACCGAGTTCACCGACGCGCTGCGCTCGGCGGGCGACGCGGGCGCGGCGGCCGCGCTGATCCGCGGCGACAAGGTGCCCGCGGGCGAGGCAGAGGCGGATGCGGGTGAGGGCGCTGCCGCGGGCGCCTCCGAAGGCACCGCTGCGGCGCCGGGGGCGGCCTCCGCCGGCGCCGCGGCGGGCAGTACGGCACAGGGCGCCACGCCGAGTGCCTCCGGCGCGGGCGGCGAGCGCGCGTTCCGTGTCGTCGCCGTCACCTCCTGCCCGACCGGCATCGCCCACACCTACATGGCGGCCGAGTCGCTGGAGCACGCGGGCCGCGAGGCGGGCGTCGAGGTCCTCGTCGAGACGCAGGGCTCGGCCGGCTTCACCCGGCTCGACCCGGCCGTGATCGCTGCGGCGGACGCGGTGATCTTCGCGCACGACGTCCCGGTGCGCGACAAGGACCGCTTCGCCGGGAAGCCCACGGTCGACGTCGGCGTGAAGGCGGGCATCAACCGTCCCGCCGAGCTGATCGCCGAGGTGCGCGCCAAGGCCGAGCGCGGCGAGGTGACGGCGGGCTCCGCGCCCGCCACGCCGGTCGAGCGCGCGGGCGACTCCACCGAGGGCTACGGCACCAAGCTCCGCAAGTGGCTGATGTCCGGCGTCAGCTACATGGTCCCGTTCGTCGCGGCCGGCGGTCTGCTGATCGCCCTCGGCTTCGCGATCGGCGGCTACAAGATCAACAAGGCGCCGTCGGTGATGGACCACTTCGTGTGGACGCAGACCGACAGCTGGGGCGCGCTGTTCTTCCAGATCGGCGTCGTGGCCTTCGCCTTCCTCGTCCCGGTCCTCGCCGGATACATCGCCTACGGCATGGCGGACCGCCCAGGCCTCGTCCCCGGCTTCGTCGGCGGCTCCATAGCCCTCACCATCAACGCGGGCTTCCTCGGCGGTCTGGCGGCCGGTCTGATCGCCGGTGGCGTGGTGATGGCGATCCAGCGGATCGACATCCCGGCGGCGTTGCGCGGCATCATGCCGGTGGTGGTGATCCCGCTGATCTCCTCGGCGATCGTCGGATTCCTGATGTTCGTCGTGATCGGCAAGCCCATCGCGTCCGCCCAGAAGGGCATGACGGACTGGCTGAACGGCCTCACCGGCACCAACGCCATCCTGCTCGGCGCCCTGCTCGGCCTGATGATGTGCTTCGACCTCGGCGGCCCGGTCAACAAGGTCGCGTACACCTTCGCCACGGCCGGCATCGCGGTCGCGAGCCCCAGCGACTCCGCGATGAAGATCATGGCCGCGGTCATGGCGGCCGGTATGGTCCCGCCGCTGGCGATGGCCCTGGCCACCACCGTGCGCGGCAGGCTCTTCACCCAGACCGAGCGCGAGAACGGCAAGGCCGCCTGGGTCCTGGGCGCCTCCTTCATCTCGGAGGGCGCCATCCCGTTCGCCGCGGCCGACCCGCTGCGCGTCATCCCGTCGGCGATGGTCGGCGGTGCGGTCACCGGCGCCCTGTCGATGGCCTTCGGCGCCACCCTGCGCGCCCCGCACGGCGGCATCTTCGTGGTCCCGCTGATCGGCAACCCGTTCCTCTACCTGGTCGCCATCGCGACCGGTGTGTGCGTCACGACGGCGCTGGTGGTCATCCTGAAGGGCATGCGCAAGCAGTCCGTCAGCACCGGGCCGACGGCGAACGCGACTACGGCGAAGTCGGAGGCGCAGCAGCCGGTGGCGGCGTAACGGCCCGCCGCCCTCGCCCCCTTGACCCCTTGACCCCTTTTACTCTTCGCCCCCTGTCCCTTTCGGGCGCTGTGAGTCGTTCACGGCACCTGCGAGATACGTCACGGTCCGGGACCAAAGTCCCGGGCCGTGGTGTGTACTGGGCGCATGCCTGAGCACGTCTCGATTCTCCAGCTGACCGGCGTGGTCGGCCTGGCCCTGGTGACCGCCACCTGGGTCATCCTCCTGCGCACCCGGCGTCGCGCCCGCGCCGTGGCCGTCGTACGGCGCTCGGGTCCCGTGCTCCAGGCCCTCCCGCATCAGCGCCAGGCCCCGCCCCACAGGGAGTCCGTCGAACTGACCCCGGCGGAGAAGGACGCGTTCGCGGGCCTGATGCGACGGCTCGACGAGCGCTAGGCCTCAAGAGAAGCGCCTCGGAGGAGCGCCTCGGGGGAAGGGTCTCGGGGGAAATGCCTCAGGCCTGCCGTGCCGCCCGGCGCTCCATGGCGTCGCGGGCTGCGTCCTCCGACATGTACACCTCGCACATGTGCCGTCCGTCGGGCGTCGCCGTGTGCTCGACCTCCCAGAGGGAGAGTTCCTCGCCGTCGCGCAGCAGGAAAGCGTGCTCGTAGAGCGAGAAGCACAGCCCCACCCGGCCGGCCCGCCCCGGGCGGCCGAAGGCCTGGGTGATCTGGTGCGCGAACGCCGTCGTCAGCAGCGCGGCCATCTCCGTGCCCGGCCGGTCCGGGTTCTCCGCGCGGCGCAGAAGCCGGCGCGCGTGGTCCGCCGAGTCGTCCGGAACATACACGTGTCGTGGCTCGAGAATCGGCGACAGCTGTGTCAGCACCGGCAGTTCGAAGTCCGGCGCGTCCGGCGGCAGCCGCAGCCGGGCGGTCGCGGCGCGCAGCTCCTCCTCGTCCACATACACCTCGTGCTGGGGCTCGCTGCCGGGTGCGGTGTTGTGGACGAGCTCCCAGAGGGTGATGGCCGAGCCGTCGGAGAGCAGCCAGGTGTGCCGGTACGTCTCGCGGTGCAGCCCCGAGCTGTGGTGCGCGGAGTGCAGCGAACTGTCGTGCGCCAGGGCGCAGTCGAGCTGTCGTATGGCCTCGTCGGGCAGCTCGAAGGAGTTCAGGGCGCGACGGAGGAGTCGCGCGAGGTGCTCCTCCGGAGACTCGGGCGACTCGGCTGGTTCGTACGCTGTCGTCTCGTACGGAACGCTCAAGGTTGCTCCCGGCGTTGCTGCATGTCACCTTGTGGGTGCATACCGTAGCCCCTCGGTCGGACATCATGTCCGGGAACCGAGAAAACGTACGTCGGGAAAACGCGCGGGCCGCGCGGATGGTTCCCGCACGGCCCGACAACCCGTCAGAACAAGCCAGTCAGAGGGCACTTCCCGATCAGGCGGCGCTGCCCGCCTGCCACTCGCTCCACGACATGTTCCAGCCGTTGAGCCCGTTGTCCGGGGACACCGTCTTGTCGGGGGAGTTCTTCACGATCACGACGTCCCCGATGAGCGAGTTGTCGTAGAACCACTTGGCGGTCGTGCTCCCCTGCGCGCCCCGCACGTCCTGGAGTCCTACGCAGCCGTGGCTGGTGCCCTGGCGGCCGAAGGGCGGGTTGCCCTGGTTGTACCAGTAGTTGCCGTGGACGAACGTGCCGGACGTCGTCAGGCGCATCGCGTGCGGCACGTCCGAGATGTCGTACTCGCCGCCGTAGCCCACCGTCGATCCGTTCATGCGCGTCTGCACGAACTTCTCGGAGATCACCATCTGCCCGTTGTACGTGGTGTGCTCCGGGCTGCCCGACGAGATCGGGACCGACCTGACCGTCCTGCCGTCCCGCACCACCGTCATCGTCTGCGTGTTGACGTCGACCGTGGAGACCTGCGAGCGCCCGACGGTGAAGGTCACCTTCTTCTTCTGCACGCCGTAGACGCCGTTCGCGCCCTGGACCCCGTCCAGGTCGATCTTCATCGTGACCTTGGAACCGGCCTTCCAGTACTCCTGGGGCCGGAAGTCGATCCGCTGCGCCCCGAACCAGTGGCCGACCACCTGCTGGCCACTGCTGGAGGTCACCGTGATGTGCGACTGCACGGCCTTCTTGTCGGTGATGGCCTTGTCGAAGTTGAACGACACCGGCATCCCGACACCGACCGTCGTGCCGTTGTCCGGCGTGTACGTGCCGATGAAGCTGTTCGCCGTCGTCACCGTGGTGAAGATGGAATTGGCCGCGGACGTATGCCCGTTGGTGTCCTTCGCGGTCGCCGAGATCTGGTACTTGGTCCCGCGCTCCAACTGCTCCTTCGGCTTCCAGGTGGCGCCGTCGGCCGAGATCGTGCCCGGCACGGCCTGCCCCGACCCTGCCACGGTCATCTTCACCTCGGTCAGCTTGCCGCCGCTGACCTTCACGCCGGTGGCGTTGATGGACGCGCTGGTCGAGCCGTCCTTGGCCGAGATGGCTATCTGCGCCGAGGACGTCTTGGCCGAGTCCTTGCCGCCCTTGGAGTCGTCGCTGTTGGCGTTGGCATTGCCGCCGCAGGCGGTGAGGGTGAGGGCGCCGACCATCAGGGCGGCACAGGCCCCCAGTGCGCGCCGCGCTGCAATGTCCGGCGTTGTCACGGGCTGCTCCAGTTTCGTGTGATGTGGGTGATCCGCTCCAGTGCGTGGAGAAAGAGGGAACCGCAGCCCGCGCGGGTTCCCTCCAACCCCCCTGAACACCACCACGTGACAGAACCGGGACAATCCGCGGACGGCAGCGGCTCGTTACCGGGAGCCGTACAACTCCCCGTACGACGGCCACGTTCCGCCCGGCCCGTCCACCGACTCGGCGGCGCGTACGGCGCGGACGATCGCGCGCGTCACGAGGTCCGCGCCGGCCGCGAGGATGTCGTTGAGCGCGAGCGGGCGCTCGGCGTCGAGCGGGCGCGCTCCCGTGGCCAGCGCGAACACGGTGTCGCCGTCGTTCAGCAGATGCACCGGGCGCACGGCGCGCGCGATGCCGTCGTGCGCGGTGCCGGCCACCTTCTGCGCCTGCGCCTTGGAGAGTTCCGCGTCGGTGGCGACCACGGCGAGCGTGGTGTTCAGCACCGGAGGGGTGTTCTTCGCGGCGGCCTCGGCAAGGCGCCGGCGTGCGGCCTCGTGCACCCGCGCCTCCGGATACTCCACCCGCCCCTGGAACAACTCCCCGTACAACACCCCCGTTTCCGGATCCAGCACCGATCCCACGGCGTTGGCGACCACCAGCGCGGCCACCGTGATCCCCGAGTCCAGGACGGTGCTCGCGGTGCCGACCCCGCCCTTCAGCCACTTCACCGCTGCGCCCGTACCGGCCCCCACACACCCCTGCGGCACCGGCGCGCCCGGTGCGCTCGCCGCGGCCGCCTCGACCGCTGCCCGGCCCGTCGACGCGTCCGGCCTGGCCCGGAAGTTCCCGCCCCGGCCGAGGTCGAAGAGGCAGGCGGCGGGCACCACCGGGACAACATGCGCCGGGTCGGGCCCGACCGGGACTCCGCGCCCCTGTTCCTCCAGCCAGGCCATCACCCCGGACGCCGCGTCGAGCCCGTACGCGCTGCCGCCGGTCAGCACGACCGCCTCGACCTTCTGTACCACGTTGCGCGGGTCGAGGGCGTCGGTCTCCTTGGTGCCAGGGCCACCGCCGCGCACGTCCACGGCGGCGACGGCGCCGCCCTCGGGAGCGAGGATCACCGTGGTGCCCGTGAGCCAGCCGTCGCCGCTGCGTGTCGCGTGCCCCACCCGCAGTCCGGCCACGTCCGTCAATGCGTCAACTGTCATGGCAGCCAGTCTGTACCGGCCCGGGCCGCGCAGGAGGGCTCACGCGGCGGTCGCGGTCGCCTTCGCGCCGCCCTCGCGGGCGCCCGTCCGCGCCGTCAGGATCACCCCCGTCACCACGGCCAGCGCCGACACCAGGCCCGCCGCGAGCACCGCCCAGTCGCCCAGGAAGGTGCAGCAGATCACCAGCAGCGCCGTGACCGGCAGCACCAGCTGCTGGGCTGTGCCGATCTTGAAGTGGCGCGAGTGCAACGCCCAGACGGTGAGCAGATACAGCGCCGTCGGCAGGGTGACGGCCGCCGAGGCGGACAGGACGGAGATGTGCGCCTTGCCGACCGCCTGCTCGACCGCCACCTCCAGACCGGCGCCGATTGCGGCGGCCGAGGAGAAGATCAGGTAGTGGCCGTAGCCCCACAGGAACGACTGCTTGTTGGAGCGCAGATGCCCGTGGATCGGCACCGCGAAATAGATCCACCACGCGGAGAAGACGATCAGCAGACCGCCCGCCGCGATCGGCAGCAGCTCGCCCAGCGCGTCGTGCTCGTCCACGGCCGACTTCACGGCGACCGTGGCCGCGGCGATCGTCTCGCCGAGCACGATGATCGTGAACAGCCCGTACCGTTCGGCGATGTGGTGCGGATGCCAGGACGTGGCGCAGGCCCTCTCCGCGTACACCGGCACGCACAACTCCGCGATCGCCATGACCAGGAACAGCCAGGGGCGCGCGGGTTCCGGCAGGAGCACCAGGCCGACCCAGCCCACCTGGCACGCCAGGACCCCACCGGCGTACCGCAGGGCCATGGCTCTCTCCGCGCCACGGGCCGATCTCGCGGCTCTGAGCCACTGCGTGGCCATCGCCAGCCGCATGATGACGTAGCCGAGGAACACCACCAGGTAGTTGTGGTCCTGGAACGCCCGGGAGACGCCGGCGGCCAGGACGAGGACGCCGGCGATCTGGACCAGCGTGACGGCCCGGTACAGCACGTCGTCGTTGTCGTACGCCGAGGCGAACCAGGTGAAGTTCATCCAGGCCCACCAGATGGCGAAGAACACGAACGCGTAGTTCAGGATGCCGTGACCCGCGTGACCCCCGGCCACTGAGTGCACGAGCTGGACGCCGGCCTGCGCGATGGCCACGACGAAGCACAGGTCGAAGAAGAGTTCGAGCGGCGAGGCGACACGGTGTGCCTCGTCGCGCCCGCGTGCGGTGAGCCGGCGCAGGGGTCCAAGGGGCTGCTGCCCGCCCGGGGAGGAGGCGGGCGCCGAAGCGGAACTCGACATCATGCCTCCCAGCACAGCATGAAAATTCACCGACATCTTGTGCATGGATTCACAAGCGGACCGGGGGACGAAAGGCGGGGGGAGGGACGCGGGCCCGTACCCTTGAGGCATGAGCAGCGACCCCGCCCCCGAGCCGCGTGACCCGAGGTCCGCGCTGGTCTTCGACGACCCGCTGAACCAGCAGTCCTCGGACGACACGGACCGCGGCTGGGGCGAGCGCGGGGACGGCGACAGCGCCGCCGACCTGAAGCGGTTCCTCGACGAGAAGCCGCCCCACCACCTCTGAGCCCGCCCTGGCGAGAACTGCGCCGCTACCGTTCGCCGCGGCCCGAGGCGCCGCGCTGTGCGATCAGCTCGTCGCGGATCTGCTGGAGCACCTCCAGCTCCGTCACCTCGATGACCTCCTGCGTGCCCTCCCGGGCCTTGCGGCGGGCCTCCACCCGGGCCAGGTACTTCGCCATCGGCAGCACCATCAGGAAGTAGACCACCGTCGCGGTGATCACAAAGCTGAGCGTGGCACCGAGGACGGAGCCCCACAGCAACTGGATGCCGTGGGTGCCTTGGCACGACGAGCTCAGGCACGAGCGGTAGTTGTCGAGGTTCTGTGTGCCGATCGTGCCGACCAGCGGGTTGATTATGCCCTTCACCAGCGAGTTCACGATGTTCGTGAAGGCCGCGCCGATGACCACCGCGACCGCCAGATCGACGACGTTGCCGCGCATCAGGAAGGCCTTGAAGCCCTCCCATATGCTCGGTTCCTTCCTCTTGCTCACCTCGGAGACTCTCCTCGCGCGCACAGGGTGTGGAACGAAACGCTCCGCAACCTACGGCACGATGCCGCCATCCTGTCCAGTTCCTCGGCTCGCCTCCTGTCCGGTTCCATGGCTCGGTCCGATGGCGAAAAGGGATGTCGCCGGGCGGACGGTGGCGGGTGCTCAGCACAGCGTCACCGCCAGCCGGGCGGTCGCGCTCGCGCCGACGAGACGCGCCGCGGTCGAACGCGGCACCGAGAGCACGACCAGCGCCCCGCTCTCCGCGGCGCCGTCCAGGGGCTCCGGGAGCCTTGTCACCCGCGCACCGCGCGCGATCACCCGGGCATCCCCGCCCGCGGCCGGATCCTCGGCGGCGATCACGTCGACCCGGTCGCCGGGCCGCAGCAGCCGGACGGTGGCGGCATCCGCGATCCGTACGGCCGCGGTGACCACCTCCACCGCACGGTGACGTCGTGCGGGCTCCGCCACCGGATGCCCGCGTGCCCGCTCGCCCTGGTCCCGATCCGTCGCGGCGCGCGGTCCGGCGGCCACGAGCGCTGCCGCGGTGACGGCGAGCCCGGCCGCCACGGCCCGCCGGCGATGCCGCACGAGCCGTTGCAGCCGATACCGCCCGCCGCGCACCCGCACCGGCGCGAAGTGCGGGACCTCGCACGTGGCGGGAGCGTCGGTGCCCAGCGGGCGCGGGGAGGGAAGGGGAGAGGGCGAGGGGAAGGACGGGGAGGGAGCGACGGGCACGGGAACCACCACCTGCGACGAGGAATCGGCTTGCGAAACCACGATGAGGCCTCGCGCCGAAGCTCGCCGGAGCCGGTGGGCTACTGGCGGGTTGTGGACAACTCGCTCACCCGACCGTGGTCAGACCGTGGTCACAGCAGCTCGGATCCCGTGGTCGCGCCGGCTCGGACCCCGTGGTCACGGCAGCTCGAATCCCGGATTCATCCCGCCGAGCGCGTTCGCGCACAGGCAGTCCCGCGCGGCGTTGTCCGGCAGTGCCGCCACCGCGTCGAACAGGACGCCCCGCATCCGGTCCACGTTGGCCGCGAACACCCGCAGGACCTCCTCGTGCGAGACTCCCTCGCCGGTCTCCGCGCCCGCGTCGAGGTCGGTGACGAGCGTCAAGGACGTGTAGCAGAGCTCCAGTTCACGGGCGAGCGCCGCCTCCGGGTGGCCGGTCATGCCCACCACGGACCAGCCCTGCGCCTGGTGCCAGAGCGATTCGGCGCGGGTGGAGAAGCGCGGCCCCTCGACCACGACCAGCGTGCCGCCGTCCACGGGCTCCCAGTCCCGGCCACGGGCGGCCTTCAGTGCGGCGGCCCGCCCGGTGGGGCAGTAGGGGTCGGCCAGGGACACGTGCACCACGTTCGGCACGGTGCCGTCGGCCAGCGGCAGCCCGTCGAAGTACGTGCCCACCCGGGACTTCGTGCGGTCCACCAGCTGGTCCGGCACGAGCAGCGTGCCGGGCCCGTACTCGGGGCGCAGACCGCCGACCGCGCAGGGCCCGACGACCTGGCGGACGCCCAGGGAGCGCAGGGCCCAGAGGTTGGCGCGGTAGTTGATGCGATGCGGCGGCAGATGGTGTCCGCGTCCGTGCCGGGGCAGAAAGACGACCCGTCGGCCGGCGATCTCGCCGAGGAAGAGGGAGTCGCTGGGTGCACCGTAGGGGGTGTCCACCTGGACCTCGGTCACGTCGTCGAGGAACGAGTAGAACCCCGATCCGCCGATCACACCGATCTCTGCGTTCGCCATGACGAGCACATTAGCTGGCTGCGCAAACGCGGGGGAGCCGGTCCCGGGGAACACCGAAACCCTGCCGTCGGGCGACGGCAGGGTCTGCGGGGAGGAGTCTCAGGCGGCGGAGCTGCTGGTGGAGCTCGACGACGGCTTCGAGTCGGACGCCGAGGAGTTCGACGAGCTCGTCGAACTCGTCGAGGCCGACGAGGAGGAGCTCGACGAGGACTTCGACGCCGGGCTGCTGCTCGACGAGGAGCCACGGCTGTCGTTGCGGTAGAAGCCGGAGCCCTTGAAGACGATGCCGACCGCGGAGAACACCTTCTTGAGGCGGCCACCGCAGTTGGGGCACTCGGTCAGGGCGTCGTCGGTGAACTTCTGCACCGCCTCGAGGCCCTCGCCGCACTCGGTGCACTGGTACTGGTACGTCGGCACTGTCTTCCTCCTGGCACTCTTACTCGATGAGTGCTAACGACGGTCCATAGTGACGTATTCCCGGGGATCAGTCCACCGTCACCGGCACGCGGTGACCGACGCCACGTGCGACGGTGCGGGTCCGCGGCCGGGCGGCCAGCAGCGAGCGCAGCGCCACCAGGGTCGCCAGGGCGAGCACGGTACCGGCCATCGGAACCAGGAATCCGGCACCGTCCCAGAGGCGGTCCTCCAGCTGCCCGGCCACGGTGACCGCGGCCGCCTGGCCCAGGGCGACCGCGCCGGTCAGCCAGGTGAAGGCCTCGGTGCGGGCACCGGCCGGGACCAGGCCCTCGACCAGGGTGTAGCCGGTGATCAAGGCGGGGGCGATGCACATGCCGACGAGGAGGCCGAGGCCCGCCAGGACGAGCGCCGAGTGGGCGGTCCACAGGGCGGAGGCGGTCAGCGCGAGGGCCGTGTAGCCGAGGACGAGGCGCCGCTGCGGGGCGACCTTCCAGGCGATCGCGCCGCAGGCGATCCCGGAGAGCATGTTGCCCGCCGCGAAGGTGCCGTACAGGACGCCGTTCAGGCCGGGCTCGCCGATCGACTCGGTGAACGCGGCGAGGCCGACCTGCATGCCGCCGAAGACCGACCCGATGCCCAGGAAGGTCACCACCAGCACCCGCACCCCGGGGACGCGGAGCGCGGAGGCGTGCTTCACGCGCGCGTGCCCGGCGTCGGTCACCGGCGGCTGGGTGCTCTTCCGCGCGGCGAACAGCAGGCCGCCGAACAGGGTCAATGCGGCCTCCGTGATCAGGCCGGCGGCCGGGTCCACGGCGGTGCACAGCGCGGTCGCCAGCAGCGGGCCGACGACGAAGGTCAGCTCGTCCGTGACGGACTCGAAGGCGGCCGCGGTGGCCATCAGGGGCGAGTCCTGGAGCTTCACGCCCCAGCGGGCGCGCACCATGGGGCCGATCTGTGGCACCGAGGCGCCGGTGGGCACGGCCGCGACGAACAGCGCCCACAGGGGTGCGTGGGCCAGGGCGAGCGCCGTCAGGGTCAGGGCGGACAGGGTGTGCACGAGGATGCCGGGGAGCAGCACGGCGCGCTGGCCGTGGCGGTCGGCGAGACGGCCGCTGTAGGGCGCGAACAGTGCCATGGAGACACCGGTGGCGGCCGCGGCTGCGCCCGCGGCGCCGTAGGACCCGGTGGTGTGCTGCACCAGCAGCACGATGGAGAGGGTGAGCATCGCGAACGGCTGGCGTGCCGCGAAGCCGGGGAGCAGGAACGTCCAGGCGCCGCGGGTGCGCAGCAGCTGTCCGTATCCCGGGCGGGACGGTGCAGCCGAGTTCTTCGACGGCTCGGTGGTGACCGTGGATGCCACGGCCCGTGCCTTTCTGCCGCCTGGTAGCGCGGCCCCTTGTCCGGCTGGTCGCCGTGCGGGGTGCGCCGAGAGCTGTCCTCTTGCGCGGAACTGCGGTAGATACCGGCGCCCACGTGCAGAGGAGAGCGGTCCGGCCGCCATACGGTCGCGCCAGCTCTGCGTCAGGCAGAGTTGGTTCGATCAGGGTGCCTTCATCGTACAGGGGGCAACTCGCCGTACACCTATGAAAATGAGCACCATCGGGTGTGTTCACCTGGGATTGGCAGTGGTGTGAACCGTACGAAACACGCCCTTAACGGGAGCCGGCGCCGTTCCGGCCCAGGCCGAGCCATCCGGCCAGCTTGCCGCCCTGGGCGACCGCGCGCAGCCGGCGCTCCGCGGCGTCCCGGACGGGGTCCGTGGCGACCACGAGCAGTTCGTCCCCGTGCCGCAGCACCGTCGTCGGCAGGGGTACGAACGACTCTCCCTCGCGGACGACGAGGGTGACGGCCGCCCCGGCGGGCAGCCGCAGCTCGTTGACCTCGACGCCGTTCATCCGCGAGCCCTCGGGGATCGCGACGGAGAGCAGATGCCCGCGCAGCCGCTCCAGGGGCGCCGACTCGATGCCCAGGTCGGCGGCCTCCGGGCTGTCGCCGAGGCGCAGCTTGCCCGCCAGCCAGGGCAGCGTGGGCCCCTGGACGAGGGTGTAGACGACGACCAGTACGAAGACGATGTTAAAGATGCGGTGGCTGGCGTCGACGCCGTTCACCATGGGGATGGTCGCCAGGATGATGGGCACGGCGCCGCGCAGGCCGGCCCACGACATCAGGGTCTGCTCCTGCCACGGCACCCGGAACGGCACCAGGCTCAGCACCACGCTCAGCGGGCGCGCCACCATGGTCAGCACGAGGCCGATGACGAGGGCGGGCCAGATGTCGTCGCCCAGTTCGTGCGGGGTGACCAGCAGGCCGAGCAGGACGAACATGCCGATCTGGGCGATCCAGCCGAGTCCCTCGGCGAAGCCGCGGGTGGCGGGCCAGTGCGGCAGCTTGGCGTTGCCGAGCACCATCGAGGCGAGATAGACCGCGATGAAGCCGCTGCCGTGCGCGAGCGCACCGCCCGCGTACGCCGTGACCGCGATCGCCATGACGGCGATCGGGTAGAGGCCGGAGGCGGGCAGCGCCACGTGCCGCAGGCCCCAGGAGCCGAGCCAGCCCACGGCGAGCCCGATGGTCATGCCGATGCCCAGCTCCAGCGCTATCTCGCCCAGCAGCACGTACCAGTGCTGGACCGGGCCGGTCTGGGAGAAGGCCACGACCAGGATGACCACGGGGGCGTCGTTGAACCCGGACTCCGCCTCCAGGGTGCCCGTCACGCGCGCGGGCAGGGGAATTCTGCGCAGCACGGAGAAGACCGCCGCCGCGTCCGTCGAGGACACCACCGCGCCGATGATGAGCGCCTGCCGCCACCCCAGCCCGATCAGGTAGTGCGCGCCCGCCGCCGTGACCCCGACACTGATCGCGACCCCGACCAGCGCCAGCGTGGAGGCGGCCGGCAGGGCCGGTTCGATCTCCTTCCACTTCGTGGTGAGACCACCCTCGGCCAGGATCACGACCAGGGCCGCGTACCCGATGAGCTGGGTCAGTTCGGCGTTGCTGAACTGGACGTTCCCGATGCCGTCCTGGCCCATGAGGACGCCGATGCCCAGGTAGACGAGCAGGCTGGGGAGCCCGCTGCGCGAGGAGATCCGAACCGCCGCGACCGCGACGAGCAGGACGAGGGAGCAGACGAGCAGGAGCTGGTTGAGGTGGTGGACAGTCAGCGGCGGTTCCCTTCGCTGCCCCGCGCGCGGGGGACACGCGGGCACACGTACACAAGACCCGAGGCTGCGGCACTCCGCACCCAAGTACTTTGTTACCTTACCTAACTCTTGACGTTTTCTTGACACTCCACGAGGCAAGATCGAACGTCCGTGCGCGCTGGTTCACCGACTCCGCGTCAAGTGGCACGGGGCCCTGCGCCTATGGTTGCTCCAGCACTCCAGGACCGCCTGCCGCTCGCGTTAGGACAGCAAGGACAGCGATGCCCCCCAACACCACCGCCTCAACGGGTGACAAGCCCGGCAAGTCCGGCAGGAAGAAGGGGCGCAAAGCCCGACTCATCGTGCTCGTGCTGGTGCTGGCCATCATCGGAGGCGTCACCTACGGGGCGTACTGGTCCATCAGCACGGTCCGCGCCTCCTTCCCGCAGACCACGGGTTCGATCACACTCCAGGGCCTCTCGGGCCCCGTCGACGTGAAGCGGGACGGCTACGGCATCCCGCAGATCTACGCCTCGTCCGACGAGGACCTGTTCATGGCGCAGGGCTACGTCCAGGCGCAGGACCGGTTCTACGAGATGGACGTGCGCCGCCACATGACCTCCGGGCGCCTGTCGGAGATGTTCGGCAAGAGCCAGGTCGGGAACGACGAGTTCCTGCGCACCCTGGGCTGGGACAAGATCGCCAAGCAGGAGTACGACTCCAAGCTGTCGGCCGCCACGAAGAAGTACCTCCAGGCGTACGCCAAGGGCGTCAACGCGTATCTGGAGGGCAAGGACGGCAAGGACCTCTCCCTGGAGTACGCCGCCCTCGGGTTCACCAACGACTACAAGCCCGAGCAGTGGACCCCGGTCGACTCGGTCTCCTGGCTGAAGGCGATGGCCTGGGACCTGCGCGGCAACATGAAGGACGAGATCGACCGCGCCCTGATGACCAGCCGTCTCGGCCCCCAGCAGATCGCCGACCTGTACCCCGAGTACCCGTACAGCCGCCACAAGACGATCGTCCGGACCGGCCAGTACGACGCGGTCACCAAGACGTTCGGGCAGGGCGGCACACAGGGCACGACGGGCACCACCGGCACCTCGCACTCGTCGACCGCGGGTTCGGCCCTCACGAGCCAGCTGGCGGGCCTCTACAAGGTCCTGGACAACGTCCCCGCGGCCGTCGGCGTGAACGGCCAGGGCATCGGCTCCAACTCCTGGGTCGTCGCCGGGAACCACACCATCACCGGGCATCCGCTGCTCGCCAACGACCCGCACCTGTCGCCCTCGCTGCCGTCCGTCTGGTACCAGATGGGCCTGCACTGCCGCACGGTCTCCGCCAAGTGCCAGTACGACGTCACCGGCTACACCTTCGCCGGCATGCCGGGCGTCATAATCGGCCACAACGCGGACATCGCGTGGGGCATGACCAACTCCGAGGTCGACGTCACCGACCTCTACCTGGAGAAGCTCAGCGGCGACGGCTACCTCTACGACGGCAAGGTCAAGCCCTTCACCTCCCGCGAGGAGACGATCAAGGTCGCCGGGGGCGAGTCCAAGAAGATCGTCGTCCGCCTTACCGCGGACGGGATGCCGCTGCTGTCCGACCGCGACGACGAGCTCGTCAAGGTCGGCAGGAGGGCCACCGTCGACACCGCCGCACCCGACCGCGGCGACGGCTACGGCATCGCCCTGAAGTGGACGGCCCTGCAGCCGGGCACCACCATGGACGCCGTCTTCGCCATGGACCGGGCGGGAGACTGGAACGACTTCCGCGCCGCGGCCGCGCTGTTCGACGTGCCCTCGCAGAACCTGATCTACGCCGACAAGGACAACATCGGCTACACCCTGCCCGGAAAGATCCCCACGCGCGCGCAGGGCGACGACGGCTCGATCCCGGCCCCGGGCTGGGACTCCAAGTACCGCTGGACCGGCTACATCAAGCAGGACGAGCTGCCCTACGAGTACAACCCCTCGCGTGGCTACATCGTCACCGCCAACCAGGCCGTCGTCGACAAGGACAAGTACCCCTACACGCTCACCACGGACTGGGGCTACGGCGCCCGCAGCCAGCGGATAACCGATCTGATCGAGTCGAAGATCAAGGGCGACGGCAAGATCTCGACCGACGACATGCGCCAGATGCAGCTGGACAACAGCAGCGAGATCGCCAAGCTGCTCGTGCCCAAGCTGCTGAAGATCAACCTCGGCGACAAGGACGTGCGCGACGCTCAGAAGCTGCTGGAGGGCTGGGACTACACCCAGGACGCCGACTCCGCGGCGGCCGCCTACTTCAACGCCGTCTGGCGCAACATCCTCAAGCTCGCCTTCGGCAACAAGATGCCCAAGGAGCTGCGGGTCAAGGGCCAGTGCCTGTGGGTGGACAAGATCGACAACACCGGCCCGGTGGACGACGACGCCAAGGTGCGCGAGTGCGGCGAGCGCGACGCCGACCAGGCGCAGCCGGATGGCGGCGACCGCTGGTTCGAGGTGGTCCGCAAGCTCATGGACAAGCCGGACAGCGACTGGTGGAAGGCGCCGGCCGGAGTGGGCGACCGCCCCAAGGCCGACAACCGCGACGAGCTGTTCAAGCGCGCCCTGATCGACGCCCGCTGGGAGCTGACCGCCAAGCTCGGCAAGGACATCGACACCTGGAGCTGGGGCCGGCTGCACCGCCTGTTCCTGAAGAACCAGACCCTGGGCACCGAGGGCCCGGGCGTCCTGCAGTACGTCCTCAACCGCGGCCCCTGGAGGCTCAGCGGCGGCGAGGCGACGGTCAACGCGTCCGGCTGGAACGCGGCCGGCGGCTACGGCGTCGTGTGGGTGCCGTCGATGCGGATGGTGGTCAACCTCGCCGATCTCGACAAGTCCAAGTGGATCAATCTGACCGGGGCCTCCGGGCACGCCTACAGCGCCCACTACACCGACCAGACCGGCAAGTGGGCCAAGGGCGAGCTGCTGCCGTGGTCGTTCTCGGCGAAGGCGGTCGACGGCAGCACGAGCGACACGCTCGTCCTCAAGCCGTGAGCCGCTGACCGCACGTCCCCCGAAGTGGCCCTCCACGCGCGCGTGGAGGGCCACTTCGCATCGGGGGACCACCCGGGGAGGGGCGAGAGGTCAGGCGGCCTTGAAGCGGCGCAGGCCCGACGGGGTCACCACCGCGTCCACCGGCCGGTCGTGCGCCTCCTCGGGGACGCGCTCGACGACCTCCGAGTCGTACAGGAGCACCACGAGCGCGGGGTGCGCGTCCGCCCGCTCCAGCCGGGCCAGTACGCGGTCGTACGACCCCCCGCCGCGTCCCAGGCGCATCCCGCGCGCGTCCACCGCGAGCCCGGGCAGCAGGACGACGTCGGCGGACGTCACGGCGTCCGGGCCCAGGCGTTCGCCGGCGGGCTCGAAGAGCGCCATCTTTCCGCCGTGTTGGACGCGTGCGAGGGAGCCCTCCCCGGTGTACGCGCCCCAGTCCAGGTCGTTGTCCGGCAGCAGCGCCGGCAGGAGCACGCGCACGCCGCGAGCGTGCAGGGCGTCCAGCAGCGCGAGCGTGCCGGGTTCGCTCTCCACGGAGACGTACGCCGCCACCGTGCGCGCACGCCTCAGCTCGGGCAGCTCCAGCGCGCGCTCGGCCAGCGCCGTGCCCGCATCCCTGACGACATCCGCCGTCAACCTGTTCCTCACCGCGAGGAACTCTCGCCGCAACATTCGCTTGTCAGGATCCACCGCACGTCCGACGTGTTCCACTGGTCGCTCTTGCACCCTTCCTAATGTGCTCATATGAGAGCTAATTAACCGGACCCGCGGATTCCCCGCAAAGCCACCGGATAAGGTTGCGGTCATGACTCAGTCGCACCCCAGGATCAGCAAGGCTGTCATTCCCGCAGCAGGCCTCGGTACCCGGTTCCTGCCGGCCACCAAAGCCACTCCCAAGGAGATGCTGCCGGTCGTGGACAAGCCCGCGATCCAGTACGTGGTCGAGGAGGCCGTGTCGGCGGGGCTCGACGACGTGCTCATGATCACCGGACGCAACAAGCGCCCCCTCGAGGACCACTTCGACCGCAACTACGAGCTCGAGTCGGCCCTGCAGAAGAAGGGCGACGCCGAGCGGCTCGCCAAGGTCCAGGAGTCCAGCGACCTCGCCACCATGCACTATGTGCGCCAGGGCGACCCGAGGGGTCTTGGTCACGCCGTCCTGTGCGCCGCCCCGCACGTCGGGCACGAGCCCTTCGCCGTCCTGCTCGGCGACGACCTGATCGACCCGCGCGACCCCCTGCTCCAGCGCATGATCGAGGTCCAGGAGCAGCACGGCGGCAGCGTCATCGCGCTCATGGAGGTCGCGCCCGAGCAGATCCACCTCTACGGCTGCGCGGCCGTGGAGAGCACCACCGACGGCGATGTGGTCAAGGTGACGGGCCTGGTCGAGAAGCCGGACCCGGCGGACGCCCCGTCGAACTACGCCGTCATCGGCCGCTACGTCCTCGACCCGCACGTCTTCGAGATACTGCGTCAGACCGAGCCCGGGCGCGGCGGTGAGATCCAGCTCACCGACGCCCTCCAGCAGCTCGCGCAGGACGAGAAGGTCGGCGGCCCGGTGCACGGCGTCGTCTTCAAGGGCCGCCGCTATGACACCGGCGACCGTGGCGACTATCTGCGTGCCATTGTCAGACTCGCATGCGAACGTGAAGACCTGGGCCCGGACTTCCGGACCTGGCTTCGCAGTTACGTAGCCGAGGAGATGCAGCAACGTTGAGCAGCGCCGCGACCCGCCCCGCCGGCCAGGACCACCTGTGGTCGGTGGACGAGCACCTGGAGGACATCCTCGCCACCGTCCGCCCCCTCGACCCCATCGAGCTGCAACTGCTCGACGCCCAGGGCTGCATCCTGGTCGACGACGTCACGGTGCCGGTCTCGCTGCCACCGTTCGACAACAGCTCCATGGACGGGTACGCGGTGCGCGTCGCGGACATCGCGGGCGCGAGCGAGGAGTTCCCCGCCGTCCTGGAGGTCGTCGGGGACGTCGCGGCGGGCGCCGCCCATCTGGCCCGGGTCGGCCCGGGCCAGGCGGCCCGCATCATGACCGGCGCACCGCTGCCGCCCGGCGCGGAGGCCGTCGTCCCCGTGGAGTGGACCGACGGAGGCCTCGGCGAGGGGCCCGTGAGCGGGATGCCCGCCCGCAGCCTGGCGCCCGAGGGCGCCACCGGGCATGTGAACGTGTACCGGCCGGCCGAGGCACGCGCGCATGTGCGCGCGGTGGGCAGCGACGTGAGGGCCGGCGACCGCGCCCTGGAGGCCGGCACGGTCCTCGGCCCGCCGCAGATCGCGCTGCTCGCCGCGATCGGGCGCGGCACGGTGCGCGTGCGCCCGCGGCCGCGCGTGGTCGTGGTGTCCACCGGCAGCGAGCTGGTCCAGCCCGGCGAGGAACTGGGCAGCGGCCAGATCTACGACTCCAACAGCTTCGCCCTGACCGCCGCCGCCCGGGACGCGGGTGCGATCGCCTACCGGGTGGGCGCCGTCGTCGACGACGCCGAGACGCTGCGGTCCACCATCGAGGACCAGCTCATCCGAGCCGACCTGCTGGTCACCACCGGCGGGGTGAGCGTCGGGGCGTACGACGTGGTCAAGGAGGCGCTGTCGCACGTCGGCGACGAGGACGAGGCGGGCGGCGGCGTCGAGTTCCGCAAGCTCGCCATGCAGCCGGGCAAGCCCCAGGGCTTCGGCTCCATCGGCCCCGACCACACCCCCCTGCTCGCGCTGCCGGGCAACCCCGTGTCGTCGTACGTCTCCTTCGAGCTGTTCGTCCGCCCCGCCATCCGTACCCTGATGGGCCTTGAGGACCTCCATCGCCCGACGACCCGGGCGAACCTGAAGGCGGACCAGGCGCTCAGCTCGCCGAAGGGGCGCAGGCAGTTCGTGCGGGCGACGCACACCGAGGGCGAGGTCACGCCCGTGGGCGGTGCCGGATCCCATCTGGTCGCGGCCCTGGCCCACGCCGACGCGCTGATCGTCGTACCCGAGGACGTCGAATCCGTCGAACCCGGCACGGAGGTCGAGGTCGTCCTGCTGGGCTGAGCCCGGCCCCGGGGGTCCCGCACCGGTGCGCACGCCGACTTGGCGGTAGCGTGTCGCGCACAGCAGGCCCGTGCGCCGCACCGCGACGGGCCCGGACCAGGAGCGCCACACCATGACTGTGCCTTCCCGGGGGGAGACCCCCGGACCCCCTGTGCAGGACCGACTCACGCACATCGACGAGGCGGGCGCGGCCCGCATGGTCGACGTGTCCGGGAAGGACGTGACCGCGCGCACCGCCCGTGCCAGCGGCCGTGTCCTCGTCTCGCCCCGCGTGGTCGAGCTGCTGCGCGGCGAAGGGGTTCCCAAGGGAGACGCGCTCGCCACCGCGCGCATCGCCGGGATCATGGGCGCCAAGCGCACCCCGGACCTGATCCCCCTGTGCCACCCGTTGTCGGTCTCCGGTGTGAAACTGGAGCTGTCGGTCGCGGACGACGCCGTCGAGATCCGGGCCACCGTGAAGACCACGGACCGCACGGGTGTCGAGATGGAGGCCCTCACCGCGGTGTCGGTCGCCGCGCTCACCGTGATCGACATGGTCAAGGCCGTAGACAAGGGAGCGGTCATCACGGACGTACGGGTGGAGGAGAAGACGGGCGGCAAGTCGGGCGATTGGAGCCGGGCATGACATACCGGGCCCTTGTGGTCACCGCCTCCAACAGGGCTGCCGTCGGGGTCTACGAGGACCGGGGCGGTCCGCTGATCGCCGAGGGCCTCGCCGGCTTCGGCTTCGCCGTGGACGGTCCGCGGGTCGTCCCCGACGGCGACCCCGTGGAGGCGGCCCTGCGCGCCGGTGTCGAGGCGGAGTACGACGCCATCGTCACCACCGGCGGCACCGGCGTCTCGCCGACCGACCGCACGCCCGAGGCGACGCGCAGGGTGATCGACTACGAGGTGCCGGGCATCGCGGAGGCCGTCCGGGCGTTCGGAATGCGGAAGGTGCCGACCGCGGCCCTGTCCCGGGGCCTGGCCGGAGTGGCGGGGCGGACGCTGATCGTCAATCTGCCGGGCTCCACCGGCGGGGTGAAGGACGGCCTCGCCGTCCTGGAGCCCCTGCTGGTCCACGCCGTGGACCAGATCCGCGGCGGCGACCACCCCAGACCCGGACATGGGGGTGCGAGCTGAACAGCCCATCCTGGCCCGTCGTGCTGGCGGACGGCGACATCGTCCTCCGGCCGATAAAGCTGCGCGACCAGCGGGCCTGGCGCGAGGTGAACCGGCGTAACCGGGACTGGCTGCGCCCCTGGGAGGCGACCATTCCGCCGCCCACGCCCAGCGGGCCGATAGCGCACCGGCCGACCTACCGGCAGATGGTCCGGCATCTGCGCTCCGAGGCGAACTCGGGCCGGATGCTGCCGTTCGTCATCGAATACCAGGGGCGGCTGGTCGGACAGTTGACGGTCGCCGGGATCACCTGGGGCTCGATGTGCTCGGGGCACGTCGGCTACTGGGTCGACGAGGCGGTGGCCGGCCGCGGGGTGATGCCGACGGCCGTGGCGCTCGTGGTGGACCACTGTTTCCGCGCCGTTGGTCTGCACCGCATCGAGGTCTGCATTCGCCCCGAGAACCGCCCGAGCCGCCGGGTCGTGGAGAAACTCGGATTCCGCGAGGAGGGCCTGCGCCCGCGTTATCTCCACATCGACGGAGCCTGGCGCGACCACCTCGTCTTCGCGCTCACCGCGGAAGAGGTGCCCGAAGGGTTGCTGAGCCGCTGGCAGCGGGCACGCTCTCAGGGCAGGTCGAACAGTGGGAGTGCGACGCGGAATCCGCAGAACACCCCTGGCAATCCCGCATAGCCCGGGAAATTGAATATTTGTTCGAAATTGATCGGTCGATGACCGTCTCGGAGTATTGAATTCGCGGCTCCGACGGCCTACTGATCGCATCGGTCACAAAAAAAGTTCGAAATATCAGCCAGATCGTGCGACACACCGGCCCAATTGGCAGATGGCCTCACGCAAACCCCTCTACCGTGTGAGACGTGAGCAGCAGCGGCCTCATCTACGCAGTCATTGTCGGGGCCTGGGCCGCCTACTTGGTGCCGATGTGGCTCCGTAGGCAGGACGAGCTGAACGAGGCCCGTCCGACGGAACGCTTCAGCACCGCCATCCGGCTGCTGTCCGGACGGGCGGGGATGGAGCGCCGGTACGCCAAGGACCTGCGGGCGCGCTCCGCCCAGGAGGGGGAGCCCAGCGCCGGCGACCCGGACGCCGTCACCGACTCGGTGGACGTCCGGGCCTTTGCCATGCGCCCGACCCGCCGTCAGGTACGGGCGGACGTCGGGCCGGAGACATCGGAGCGCCCGGAAGCGGCGCGCGGCCAAGCGACCGGGCCGGTCCCGAAGTCCGGCTCCGCGCCCGCGCGTCAGCAGGGATCCGCGCCCAAGTCGGCGCCCAAGTCACCTTCTCCTTCCGCGTCCGCGCCGAAGTCCCCTTCCGCGCAGAAGCGGGTGCCCGTCGCGCGGCGTTCGCCCTCGGCCCAGGCGGCCGCGGCACGCGCCCAGCGCTCGAAGGCACTTGCGCGTCGCCGGCGCACCACGGTGATGCTCTTCCTCGCCTTCACGCTCGGCGCCATCGTCGCGGCCGTCGGCGGGCTCGCGTTCCTGTGGGCGCCCGCCGTGCCCGCCATACTGCTCAGCTCGTACATCGCGTATCTGCGCAGCCAGGAACGCCGCCGCTTCGCCTACCAGATGGACCGGCGCCAGGCCGAGGCCGCGGCCGCGCGGCTGCGGGAGCGCGCACGCCAGCCGCGGCGGCGCGCGCCCCTGGACGCGGGCGCGTCCGCCGACGAACCGGACGAGGGACCAGCGACCGAGACCGACACCGGCATGTCCGCCCTCGCCGCCGACCGTCGCGCCCTCGTGGAGCAGACCGACCACGCGGAGTGGGTCGACCAGCAGCGTGAGCGCCAGCGCCGGCCCGGGCACGGCGACAGCTGGGACCCGGTTCCGGTGCCGCTGCCGACGTATGTGACCGCGCCGGTCGCGCCGCGGGCCACGTCCGACGTGGACCTGGAGGCGCCCGACGCGTGGAGTTCGGCGCGGTCCAGCTCCGTCGCGCCGGAGCAGGAGGTGAAGCCGGACGCCACGACGCCGGAACCCGAGCCCGTGGCCGAGGACAAGCCGGCCGCGGACGAGCGCGGTGACGCACGGCGCCGTGCCGCCTCCGCCCGCCGCGCGCGCGAACGCGGCCGCACGCCGCTCTTCGACCAGTACGAGGACGGCGACCGCCCGCGCGCGGCCAACGAGTGATGCCCGTCACCCCGTGGGAGCCCGCCCTGACCAGTCAGGGAACGGATTTCCAAGCACCCCGATCGGGGTGCTAAAGTTTCATTCGTTGCAAGGGCCTGTGGCGCAGTCCGGTAGCGCACCTCGTTCGCATCGAGGGGGCCAGGGGTTCAAATCCCCTCAGGTCCACGCAGCATGAAGCCCCGATCGGCGAAAGCCGACCGGGGCTTCATCGTGTTCACAGCGGCTTCGCGTAGCAGCGGCTCGACTCGTAGTGGCGGTAGTAGCCGAACTTGGTGCAGGGCTCATAACCGCTGGAGATGTAGAGGGCGATGGCCTCCGGCTGCTTGGTGCCCGTCTCCAGGACCATCCGGGCGCGGCCGGCCGCGCGGGCGTCCTCCTCCAGGGCGGCCAGCATGCGGCGGGCCAGGCCGCGCCCGCGCATCTCCTCGACCACGTACATGCGCTTGAGTTCGGCGTCGCCGTCCTCGTGGCCCTCGCCGTTCTCGTCCTGGCTGCGCCAGCCGCCGGTGGCCACGGGGCGGCCGCCCTCGTCGTACGCGATCAGGTAGACGCCGCTGGGCGGCTCGAAGTCCGACGCGTCCAGGGTGGTGGCGTCACCGCCGTCGCCGTAGCGCACGTGGTACTCGGCCTGGACCTCGTCGTTGAGCTTGACGGCGTCGGGGTGGTCGAAGGGGACGGGACGTATATTCATGCCGGGAATCGTACAATCATGCAGAGGGAGACCCGGTGGAATACCGGACCTCGTCCAGTGTGCCGGTATCGTGCCCGGGTGCTGACTGTGACCTCGGTGAATGTGAACGGGTTGCGGGCCGCCGCGAAGAAGGGCTTCGTGGAATGGCTCGCGGAGACCTCCGCGGATGTGCTCTGCCTCCAGGAGGTGCGCGCGGAGCCGCAGCAGCTGCCCGAGGGCGTGCGCCTGCCCGACGGCTGGCACGTCGTACACGCCCCGGCCGCCGCCAAGGGCCGCGCGGGCGTCTCCCTCTACACACGGCGCGAACCCGACCGCATCCAGGTGGGCTTCGGATCGGCCGAGTTCGACGGCAGCGGCCGCTATGTCGAGGCCGACCTGCCCGGCGTCACCGTCGCCTCCCTCTACCTCCCCTCCGGGGAGGTCGGCACCGAGCGGCAGGACGAGAAGGTCCGCTTCATGGACGAGTTCCTCGCCCACCTGAAGGGGCTGCGCGAGCGCGCCGCCGCCGACGGCCGCGAGGTACTGGTCTGCGGCGACTGGAACATCGCCCACCACAACGCCGACCTCAAGAACTGGCGCGCCAACACCAAGAACTCGGGCTTCCTGCCTCAGGAGCGGGAGTGGCTCGGCAGAGTCCTCGACCCGGCCGACGGCGGCTACACGGACGTGGTGCGCACCCTGCACCCGGACGCCGAGGGGCCGTACACATGGTGGTCGTACCGGGGGCGGGCCTTCGACAACGATTCGGGTTGGCGGATCGACTACCACGTCTCGACGCCCGGGCTCGCGGCCAAGGCCGTCAAGGGCTTCGTCGAGCGGGCGGCCACGCACGCCGAACGGTGGTCCGACCATGCGCCGGTGACCGTCGTGTACGACCGCTGAGCGCCTCTCGCGCTCAGTCCCGCTTCCGCAGTCGCCGGTCCAGTGCCAGGGACAGTTCCGCCTCCACCACGCTGCGGGCCAGGGGGCGCAGGCGTTCCAGGTCCTCCTCGGGGCCGTGGCGGAGGATGACCTCGGTGAAGAGTTCGGCCAGGGCGTCCGCGTGTTCGCGTACGCGCTTGGCCGCCGTCAGGACCTCGGCGAGCGGGATGCCCTCGCGGACCAGGGCCGCGGACACGTCCAGCAGGCGGCGGCTGATGTGGACGATCTCGTCGCCGTCGGTGCCGAGGTAGCCGAGGTCCATGGCCGCGGCGAGGTTCTCGCGGGTGACCTCGCCCGCGAAGTGGTCGGCGAGTTCCTCGGGGGTCAGCCGGACCGGCTCCTCCTCGGTGGGGGCGCCGACGCCGAGCAGGTCGGCGACGTCCCGGCCGTGGTCGAAGGCCTCGGCGAGCTCCGCGATGCCGTTCAGGGTGTGGCCGCGTTCCAGCAGGGCCGAGATCGTGCGCAGGCGGGCCAGGTGGTGGTCGTCGTACCAGGCGATACGGCCCTCGCGGCGGGGCGGCGGGATCAGCTTGCGCTCGCGGTAGAAGCGCAGGGTGCGCACGGTGATGCCGGCCAGCTGTGCCAGCTCCTCCATGCGGTACTCGCGCTGCTCGCCGGGTCGTCCTCCGTCTTCAGCCACGCGTGCAGCCTATGTTGTACCGCGGGTAACTTCCTTCCCCCGACCCCTACCGCTCGGTACGGAGCTGCTCTACCCTCCCATTGCGCCAGTGTTCACTGGCATGGTTCAACGAGTCCGATGCGATGCCTGGAGGCTTCGGGATGGCCGAACACGAGCATGTACGGGTGGCGGTGATCGGGTCCGGCTTCGGCGGGCTGGGTGCGGCCGTACGGCTGCGCCGCGAGGGGATCACCGACTTCGTGGTCCTTGAGCGGGCGGACAGCGTCGGCGGCACCTGGCGGGACAACAGCTACCCCGGGTGCGCCTGCGACGTACCGTCCCACCTGTACTCCTTCTCCTTCGCGCCCAACCCCGACTGGCCGCGCACCTTCTCCGGCCAGGAGCACATCCGCGCCTACCTGGAGCATGTCACCGACGTCCTCGGTCTCAGGCCGCACCTCCGCTTCGGCGCCGAGGTGAAGCTGATGACCTGGGACCCGGAACAGCTGCGCTGGGACATCGAGACCACGAACGGCTCGCTGAGCGCCGACATCGTCGTCTCCGCCACCGGGCCGCTGTCCGACCCGAAGATCCCGGACATCCCGGGCCTGGAGTCCTTCCCGGGCAAGGTCTTCCACTCGGCCCGCTGGGACCACGACTACGACCTGAGCGGCAAGCGGGTCGCGATGGTCGGCACGGGGGCGTCCGCCATCCAGATCGTGCCGGCCATCCAGCCGCGGGTCGCCAAGCTCACCCTCTTCCAGCGCACCCCGCCCTGGGTCATGCCCCGCATGGACCGCGCCATCAGCGGCGCCGAGCGCCGGCTCCACCGCGCCCTGCCCTTCACCACGCAGCTGCGCCGCGGACTGCTGTGGGGCATCCGGGAGTTGCAGGTCCAGGCCTTCACCAAGCACCCCGACGAGCTGGGCTTCGTCGAGCAGTTGGCACGGCGCAACATCGCCCGCGCCATCAAGGACCCGGCCCTGCGCGCCAAGCTCACCCCGGACTACCGCATCGGCTGCAAGCGGATCCTGCTGTCCAGCACGTACTACCCGACGCTGGTGAAGCCCAATGTGGACGTCGTCGCCAGTGGGCTGAGCGAGATCCGCGGGTCGACCGTGGTCGCCGCCGACGGCAGTGCGGCCGAGGTCGACGCGATCGTCTTCGGTACGGGCTTCCACGTCACCGACATGCCGATCGCCGAGCGGGTCGTCGGGGCGGAGGGCAGGACCCTCGCCGAGAGCTGGAAGAACGGGATGCAGGCCCTGCGCGGGGCGTCCGCGGCCGGTTTCCCCAACTGGATGACGGTCATCGGGCCCAACACCGGGCTCGGGAACTCCTCCATGATCCTGATGATCGAGTCCCAGCTGAACTACATGGCCGACTACGTACGGCAGCTCGACGTCCTCGGCGGCCGCGCCGCCCTCGACGCCCGCCCCGGCGCCGTGGAGGCCTGGAACCGCATGGTGCAGGAGCGCATGAAGCGCACGGTCTGGAACACCGGTGGCTGCACCAGCTGGTACCTGGACGCGAGCGGTCGCAACACCACCATCTGGCCCGGTACGACGACGGAGTTCCGCAAGGCGACCCGTCGGGTGGACCTGGCGGAGTACGAGCTGCTGCGGGTGCCGGGGCGCACGGCTGCGACGCAGGACGTGACGCAGGCGGAGGTGGCCTCATGAGCCGACTCACACATGTGGCCACCGGCCCCTACGCCCCGCCCGCCCCCGCGCGCGAACTCACGGTGGTCTCCGCCGACGGCGCCCGTCTGCACGTCGAGGTGCACGGGCCCGAGGGCGCGCCGCCCGTCGTCCTCGCCCACGGCTGGACCTGCTCGACCGCCTTCTGGGCGGCGCAGATCCGGGACCTGGCCGCGGACCACCGGGTCATCGCGTACGACCAGCGGGGACACGGGCGCAGCCCCGCGAGCCCCGCCTGCACGACCGACGCGCTGGCGGACGACCTGGAGGCGGTGCTCGCGCAGACGCTCGCGCCCGGGGAGCGGGCCGTGATCGCCGGCCACTCCATGGGCGGGATGACGGTGATGGCCGCGTCCGCGCGCCCCCGCTTCCAGGAGCACGCGGCCGCCGTACTGCTGTGCAGCACGGGCAGTTCGAAACTGGTCGCGCAGGCACGCGTCGTACCGCTGCGCGCCGGGCGCACACGCACTTGGCTCACGGCGCACATCCTGGGTTCGCGCGCCCCGCTCGGTCCGGTCACTCCGCTCGCGAAGCGGATCCTCAAGTACGCCACGATGGGCGCCGGTTCCGCCCCGCACATGGTGGAGGCGTGCGCACACATCGTGCACGCCTGCCCGCGCGCGGTGCGCCACGCCTGGTCGCAGGTGCTGGAGCGGCTCGACCTCGACCACGGCGTACGGGAGTTGCGGGTCCCCACGGCGGTGGTCGCCGGCACCGAGGACCGGCTCACCCCGCCGGCGCACGCCCGTTTCCTGGCCGCCGAGCTGCCGGACTGTGTCGGCCTCACCGAGCTGCCCGGGCTCGGCCACATGACCCCGGTGGAGGCGCCCGAGCTGGTCACCGGGAAGATCCGGGAACTCGTCACCACGTACGTACACGTCAAGGAGGGCGCATGAGCAGGGTGAGCCTGGAGGGCCAGGTCGCGGTCGTCACCGGAGCCGCGCGCGGCGTCGGCGAGCTGCTCGCGCGCAAGCTCTCGGCGCGCGGTGCCAAGGTGGCGCTGGTCGGGCTGGAGGCGGACGCGCTCAAGGAGGTGTCCGGCAGGCTGCACAGCGACAGCGACCACTGGTACGCCGACGTCACCGACCACGAGGCGATGGCGCGGGTGGCCCGGGAGGTCAAGGAGCGCTTCGGCAAGGTCGACATCGTGATCGCCAACGCCGGGGTCGCGAGCGGCGGGCCGTTCACGGACTCCGATCCCGAGGCCTGGCGGCGGGTGATCGAGGTGAATCTGATCGGCTCGGCGGTGACGGGCCGCGCCTTCTTGCCGGTGCTTACTGAGAGCCGCGGCTATCTGCTGCAGATCGCCTCGCTCGCCGCGATCACCCCGGCGCCGATGATGACGGCGTACTGCGCGTCCAAGTCCGGCGTGGAGGCGTACGCGCACTGTCTGCGCGCCGAGGTCGGCCACCAGGGCGTGAAGGTCGGTGTCGCGTATCTGTCGTGGACCGACACGGACATGGTGCGCGGTGCCGACCAGGACGACGTCATGCGGGAGTTGCGGCAGCGGCTGCCGTGGCCGTCCAACAAGACGTACCCGCTGGGCCCCGCGGTGGACCGGATCGTCGCCGGCATCGAGCGGCGCTCCGCCCATGTGTACGGGCAGTGGTGGCTGCGCGGGATGCAGGGCGTGCGCGGCTATCTGCCGGCGCTCATCGGGACGGTGGGACAGCGCGAGATGCGCCGCTTCGCGCCCCGGCTCCAGGGGATGCGGACGGGGCTGGTAGGTGCGGGCGGGGAGGCCGACGAGCGCGAGCGGTCCGCCCGGCACGAATGAGCGCGCCCGCGCCCGGCCAAGTCGGCCGCTACGCACCGTGACTGATCGACATGCGCAGTGTGTCCACCCGTGTGAATCTGGTCGGGGCCCAACCAAAGGGCCCAAACCCCTCACCCTCCACGGGAGTGAACCCACATGGGTATGAAGGACCAGTTCCAGGACAAGTCCCAGGGCAAGCAGAAGGGCGCCCAGCGCGGCCAGCAGCAGCCCCAGCGTGGCCAGCAGCAGCCGCAGCGTGGCCAGCAGCAGCCGCAGCGCGGTCAGCAGCAGCCGCAGCGCGGCCCGCAGCAGGCCGAGCGTGGTCGCCAGAACGTGCGGGACACCGACGAGTCCGAGCACGACATGCGTGACCGCATGGACATGGACTACGACGCCTGACGTCGCAGGTCCGGTGGAAGGGGTGCCCCGCGCGGGGCACCCCTTCTCATGTCCGTGGCGGTGTCCTTCTCATGTCCGCGGCGGTGTCCGTGGCGGCAGCTTCGGCCGCGAGCGGTCCGGTACGTCGCTGTAGTCGGGCGGGGCCGCCGCCGGGTGGGTGGTCAGCAGGTCCAGGGCGAGCTGCACCGCGTCGTCCATCTCGACATGGCGGCCCTCCGCCCAGTCCAGCGGCGTGCGCAGGATGTCCAGGTCGGGGGCGACGCCGTGGTTCTCCACGGACCAGCCGTAGGCGTCGAACCAGGCCGCGTTCATCGGCACCGTGATCACCGTGCCGTCGCCCAGCCGGTGCCGCCCGGTCATGCCGACCACCCCGCCCCAGGTGCGCTGGCCCACCACCGGCCCGAGCTTGAGCAGTTTGAAGGCCGCCGTGATCATGTCGCCGTCGGAGGAGGTCGCCTCGTCGGCGAGGGCGACGATGGGGCCGCGGGGCGCGTTCGAGGCGTACGACACGGGCTGGGCGTTGCGGGTCAGGTCCCAGCCGAGGATGGTCCGGGTGAGCTTCTCGACGACAAGCTCGCTGATGTGCCCGCCCGCGTTGCCGCGCACGTCCACGATCAGCACGGGCCGGGAGACCTCCATGCGCAGATCACGGTTGAACTGGGCCCAGCCCGAGCCGCCCAGGTCGGGGATGTGCAGATAGCCGCACCTGCCTCCGCTCAACTCCCGGGTGACCTCGCGGCGTTTGGCCACCCAGTCCTGGTAGCGCAGCGGCCGCTCGTCGATCAGGGGCACGACGGCGACCCGCCGCGGCGGGCCCGTCTCGCCCTCGGCCGGGGCGAAGGTCAGCTCCACCGTCGTACCGCCCGAACCCGCCAGCAGCGGATAGGGACCCGTCACCGGGTCCACCGGCCGGCCGTCCACGTGGGTGAGCACGGCGCCCTCGCGGATGCCCGTGCCGGCCAGCGGGGAGCGGGCCTTGGAGTCGGAGGAGTCGCCGGGCAGGATCCGCTTGACCGTCCAACGGCCGTCCCGGCACACCAGGTTGGCGCCCAGCAGGCCCTGGAAGCGCTGGTAGTGCGCCGGTCCCTCGTTGCGGCGGGCGGGGGTGACATAGGCGTGGGAGGTGCCCAGCTCGCCCAGTACCTCGCGCAGCAGATCGGCGAACTCGTCGGGGGAGGCGACCCGTTCGACCAGCGGCCGGTACTGGTCGAGGACCGCGTCCCAGTCGATGCCGCACATGTGCGGCTCCCAGAAGTAGTCCCGGATGAGCCGGCCGGCCTCCGCGTAGGCCTGGCGCCACTCGGCGGGCGGGTCGACCTCGTGCAGGATGCGGCGCAGGTCGATCCAGGTCGTGGTGTCGCCGTCGCCGGGCTCGGTCGCCGGGACGGCCCGCAGGTCGCCTTCGTCCATGAGCACCAGCCGGGTGCCGTCGCCGCTCACCGAGAACCAGTCGAGGTGGTCGACGAGTTGGGACTTCTTCGCCTTGGTGAGGTTGAAGTACTCCAGCGTGGGCCGCTCACTGGGGTCGTTGGGGTTCGCGAACGTCTCGCCGAGCGCGCCCGAGATCGGCCAGCGCAGCCAGACCAGGCCGCCGCCGGAGACCGGCAGCAGCCCGGAGTACTTGGAGGCGGAGACCGGGAACGGGGTGACCCTGTTCTCCAGCCCCTCGACCTCCACGGTCACCGCGCCGCCCTCGCCGGTCTCCTCGTCCTCCACGGGGTCCAGGCCCCCGGCGGCGGGCCGGCCCTCGGGGTTCAGGGCGAAGGGGGAGGGGGTGGCCGAGGACAGCGGGACCAGGTACGGGCGGCAGCCGAGCGGGAAGGACAGATCGCCGGTGTGGACGTCGTACACCGGGTCGAAGCCGCGCCAGGACAGGAACGCCAGATAGCGGCCGTCCCGGGTGAAGACGGGGTTCTCGTCCTCGAAGCGGCCGTTGGTCACGTCGACGACCGGTTGGTCCGCCTGCCCGGGGCCGGAGATCCGGGCCATCTTGATCTGCCGGAGCGAGCGGCCGATCCCCGGATGCGACCAGGTCAGCCAGGAGCCGTCCGGCGAGAAGGCCAGGTCCCGGACCGGGCCGTTGATGGACCGGATCAGCTCGGTCACCTCGCCGTCCGTGTCCTCGCCCGTGTCGATCAGCAGCAGCCGTCCGTCGTGGGCGGCGACGGCGAGGCGTTCGCCCAGCGGGTCCGAGGCCAGTTCCAGGACCCTGCCCAGCTCGCCGGAGGCCAGTCGGCGCGGCGCGCGGTCGCCGCTGGCGCGGGGCAGCTGGGAGATCTCGATCGCGTCCTCGCCCGCGGCGTCCGTGACGTAGGCGATCTGCCCGGTCGAGCCCAGCATCACCGGGAGCCGGACCCGTACGCCCGGCGTGTCCGAGATGGTGCGCGCGGGGCCGTCGCGGTGGGTGAGCCAGTACAGGCTGCCGCGGACCACGACGGCGCTGGCCCGGCCGGTCTCGTCGACCGAGATGCCGTCCACGTGCCGAGCGGCCGGCACCTGGTACCTGCGGCGTCCCGCGCGCGCTCCGGACAGGCGCACATCGAGCCGGTGCGGCACCGAGTCCGCCGACAGGTCGTCCACCAGCCACAGGTCGCCCGCGCACTGGTACACCACCCGCGTGCCGTCGCTGGCGGCGTGCCGGGCGTAGAAGGCGTCGTGGTCGGTGTGGCGGCGCAGGTCGGAGCCGTCGTAGGCGCAGGAGTAGAGGTTGCCGATGCCCTCGTGGTCGGAGAGGAAGGCGATCCGGCCGCCGACGAACATGGGGCAGTCCAGATGGCCGCCGATGCCGGCGAGCAGCCGCTGCCCGTGCAGCCACAGCCGGCCCATGGCGCCGCCCCGGTACCGCTTCCAGGCGGCCGGTTCATGCGGTGGGGTGCCGGTCAGGAGCAGGGTCCGGTGCCCCTCGTCGAGGTCGGCGACCTGGATGTCGGCGACCGGGCCCCAGGGGAGCTTGCGGCCGGGATCGCCGTCGGTGGAGACCTTGTAGGCCCAGGTGAAGTACGAGAAGGGCTGGCTGTGGGAGGCGACGGCGAGGATCTCCGGCCCGCCGTTCTCGGCAGGCGTCCAGCCGCACACCCGGGTGTCCGCGCTTCCCCAGTACGTCAGCTGCCGGCCCGGCCCGCCCTCCACGCCGATCACGTGGATCTCGGGCACCAGGCTGCGCCAGCTCGTGTACGCGATCGTCCGCCCGTCGGGCGAGAAGCGGGGGTGGCCGGTCTTGGTGCGGTCCACCGTGAGCCGCCAGGCGCGGCCCGGGGAGCCGAGGGGGGCCAGCCAGAGGTCGTCCTCGGCCACGAAGCACAGCAGTTCGCCGCTGAGGTGCGGCAGGCGCAGATAGCTCACCTCCCCATGCTTTTCCGGGGGATGGAGCGGAGCAACTTGTGAAAATTCCGGGCGTTCGACCAGGGCGTGACCGAGGACACGTACGAAACGGTTTCGTTTCGCATGGAGGGTGCGCTACATTCGTCACGTACGAAACCGTGTCGTTCGGAGTGGGAAGGTGGGAACGATGACCGAGGTCGCCACGGCGCGCCGCAGTCGTATCACCCCCGAGCGTGAGGCCGAGTTGTACGAGGCCGTGCTCGACCTGCTCCGCGAAGTCGGCTACGACGCCCTCACCATGGACGCCGTGGCCGCCCGCACCCGGTCCAGCAAGGCGACGCTCTACCGCCAGTGGGGCGGCAAGGCCGAGCTGGTGGCGAAGGCCGTGCGGCACAGCAAGCCGGGCGGCTCGGCCGACGAGGTCGACACCGGGTCGCTCCAGGGCGATCTGCACGCCCTCACGCTGCGTTCGGACGACTGCGAGATGGAGCAGAGCTCCGCGCTGATGCGGGGTCTGGCCATGGCGGTGCACGGCAACCCGGACCTCCTGCAGGCGTTCCGGGAGCACCTCATCGAGCCGGAGATGGCGGAGTTCCGTCGCGTGATCCAGCGGGCGGTCGACCGGGGAGAGGTCCGTGCGGACAACCCGGCGATCGGGTTCGTGATGCACATGATGATCGGCGGGTTCGCCGCCCGCGCGATGATCGACGAGCAGCCGCCGACGCAGTCGTTCCTCCTCTCGTACATCGACGCCGTGGTCCTCCCCGCCCTCGGCGTTCCCACCGACTGACAAGTCCCCTCAGCCCCACCTGACGTCACCGCTCACGTCGTCGGGCCGATCACCCCTGCCACCCACGGGGTTGGTCACCCCTGCCCTGAACACCCCACGACTGACCGGGAGTACGACCTCGTGGCCACGTTCCTCTACAAACTGGGCCGACTCGCCTTCAGGCGACGGCACTTCGTCGCCCTCATATGGGTGGCGCTGCTGACGCTGGCGGGCGTCGGGGCAGCGAGTGCCCCCGCGGCCGGCAACACCTCCTTCTCCGTGCCCGGCACCGAGGCCCAGAAGGCTTTCGACCTGCTGGAACAGCGCTTCCCCGGGATGAGCGCCGACGGCGCCACCGCGCGCGTCGTCTTCAAGGCGCCGAGCGGCGAGAAGATGACCGCCGCCGCCAACAAGAAGATCGTGAAGAAGACGGTCGCGGAGCTGAAGGACGGCTCCGAGGTCGCCTCCGTCGCCGACCCGTACCAGGCCAGGGCCGTCAGCAAGAACGGCACGGTCGCCTACGCGTCGGTCAAGTACAAGGTCTCCGGCATGGAGCTCAAGGACTCCACGCGCGAGGCACTCAAGGAGGCCGCGCAGGACGCGCGGGACGCCGGGCTGACCGTCGAGGTCGGCGGTGACGCCCTCAACACGACTCCCGAGACGGGCGCCACCGAGGTCATCGGCATCGCGATCGCCGCGGTCGTCCTCGTCATCACCTTCGGCTCGCTGCTCGCGGCCGGACTGCCGCTCGTCACCGCCCTGATCGGCGTCGGGATCGGCGTCTCCACCATCGCCGCGCTCGCCAACGCGCTGGACCTCGGCTCCACCACGTCCACCCTGGCCTCGATGATCGGCCTCGCCGTCGGCATCGACTACGCGCTGTTCATCGTCTCCCGCTACCGCGCCGAACTGGCCGAGGGCCGCGAGCGCGAGGAAGCCGCCGGGCGGGCCGCCGGCACCGCGGGCTCCGCGGTGGTCTTCGCCGGTCTGACCGTGGTGATCGCCCTGGTCGGCCTGTCCGTGGTCAACATCCCGATGCTGACCAAGATGGGCGTCGCCGCCGCGGGCACGGTCGCCATCGCGGTCCTGATCGCGCTCACCCTGATCCCGGCACTGCTCGGCTACGCGGGGCGCAAGGTGCGCCCGGCGGGCGAGAAGAGCAAGCTGCTCGGCGGCGGGCGGGGGCCCAAGCACCCCCACAAGGCCGGCCGGCCGAACATGGGCACGCGCTGGGCGAGCTTCGTCGTACGCCGCCCGGTCGCCGTCCTCCTGCTGGGCGTCGTCGGCCTCGGTGCCGCGGCCGTCCCCGCCGCCTCCCTGGAACTGGGCCTGCCCGACGACGGCTCCCAGCCGACCTCGACGACGCAGCGCCGCGCCTACGACCTGCTCTCCGAGGGCTTCGGCCCCGGCTTCAACGGCCCCCTGATGCTGGTGGTCGACGCCAAGGACAGCGACCACCCCAAGGCCGCCTTCAAGGAGGTCGGCAAGGAGATCAAGGGCCTCAAGGACGTCGTGACGGTGACCCCGGCCGTGCCCAACAAGGCCGGCGACACCGCGACGATCACCGTGATCCCCAACTCCAAGCCGTCCTCGACGACCACCGAGGAACTGGTGCACGCGATCCGTGACAAGGGCACGGAGATCAAGGCGGACACGGACGCGCAGGTCCTGGTCACCGGCTCGACGGCGATGAACATCGACACGTCGCAGAAGCTGAACGACGCGCTGGTCCCGTATCTGGCCCTGGTCGTCGGCCTGGCCTTCCTCCTCCTGATCCTCGTCTTCCGCTCGATCCTGGTCCCCCTGAAGGCGGCCCTCGGCTTCCTGCTGAGCGTGCTGGCGGCCCTCGGCGCCGTCGTCGCGGTCTTCCAGTGGGGCTGGCTGTCCGGCCTGATGGGCGTCGAGCAGACCGGACCGATCATGTCGATGATGCCGATCTTCATGGTCGGCGTGGTCTTCGGCCTCGCCATGGACTACGAGGTGTTCCTCGTGACCCGGATGCGGGAGGCGTACGTCCACGGGGAGAAGCCGAGCCAGGCCGTGGTGACCGGCTTCAGGCACGGCGCCCGCGTGGTGACCGCCGCCGCGGTGATCATGATCGCCGTCTTCTCCGGCTTCATCGGCTCCAGCGAGTCGATGATCAAGATGATCGGCTTCGGCCTGGCGATCGCGGTGTTCTTCGACGCCTTCATCGTCCGGATGGCGATCGTCCCGGCGGTGCTCGCGCTGCTCGGCAAGAAGGCCTGGTGGCTGCCGAAGTGGCTGGACCGCGCCCTGCCCAACGTGGACGTCGAGGGCGAGGGCCTGCGCGCCCACGACGGCGACCGCCCCCGGGACGGGGACGCGGACCGGGAGCTGGTGCACGCCTGACGCGCCGCTTCCACTGAAGGACCGGCCGGCGAGGGATCCGTGGGGACGGGGCGCTCTCGCCGGCCTCTTCATGCGGGAAACCCGGTCGTTCACGCGGGGAACCCGGTCGCTCATGCGAGGAAACCAGGTCGCCTGCCCCGTACACGTACCGCTAGCGTGCCCGCATGACGACGACAGCCGCCACTGACGCCGACGCCGAGGGCTCCGGAGCCCACCCCCGCTTCGCCGCGGCCCTGGAGGAACTGGGCCTCGGGGAACTCCATTCCCGGATCAGACGCTTCCCGGACGCGACCCGCACCGCCGCCGAGGCCGCCGCGGCCATCGGCTGCGAGCTGAGCCAGATCTGCAAGTCGCTGATCTTCGCGGCATGGGGGTCCCCCCTGCTCGAGCGAAGCCGAGAGCTTGGGGGAGGGGTGCCGGTCCTCGTCCTCATGGACGGGGCGTCCCGGGTGGACGTGGAGCGGGTGCGGGAGGAACTGGAGGCCGAGGCCGTCACCCGGGCCAAGGCCGATGTCGTACGGGAGACGACCGGGTACGCGATCGGGGGTGTGCCGCCCTTCGGGCACCGGACCCGCACCCGGGTGCTCGCCGACCGGTCGCTGCTGGAACACGACCTCGTGTGGGCCGCCGCCGGGACCCCGCACGCGGTCTTCCCCATGGAGCCGAAGACGCTGATCGCCCACGCGGGCGGCACCCTGGTGGACGTGCGCGAGCGCACCTCGTGACACCGCTGGTCACCGCGGCCGTGCTGCTCGCCGCGGTCACGCACGCCAGCTGGAACGCGATCGCCCACCGGATCACCGACAAGCTCGTCGGCTTCACCCTGATTCTGGCCGGCGGTGTCCTCATCGGACTGGCCCTGGCGCCGTTCACGGCGTTCCCCGCGGCCGCGGCATGGCCGTACCTGTTCTGCTCCGCGGCCATCCACCTGGTGTACGTCGTCCTGCTGATGGCGTCCTTCCGGCTCGGCGACTTCGGGCAGGCCTACCCCATCGCGCGCGGCACCGCCCCGCTGGTCGTCACCGTCTTCGCGGCCGTCTTCGCCCACGAGGTGCCCGACCGCTGGGCCGCCACCGGTGTCGCCCTGTCCTGCGCCGGACTCACCGGTGTCGCCCTGTGGGGGCTGCGCGGGCGTCGGCCGAACTGGGCCGCGATCGGGGCGGCCCTCGCGACGGGGCTGTCCATCGCCTCGTACACCGTCGTCGACGGGCTCGGCGTGCGCGCCTCGGGGTCCCCGGTCGGGTACACCGCCTGGCTGATGGCGGTCCAGGGCGTGGTGATCCCGGCGTACGCCGTCCGGCGCCGGCGCGGGGAGACGGTCGCCCTGCTGCGTCCGTTCGCCGCCCTCGGGCTGTTCGGCGCGTTTCTCTCCGTCTCCGCGTACGGGCTGGTGCTGTGGGCGCAGACCCGAGCCGAACTGGCGCCGATCGCGGCCCTGCGGGAGTCGTCAGTCAACTCTTGCTGATGCGGCAATAACGCGGCTGTTCGAGGAGCTGATGAGATCGCTTTCGGCGCATCGGGCTGGTTGCCCGTGGGCATGCGCTGGCTGATCGCGCGACTGGCGGGCGGATTTGGGTATCGAGGTTGGCGCTGACGGCACGAGTCGCGGGGTGGTCTTCGCCGAGTAGGCGCACGCAACTGGTGAGGGTTTGTTCGTACTGAGGGATGGCCCGGCCGGGGTCCCCCGCATCTCGGAAGGCGAGCTGGCGCCCCATCAGAGATGCAATGACACCACCTGCAACCCCGGAGAGTCTCGCCGAACCGGCCGTGGAGTCGATCCGTGGGCCACGGCCGCGTGGGATGCGGCGCACTTGGGCGATGGCCAAGGGTCCTACGGAATGAACAAGTCCGCCAGATAGGTCGGTTTGGTCTCTATCTCCGCATAGCGACCGGTCTCCTTCGACCAAGCGACGTTCCCAGCGGTGAGCGCGTTGAAGTCCCTGACACAGCGCAGCGCCTCGTCGACGACGTCGTCGGCGAGGCCGGAACGTGTCAGCCGCCCGGGCAGGACCTGTTCGAGATCAAGGATGCGCTGGACGTATCCGGCCTGCATCATGGCCACTCGCTCCGCCGCTTCCTGGAGGCTGCACCGGTGATGATGGCAGATCACCGTGACGGCGTTGAACGCATAGTCATGGGCGAGCTCTTTGGGCAGCGAGTAGAGATCGTTGATGCAAGCATTCGCATAGATCACTGCCTCTCGCATGTCGGCGAAGGCCGGGTTGGCATGTAGTTGGTCGGGCAGGTCCACACCGGTGCCGATTTCCATCAGGTCGAGGACGGCGTCGAATGCGAACGAGGCGCGGCGGTGCGCGAGGTATTGCTGCAGGCCGGGTACACGCCCTTGCTCCCTATGGATCATATCGGCCCGGTAGCTGTCGAAATACCACAACAGGTGTGGGATAAATCGGCGCTGCCATACGGAAGAACGGACATCCGTCGTACGGCGCCACAGATCCGCCAAGGAACGCGCCAGCCGCCCAGCCGTAACATTTCCATCGAATACGGCGAACAACGGCCCGAACGCCTCCCGCCACCGCTCGGGCCGGTAACCGCGCACCGGGTCGTCGTCGAACTGGTCGTCCAACTGGAAGAGCCACGCGTTCCACTGGGTGATCAGCGTCAGTGCCTCCTGTGAAGCGTTCGGGCACAGCCACGCGGTGAGTCGGTCCACACGAGTGCGCTGTACATGCCGACGCGCCTCCTCGGTGGGCACCAGGCCGAACTCGTCCAGCCACGCCTCAGCCGCCGCAGCAGCCTTCTGGAGTTCCGGATTGAGCGCTGCCGGTACGGGTATGTAGAGGTCCGGAATCCGGAAATTGTCCATACGTCAGCTCGCTTCTCGGTAATCCTCTGTCATTCGCGACATCCAGCGATATTGCCGATGCGGCATGCCAAAGCCCGCACGGAGCATGACCAGGCAGTCCCAGCCACCGACGTAAATTACCCTGCCTGTCGATGGCGTTCGACCAAGGTCTCGTTTCTTTGGCCCTCATTGCCCTGCGCAGGGAAGCACCATAGACCGGGCAAATTCGGTTGGCCGCCAATACAAGTACCCGGCGATCCAAGCCTGTTGAGAACAGGCTGGGTCAGGACCGAGTCAGCTGCGGCGGCCGGGCCTGTTCAGACGAGCCAGGAGCAGAGCGACGTCGTCGCCCAAGCCGTGAGCCTTCTGCGTACCGGCAAGGAGGTCGTCGACAACGGTCTCCAGGTCCGCCGTGGGAGCCCCTCGCAGACCGCGGAGAAACCTCTCGATGCCCTGGTCGATGTCCTTGTTCACGGCCTCGAGCAGGCCGTCGGTGGTCAGCGCGAGCACGCTACCGGGAGCGATACGCAGGCGGGTGGTCGGGTAGCGCTGGTCCCGGTCGATCCCCAGAGGGAGACCGCCTGGGACCTCCAGGAGGCGCGGCGGCTTGCGGGGCGTGATCAGCGCTGGGGCCGGATGGCCCGCCCGGCACACTCGGAGCGTTCCGTCGGACGGGTTGAGTGCGATGTAGCAGCATGTGGCGAACAGGGCCCTGTCCGGGTCGGTGTTCAGTTCGGCCAGCAGGCGGTTGGTGCGTTCCAGGACGGCCGCAGGCGTGTGTCCTTCGTTCGCGTAGGCGTGTACGGCGGTACGCAGTCGCCCCATGAGAGACGCGGCGTGAACGCTGTGCCCCTGCACATCTCCTATGACCAGAGCCACGCCGCCGTCGGGCAGGCTGATGGCGTCGTACCAGTCGCCACCGATCCACATGCCGGAGGTGGCGGCTTGGTAGCGGGCGGCGATGGTCACACCCGGCACCGTGAGCGGCCCGCGCGGCAGCATGCCGCGCTGGAGCTCGGTGGCGAGTGCGTGTTCCGACTCGTACATGCCGGCTCGCTCCAGTGACTGGGCGAGCAGTCCCATGGCGGCGACCAGGAGGGCCCGTTCCTCGGGCAGAAATTCTTGCGGCTCGGGGAAACCGACAAGGCCGGAACTGACACGGCCGCGCGAGTCCGTGAGCGGCAGTACCGCCCACGCCTGTGGGGCCGACTGCGCGAGCGGTGCCAGGTGCGGATAACCGTTGATCAGCGCGTCCGCGGAGCCGATGAGAACGGGCGCCCTACGGTCGAGCGACTCCTCCACGAGTGTGCGGGCTGTAGCGTCGAGGACTCGCAGGGAGTCCCCGCCCTGCTCGTCGTCGGCGCACGAGGCGACGACGGTCAACCGGTTTCCCTCCGGGGCGATCACCGCCAGGGCGTCCGCTCCGAAGGTACGCAGTCCTGCCTGTGCGGCGGCCATGATGTCCTTGACCGTCACCGCGGCGGCCAGAGCCGCAGTCAGCTCCCGCATCCAGCGGTCACGGGTGGCGCGCTCGTACAACCGCCGCTTCTCCGCCTCGTGGCGTTCATGGACGGCCGTGGTGTCCATGACCACTCCGACCATGCGGGCCGGCAGCCCGTCGGCGCCGGGCAGGACACGGCCCCGGGCTTCCAGGGACCGGTGCTGGTCGTCGTCGGAAGTGACCCGGTACTCGATCTGGTAGTTGCCGCAGGATTCCGCTATCAGGCCCAAGGCATCGCGTACATCGGCCAGATCGGACTCGTGTACTGCGGCCAGGAAGCTCGAGATGTCCGACGGGCCGTTCTCGGGCATGCCGTGCAGCGCGAGGGTGAGTGGATCGCAGCTCACCTCGCCCGTGGCGATCTCCCAGCAGAAGAAGCCCGCCTGCACGATGCTCGCGCTGGCCTGGAAGGCGCCGGGATTGGACTCATCCTCCCCTACGGCAGTACTCACCGGCCCGACGTCTTTCACTAGGTCTCCCTGCCGTGGCGTGAACTACTTCCCCCGAGGGATCAACGGCGCTCAACCGGATGGGCCACGCACTGTAGTGGGTGACCGATGGAAACCAGCCAGTGGGGGCGACTGGAGAGCCTACGGGACTGCGACACCATTCCTTCCTAGAGACGAACGGGGCTCTCGCAGCGGAGTGTGCTCCCGCTCTTCCAGGGAAGATCGCCTGACCGATCCGACTGTGGCCGGATCGTGCGCATGGTAGTGACTTTCCGGATCTTGCGCTAGACACCCACCCGGCAGACCGCGTCGGCCGGGCATGCGAAGACGTTCCTCCGCCCGGACCATGCCGGTCGCTGAACGCGCGGCACCGGTGGGCTGTCGGCGCGCCGTTCCCGGGTGCCATGAGCGGTGGTCTTGTCCAGGCCGAGCGCACCGACGGCCTGGCTCGGGGCCGTCGCGGCGGCCACTCCGCTGAGTGCGCTGCCCGGCTCACCCGCCGGCCCGGTCCAGGGCACTCTGCAGGGACTGCTTGTAGCCCGCGCTGGTGTACGTGGCGCCGGACACCGTGTCGATGTCCGCGCTCTGCGCCTGCAGCGTCTCCTGATTGAGCTTGGGGACGGCCGTGGAGTTGATGTCCTTGCTGCGCGCCGTCTCGTCGGGAGACTGGACGGCGTTCGCCCCGGTGATCTTGCTGCCGGTGAGGGTGATCCGCACCTGGACCGGGCCGTACTTCGTCTGGGCCGTGGCGCCGGTGACGGTACGAGTGGTGGGGGCGGCCGAGGTGGTCTTCGGGGCGGAGGGGGCGCTGCTGGTTCTCGTGGGGGCGGCCGATGCCGCGTGCGACGTGCTCGCGGAGGGGGAAGAGGACGTGGTGTGCTTCTTCTTCGGGGCATTCGACGGCGACGGTGACGCGGACACGGAGTGCGAGGACACCGACGGGGACGGGGACACGGCGGCGTTCGACGTCGTCGCGGGCTCGGCCTGTGCCAGCGAGGGGTCAGTGGTCGGCTTGAGCGCGAGCAGCAGCACAATGCCGGAGACGGTGCCGACGGTGGCCAGCAGCGCGTGACGGAACGGATGCCTCTTCCTCATGAGAGTCCCAGCGCGTCAGGGGTATGGAATGTCACCGCTCCGCCTCAGAACTCGAAGGACTCGTGGTGGATGCGGCGGTGCGGCACCCCTGCCTCGCGGAGTGCGGCGTAGGACTCCTCGGCCAGTCCCGGAGGACCGCACAGGTACACGTCGTGACGGGCGATGTCCGGCAGGATCCTGCGCAGCATCTTCGCGGTGATCGCGGGTCGTCGCCCGTCCGGGCTGTTGACCGCGTACAGCAGCTGGGCCCCGCGTTCGTCCGCGATCTCCTCCAGTTCGTCCCGCAACGCCAGTTCCTCGGCCGTGCGGGCCCTGTAGAGGAGCGTCAGGTCGCCGGGTGCGCCGGGCAGCGTCTCGAACAGGGCCCGCAGGGGTGTGATGCCGGCGCCGCCCGCGAGCAGGAGTACCTTGCCGCGGCTGCGGCGGGCCGCGGTCATCGCCCCGTACGGGCCTTCCGCCCACACGTGCGTGCCCGGCCGCAGCCTGGCGAGCGCCGCGCTGTGCCCGCCGACGGCCTTGACGGTGATCCGCAGCAGGTCCGGGCGGGGCGGGGCCGAGAGCGAGTACGGGTTGGCGCTCCACCGCAGCCCCCTGGTGAGGAACCGCCAGCGGAAGAACTGCCCCGCCTCGGCGCCCACCCGGTGCAGCCGCCGGCCCCGGATCAGCACGGAGACCACGCCCGGAGCCTCCTGCACGACCGACTCGACCCGCATGCGGTGCCGGAGGTTGAGCCGCACCGGGGTGAGTACGCGATACCAGAGGAGCAGGGCGCCGACGGTGATGTACAGGGCGTACCAGGCGGTACGGGCGGTGGGGTCGCCGACGAACTCGTCGCCCGTGGCGAGTTGGTGCCAGAAGGCGAGATAGACGGCGGCGTAGGTGAGCAGGTGCAGGTAGTACCAGAGCTCATAGCGCATACGGCGCCGTACGGCACCGGCGGACACGAAGCCGACGAGGAGGAGCATGAGCGTGCCGACGGTCGCCTCGATCATGTGCGGGTAGTCGGTGATGAGGGAGACCATCTGCGCCACTATGCCGGTGCCCGCCTGCAGCGCGTATCCGTACAGGATCAGCACGATGTGGGCGAGGGTCAGGGTCAGGGCGTAGCGGCCGCTTCTCGCGTGCCAGCGCACCACGCGGTCCGACCCGACCCGGCGTTCCAGGGCCGGGACACGCGCCATCTGGGCGATCACCAGGGCGATCGCATAGCCGGCGAGCAGTCCGGTGATCCGGCCCGCGTTCACCAGCCGGTCGGCGGTGGTCGCGGCGACGGCCGGGGTGTTGTGCCACCACAGCCACAGCACGGCGGCTGCTCCCGCCCAGGAGAGCGCCAGCAGGGGTGCCGCGGGGGACCGCCGGGGCCGGATCCGACGCATGGCCTGCCGTCTTCCCGCCCGGCTGTGCTGGATGGTCGTCAAGGCTGGACTTCCCTTTGCTGGCCTTCGCTCCCGGGGCACCGTACAGCGGACGGATGGCTGAAAACCATCGGTTGGGCGGGAGGAACAGGCGGACGCACTTCCCCTCAGCCACCTAGTCCAGCGCACCGACGGGGCTTGGCGTCACACCCCCGTGGCACGGTGGTGGCCTGGGCTGTTTCGGACACACCCGCGGTACGACTGTGGCTAGACTCGCCGCCCATGCAAGAGCTCGGCAGGAAGATAAACCAGCATAAAACGCTTCGCCGTTCGGCGGGCGTCGACGCCTTCGACCAGCGCGGGAGGACCGCGTGGCGCGCGGTCGGCTTCGCCCCCCGCACCGCCGGATCCACGCGCGGCTGGCGCACTCCGGCGGTCGGGCTCGAAGCGGCCACTTCCGTCACCGGCACCGGCCGAACAGGCCCCGACTGTTCTGTGATTAACGTCACCCCGGGGATGGCTGCGTGAGTCGCTCGGCACGACGCCGGCACGCCCGTTCCCGCGAGCCCCGCGGTCACTGGCGGCTGCTGGCCCTGACCCTGCCCGTCGTCCTCGCCGCCCTTCTCTTCGAGGGCTGGACCATTCATGAGGTCGACGCCGCCAAGTCGCGGATCCCCTGTACCAGGCCCGTACCCAAGGCCGTGGACGGGAATGGGCCGGTCCTGCGCCGTATCAGCGGGGACGACGTCGAGTCCTCGGCCATGCCCGCCCGTACCGTCGCGCTCACCTTCGACGGCGGCCCCGACCCCGTGTGGACCCCGCGCATCCTCGATCTGCTGCGCAAGCATCATGCGCACGCGACCTTCTTCCTGTTCGGTGCGCGGGCGGCCCGCCATCCGGAGCTGGTGCGGCGGATCCTCGACGAGGGCCACGAGGTCGGCTCGAACACGTACACAGGGGCAGACCTCGGTTCTTCGTCGCGCGTGCGCGCCGCGATGGAGCTGACGCTCACCCAGAAGACCCTCGCCGGTTCGGCGGGCATCCGCACCAGCCTCCTGCGGATGCCGCTGACCACCCAGGTGGACACGTTGTGCGGCGCCGAGTGGACGGCGGCCCGGAGCGCCGCCGCGGACGGCTACGTGCTGGTCGCTGCCAACCGTCCCGACCGCGATCCGGCGTACGGCATGGTCCGCCAGTTCAGCCAGACGGACCTGGCGTACCAGGAAACGAAGGACCTGCTCGGCAACCGGCACGTCAAGCGGTTCACCACCGTCACGGACGCGCTCGGCATGCCCTCGGCCGACACCCGGGTCTCCACCGCCGAACGGTGGGAGGGCAAGGCGTTGATCTGGGCCACGACCGCCGGTCACGCGTTCACGAACGCCATGACCTGGGTGCTGCTCGCGCTGGGCGTCCTAGGCGTACTGCGCCTTCTTATGCTGATCATCTTCGCCCGAGCCCATGTCCGCCGCCTGACCCGCTTCCGCCCCGGCGCGCCCTGGCTGCGGGAGGTCGATGCACCCGTGACGGTGCTGGTCCCGGCGTACAACGAAGAGGCGGGCATCGAGTCCACCGTCCACTCGCTGCTCGCGTCCACGCACCCGCACCTTGAGGTCATCGTCATCGACGACGGCTCGACCGACCGGACCGCGGACCTCGCGACCTGGATCAACGACCCCCGGGTGCGGGTGATCCGGCAGCCCAACTCGGGCAAGGCCGCCGCGCTCAACACCGGTCTGGCGCACGCCTCGTGCGACATCGTCGTGATGGTCGACGCCGACACCGTCTTCGAGCCCGACGCGCTGTACCGGCTCATCCAGCCCCTCGCACACCCGGCCGTCGGCGCGGTCAGCGGCAACACCAAGGTGGGCAACCGGCACGGACTGCTGGGCAGATGGCAGCACCTGGAGTACGTCTTCGGCTTCAATCTCGACCGGCGGATGTTCGAGGTGCTGGAGTGCATGCCGACGGTTCCGGGAGCCATCGGTGCCTTCCGCCGGGACGCGCTGATGGGCGTCGGCGGGGTCAGCGAGGACACCCTCGCCGAAGACACCGACCTCACGATGGCGCTGTGGCGGGCCGGCTGGCGGGTGGTCTACGAGGAGTCGGCCGTCGCCTGGACCGAAGTGCCCACTTCACTGCGGCAGTTGTGGCGGCAGCGCTACCGCTGGTGCTACGGCACCCTCCAGGCGATGTGGAAGCACCGCGGAGCCGTCCTCGAAGTGGGCACCGCCGGACGCTTCGCGCGTCGCGGACTGACATACCTGACCATCTTTCAGGTGTGCCTGCCGCTGATCGCCCCGGTCGTCGACCTGTTCGCGCTGTACGGGGCGTTCTTCAGCGATCCCATGCAGTCGCTGGGCATATGGCTCGGCTTCCTCACCGTCCAACTGCTCTGCGCCGGTTACGCGTTGAGACTCGACGGGGAGAAGCTGCGGGCCCTGTGGTCGATGCCGTTCCAGCTCTTCGTCTACCGGCAGCTGATGTATCTGGTCGTCATCCAGTCCGTGTTCGCCCTGCTCCGCGGTACCCGGCTGAAGTGGCACCGCATGCAGCGCGCGGGTACCGCCGCCACGGAGCAGCTGAGACAGCCGATCGCCGCACGGGAGTTGTCATCGAGGTGATCAGGGGGGTGAAATCCATGAGCGACTGGAACAGGAACGGGGAGACACCGGCACCCCGAGTGATCACGGGGCACGTCGTCGCACAGACGGAGGAGACACGGCCGTACGAGAAACACGTCCCGAGCCCGTACGAGGAAACCGCCTGGCCCCCGTCCAAGGGGCGGACCGGCGGTGGTCACACTCGCAGCACGCGCGCCCCCCGGGTGCGCCCCAGCCGGCGCCGCCGTATCGCGCGCCTGCTGGCGCTGCTGCTCTGCGCGCTGCTCCTGGCCGGCGGCGGCACGTACGCCTGGGCCGACTTCGAGCTCGACCGGGCGGTCGACCTCGGCGAGGTCGGGGACCGTCCGCCGCAGGGGAAGGGCACCACGTACCTCATCGTGGGCTCCGACAGCCGTGACGGCCTGTCCGAGCAGGCCAGGAAGGATCTGCACGCCGGCGGTGGTGGCGGCGGCCGTACCGACTCGATGATGCTCCTGCACACCGGTACCCACGGCACCACGTTGGTGAGCCTGCCGCGCGACTCGTGGGTGACCCTCCCGTCGTACCTCGACCCCGACACCGGAAAGCGGCACCGCCCGGCGAAGAGTAAGCTGAACGCGGCCTACTCCCTGGGCGGCGCGCGGCTGCTCGTGCGGACCATCGAGCTCAACACGGGCGTCCGTATCGACCACTACGCGGAGATCGGCTTCGGCGGCTTCGTCGGTGTCGTGAACGCCGTCGGCGGCGTGGACATGTGCGTGGACCGGAGCATCAAGGACGAGAAGTCGGGGCTCGACCTGACGAAGGGCTGCCACACCCTGGACGGCGCCCAGGCACTCGCGTTCGTCCGCCAGCGGCATCAGGAGGCCCAGGGCGACCTGGGGCGTAGCAGAAATCAGCAGAAGTTCCTCGCCGCGCTCGCCCACAAGGCGGCCACACCGGGCACCGCGCTCAATCCGTTCCGGGCCTATCCCCTGCTGGGCGCGGCGCTGAACACCCTGGTGGTGGACAAGGACATGCAACTGCGCACCCTTGCCTCGCTGTTCGAGGCGATGAGGAGCGTCTCGTCCGGAGGCGGCAGGCAGCTCAACGTCCCCGTGGCCGACCTGCGAATCAGCACGTCGAAGGGCAGCGTCGTGAAGTGGGACGCGGCGAAAGCGAAGGAGTTGTTCACCGAGCTGAGGAACGACCGGCCGGTGACCATCGAGGAGAAGAACCAACCGGCCGACGGATGAGCCCCGCGCCGCGCATCTGCTGGGCTTCGCCGACACCTTCCGGATCCGCTTCCCGCCGGGCCGGGTGTCGCCGAGACGCGCAGGAACTGGATCACCCTGGCGGCACCCCGCACCTCTGCTTCGTCCTCCACGACGAGGGGCGGAACACGGAGGCCAGGGCATCGATGCCGTCCCGCGTGGCCGCGTCGGTGAGCCGCTCGGTCCGGCAACGGGCGCCGAGCCGTCGTAGTCCCAGGTGAGGGTGGTGCGATGGGGCGCCTGTCCGCTCAGGGCCGTGGACTGCTCGGCGAGGACGGGTCGGTCCGCCGCCAGGAGCAGGAAGGCCTGCGGGGAACCTCTCCTGACTCCGCCTCCGCCCCAGCCGTTCGATCGCCGCTGAGCCCTCCTCGGTGCGCTTCTGCAAAGGGCGCGCCTTCCGGCTGCTGCCGGGCTTCGATGAGTTGGGCGGCATCGACCACGGAGCGGAACTCTCCCACGCCTCCGAGCCGAGGGCGTGCCCATAGCGTGCCCTTAAGAGGCTGTCTCACGTGGTGTACGTCTGAGCTGCGGCATCATTGCTCCTTGTGGGTGCTGATCTGTCGCAGCGGCTTTTTCCTGACGGGTTATGGGATCCGGTCGCGCCGTTGCTGCCGTCTTTCACGCCACGCCGCCAGGGCGGTGGTACCGCACCGTTGGACGAACGGGCAGTGTTCACCGCCGTGGTGTATGTGCTGACCAGCGGGTGTGCGTGGCGGCATCTGCCGCCGACGTTCGGGGTCTCGCCGGCCACCGCGCACCGCCGGTTCGCCGCCTGGACGAAGGCGGGCCTGTGGCGTCGGCTGCACCGGGCGGTCCTGGACGAGCTCGCTGCACGCGGCGAGCTCGACTGGACGTCGGTAATCATCGATGCCGCGTCGGTGCGGGCGAAAGGGGGGGGGTCGCTGACCGGGCCGACCCCGGTCGACCGCGGCAAGGCGGGCAGCAAGCTGCACGTGTTGTCCGAGGCTCAGGGCATCCCCCTGGTGGTAGGGGCGTCCGGGGCGAACACCCACGACAGCCTGGCCCTCAAGCCCCTCGTGAAGGGGATACCGGCCGTGCGGTCCCGGCGCGGACCGCGCCGACGGCATCCCGGCAAGCTCCGCGCCGACAAGGCGTACCACTCCGGAGACAGCCTCCTCTGGCTGCGGAAACGCGGCATCGTCGGCAGGATCGCCCGTCCCGGTATCGAGTCCTCCGAACGGCTCGGACGGCACCGCTGGAAGATCGAGAGGTCCATCGCCTGGCTGTTCGGCCGCAGCCGCCCTGACCTGCTACAAAAAGCTGACCAGACTCACCACGTGAGACAGCCTCTAACTTCGATTGGCTCATGCCAAATACCGTATGGGCCGGGTATGACATCGATCATCGTCGGAGCGGCGATCGGGGCACTGTTCTCCAAGGAGCGCTTCGGGGCACCCCGGATCGCCGCCGCCGGGCTGCTGGTGGTCGGGATCGGGCTGATGCTGCACGCCGGCCAGCGGCGCGGGGGAGTGGACCCCGCCGGCGGACCCGTCCGCGTCGCCGCGGGGAACGCTCGCGTCTGGACGACCATGGAGACCGCGCCTGAGCGACCATGCTCAAGGCCCGTACTCACCGCACGGATCAGGAAGTTGACGTCATGACAGACAAGCTCACCGTGAGCGTCCTGGGCACCGGGATCATGGGGGCCGCGATGGCCCGCAACCTCGCGAAGGCCGGGCACACCGTCCGCGTCTGGAACCGCACCCGCGCCAAGGCCGAGCCGCTGGCCGCCGACCGCGCCCACGTCACCGACACCCCCGCCGAGGCCGTCCAGGGCGCCGATGCCGTCCTGACCATGCTGTACGACGGCCACACCGTCCTGGAGGTCATGCGGGAGGCGGCTCCCGCACTGCGCCCCGGCGCGGTCTGGGCGCAGTCGACCACCGCCGGCCTCGACTCGGTCGCCGGCCTGGCCGGCTTTGCCCGCGACCACGGCCTCGTGTTCTACGACGCCCCGGTCCTCGGCACCCGCCAGCCCGCGGAGGCCGGACAGCTGACCGTCCTGGCCGCCGGTCCCGAGGAGGGCCGGGCGGTCGTCACGCCCGTGTTCGACGCGGTCGGCGCCCGTACGGTGTGGACCGGCGACGACGGGGCGGCGGGCAGCGCCACCCGGCTCAAGCTGGTCGCCAACAGCTGGGTCCTCGCGGCCACCGCGGCGACCGGCGAGGTCCTCGCCCTGTCCCAGGCGCTCGGCGTCGACCCGCAGGCCTTCTTCGACCTCATCGAGGGCGGGCCGCTCGACATGGGGTACCTGCGGGCCAAGGCGGCCATGGTGCTGGGCGAGCGGCTCTCCCCGGCCCAGTTCGCGGTGGCCACGGCCGAGAAGGACGCACGGCTGATCGTCCGGGCCGGTGCCGACAACGGCGTCCGTCTCGACGTGGCCGAGGCCGTCGCGGAGCGCTTCGCGCGCGCCGCCGCCCAGGGCCATGCCGACGAGGACATGGCCGCCGCGTACTTCGCCAGCTTCGACGGGAAGCCGGCTTCCTGAGCGGAAGCGGAAGCCCGTCCCAGACGCCCGTTTCCTGACGGAAAGCCAGTTTTCCGGGCCGACGTGACGCCGGGGGCGTCGAGGAGCACCCTGGAAGCAGTGATTCCGGAGGTGGTCCTCATGATGCACACCGCTGTGGGATGGCACGTCGAGCTGGAGTTCAAGGAGGACGATCTGCACACGCGGGCGGCCGCGCTGGTGCGTCTGCCCGACGGCAGTGAGGTACGGGCGCACGGGAGTGCCAGCAGGCACCACACCGACGCCAATCAGCCACGCGTCGGCGAGGAGATAGCCGGCGCGCGGGCGCTCAACGAACTGGCGATGCAGCTGCTGACCAAGGCACACGGAGAGATCGACTCGGCGTCCGGGCGGACCTCGCACCCGATCAACGTGTGACGCGCTCCAGGGCCGTCCGCACCGCCCGCACCAGCGCCTGCGCCCGCGGGTCCGCCGTCACGCTCTTGCGGAAGCCGTTGGTGACATAGCCGAAGGCGATGCCCGACTCGGGATCGGCGAAGGCGAGGGCACCACCGCGGCCCGGGTGGCCGAAGGAGCCGGCGGACAGCAGCGGCGACGCGCTGCCGTGCAGCATGTAGCCGAGGCCGAACCGGGTGCCGACCACGAGCACGCGGTCCGGCCCGGCCGACTGCTCGCCCCGGGCCGACTTGACCGTCCCGGGGTGGAACAGCCGTGTGCCGCCGTCCACCTCCCCGATCAGGGAGGCGTAGAAGCGGGCCAGACCGTCGGCGGTGGCGATGCCGTTGGAGGCGGGGAGGGCGGCCGCGTGGTAGGCGGGCGCGTTCTCGTCGGGGAGCGGGGTGATCGCGGCGAAGGCACGGCGGGTCAGGGACTCCGGGTCGGCGTAGGCCTCGGAGACGGACCGCTTCGGACGGGTCCTCAGCGCGCCGCCCGCCTCGGCGGCCTCGACGGGGCCGACCCGGCCCACGCGGGCGGCCTCGGACTCCGGCAGGCCGAGCCAGAGGTCGGCGCCGGCCGGCCCGGCGATCTCGGTCGCGATGAACTCGCCGACCGGGCGGCCGGTGACGCGCCGCACCAGTTCGCCGGTGAGCCAGCCGTACGTGTGCGCGTGGTACCCGTGGTCGGTGCCCGGCTCCCACACCGGCGCCTGGGCCGCGACGGCCTGTGCGCCGAGGTCGGGGTCCACGGCCTGCTCCGGCGTCAGCGGACGGTCGAGCACGGGGACGCCGGCACGGTGCGCCAGCACATGCCGGACCAGCGTGCTCTCCTTGCCCGCCGCCTTGAACTCCGGCCAGTACTCGCCCACCGGCGCGTCCAGGTCCAGCTCACCGCGCTGGTGCAGAAGCAGCAGCGCGGCGGCGGCGACGCCCTTGGTCGCGGAGCGCACGATCTGCGCGGTGCCGTGCTCCCAGGGGGCCGTACCGTCGACGTCCTTCGTGCCGCCCCACAGGTCGACCACCCGGTGCCCGTCCCGGTACACGGCGACGGCCGCGCCCCGGTCGCCGAGCAGCCCGAAGTTGCGCGCGAACGCCGCCCTGACCGGCTCGAAGCCCTCGGCGACTGTGCCGCTCACGTCCACGTCCACATCCACGCCCACGCCCGGTCCCTCCACTTGCTTGCGCCAGCGAGTGAAACACGGGACTGTGGCCTTGGATTCCTCGGCGGGGTAGCGGATTTGGTTACGGTTTGGTGTCCTAGAGCCCGCAGGCGTCGGGATTCAGCCCAGCACGATCGTCACGTCGATGTTGCCGCGTGTCGCGTTGGAGTACGGGCACACCTCGTGGGCCGCGTCGACCAGCTTGGCCGCCACGTCCGCGTCGAGGACCGGGAGGGAGACGCTGAGGGCTACGGCCAGGCCGTAGCCGCGGTGCTTGTTCGGGCCGATGCCGACCTTCGCGGCGACGGTGGAGCCGGTCAGGTCGTAGCCCGCGCGGTTGCCGACCAGGATCAGCGCGTTGTGGAAGCAGGAGCTGTAGCCGGCGGCGAACAGCTGCTCCGGGTTGGTGCCGTTGCCGTCCCCGCCCAGCTCCGGCGGCATCGCGACCTTCAGCTCGATCTCGCCGTCCTGACTGGTGACGTACCCGTCCCGGCCACCGTGCGCGGTGGCTTCGGCAACGTACATGATCTTCGTCGGGCGGGTGTCAACAGCGGTGCCGTCGGTTGCAGCGGTGCCGTCAGTCATGGTCGGCCTTCCAAGGAACAGGTGTGCGCAAGTACATCGTGCACAAGGTACTGGCCGGTAGGTCAGTTGTCGTCCTCAGGGCACGGTGACCGTGGGTAACGTCCGTCAGTGCCTGGTGGAGGCGTGCTCGGCGCGCTCCGCGAGCCGCCACAGCTCCTCGCGCAGCCGCGCGACCTCGGAAGCACCCAGCCCCGTCGTCGTGAGCAGCGCGCCGGGCACCCGCGCCGCGCGCTCCCGGAGTTCACGCCCGCGCTCGGTGCACGCGACCAGCACCGAGCGCTCGTCCCGCGCCGAGCGCTCACGCCGCACCAGCCCCGCCGCCGCCAGCCGCTTCAGCAGCGGCGACACCGTGCCGTAGTCGAGACGCAGGGCCGCGGCCAGTTCCTTCACCGTGGTCTCGTCGCGCTCCCACAGGACAAGGAGGACGAGGTACTGCGGGTAGGTCAGGCCGAGTTCGTCGAGGAGCGGGCGGTATGCCGCGGTCACGGCGCGCTGGGCCGCGTACAGCGCGAAGCAGAGCTGCTCGTCGAGCAGCAGCGACCCGGCGTCCTCTTGATGCGTCACCCGCCCATTGTCCCGGACGATCCGGGACGGCCGTCATGGAAACGCGTCAGGTCAGCTCGGCGGCGGCCGGAACGGACCTCGGGTCGAAGCCGAAGGGCAGCTCAAGACGGTGGGCGCGCATCAACGCGTCGTCGGACAGGACGTCGCCCGTCGGGCCGTCCGCGGCGATCACGCCGTCGCTCAGGATCAGGGAGCGCGGGCACAGTTCCAGTGCGTAGGGCAGATCGTGCGTGACCATCAGGACCGTGACGTCCAGCGAGCGCAGGATGTCGGCCAGTTCGCGGCGGGAGGCCGGGTCCAGGTTGGAGGACGGCTCGTCGAGGACGAGGATCTCCGGCTCCATCGCGAGGACCGTCGCGACCGCGACCCGGCGGCGCTGGCCGAAGGACAGATGGTGCGGCGGCCGGTCGGCGAAGTCCCGCATGCCGACCCGCTCCAGGGCCGTGCCCACCCGCTCCTCCAGCACGGCCCCCTTCAGCCCGGCCGCGGCCGGACCGAACGCCACGTCCTCCCGCACGGTCGGCATGAAGAGCTGGTCGTCCGGGTCCTGGAAGACGATGCCGACCTTCCGCCTGATCTCGGCCATGTGCTCCCGGCCGACCGGCAGCCCGGCCACGGTCACCGTGCCGGTGCCGCCGCCCAGGATGCCGTTGAGGTGCAGCACCAGGGTCGTCTTGCCGGCGCCGTTCGGGCCGAGCAGCGCGACCCGTTCGCCGCGCCCGATCGAGAAGTCCACGCCGAACAGGGCCTGGTGTCCGTCGGGGTACGCGAAGGCCAGTCCGGCCACTTCCAGTGAAGGTTTCACAGGGTCCATCCCAGCAGGCAGACGACGAGGGCGGCACAGGGGAGGGCGAGGGCGTACGACCACTGCGCCCGGGACGCGGTCACCTCGTCGATGACCGGCATCGAACCGGCGTATCCCCGGCTCACCATGGCCAGATGCACACGCTCGCCGCGCTCGTAGGAGCGGATGAACAGCGCGCCGGCCGACTTGGCGAGCACTCCCCAGTGGCGTACGCCGCGCGCCTCGAAGCCGCGCGACTCCCGGGCGATCCGCATCCGGCGCATCTCGTCGGTGATGACGTCGCCATAGCGGATCATGAAGGACGCGATCTGGACGAGCAGCGACGGGAGTCTGAGGCGCTGCAGACCGAGAAGGAGTTCGCGCAGCTCGGTGGTGGCGGCCAGCAGCACGGAGGCGGCGACGCCCAGCGTGCCCTTGGCGAGCACGTTCCAGGCGCCCCACAGGCCGTTGACGCTCAGCGACAGACCGAGGACGTCCACCCGCGCGCCCTCCGCCACGAACGGCATGAGCACCGCGAAGGCGACGAACGGCACCTCGATGAGCAGCCGCTTGAGCAGGAATCCGGCGGGTACGCGCGCGAGGTACGCCACATACGCGAGCAGCAAGGCGTACAGCCCGAACGCCCACATCGCCTCGCGCGGGGTCGACACCACGACCACCACGAAGGCGAAGGCGGCGGCCAGTTTGGTGTGCGGCGGCAGCGTGTGTACGGGGGAGTGCCCGTGCCGGTAGAGCCTGTGCGCGTGTCCGGCTCCCATGTCAGACGCCCGTGCTCGCGGGTGAGACGTCGCTCGTACGGCGCCTGCGCACCGCCCAGAACACGGTGCTGCCCGCGACGACCGTGACCCCGACGCCGATCACGCCGGCGAGTCCGCCGGAGAGGCGGGCGTCGGAGACGTCCTTCACTCCGTAGCCGGCGAGCGGGGAGTCGGCGGACGCGTGCTTCCCGGCGTTCTGGTCGATGCCCTTGTCGTGCGCGATCTTCTCCAGGCCGTCGGGGTCGGCGGAGGCGTAGAAGCTGACGAACCCGGCGAGCACCAGGGAGGTGACCAGGCCGGTGATCCACAGTGTGCGGTGCGAGCGGGCGGCGGCCGCGACGGGGACCGGCCGGGCGGCGGGCGCGTCGACGAGCTCGCCGTTCACCCTCAGCTTCAGACGCTGCTGGAGTCCGCGGGCGCCGTACACGAGGTCCGGCCGTACGGCGATGACGGCACCGACCGTGAGCGCGGTGATGGCGGCCTCGCCGATGCCGATGAGGACGTGGACGCCGATCATCGCGGTGGCGACCTTGCCGATGGCGACGTCGGTGGTGCCGCCGACCGCGTAGATCAGCGTGAAGGCGACGGCCGCGGCCGGCACGGAGAGGACGGCGGCGACGAAGGAGGCGACGGTCACCGAGCGCCGCTTGCGCGGGAGTACCTTCACCAGGCCGCGGAAGACCGCGTACGACACGACCGTCGTGACGATCGCCATGTCCGTGATGTTGACGCCGAGCGCGGTCAGGCCGCCGTCCGCGAAGAGGATGCCCTGCATGAGCAGGACGACGGAGACACAGAGCACGCCCGTGCAGGGGCCGACGAGTATCGCCGCGAGGGCGCCGCCGAGCAGATGGCCGCTTGTTCCGGCCGCGACGGGGAAGTTGAGCATCTGTACGGCGAAGATGAACGCCGCCACCAGTCCGGCCAGCGGGGCGGTCCGCTCGTCGAGTTCGCGGCGCGCACCGCGCAGGCTCACGGCGAGGGCGCCTGCGGCGACCACTCCGGCGACCGCGGAGGTGGGGGCGTCGATGAATCCGTCAGGTACGTGCACCGTTTGATTCTAGAGGCTTGTTGCGAACCTCTTGCAAGAGCGAGGAGCTGGTTTATGCATATCGCACATCTGAGATGTGCAGGGTTCGATGAGCGCAATATGGGATATATGCGACATTGGAGTGGAGGCGGAGGCATGACTTCCGCCCAGGTGACGCAGCGTGAGAGGGCCGTCTGATGTCCGTAGTCGAGCAGTACGCGCGAGCTCACATAGTCACGGAAGACAACGTGGACGTGCAGGAGGAACCGGCGGTCCCGGTCATCCTGCGCTACGACCCCGATGCGGACCCCCGGGCGGTGCGGGTCGGACTTCCCGGGCCGCACGAGTGGACGTTCTCCAGATCGCTGCTGGAACAGGGGCTGCGGGCGCCGGTCGAGAGCGGGGACGTACGGGTGTGGCCGTGCGGCCGGGTCCAGGCCGTGGTGGAGTTCCACTCACCGGGCGGGGTCGAGGTGGTGCAGTTCGAGTCGAAGACCCTGCTGCGGTTCCTGCGGCGGACGTACATGGCCGCCGAGCCCGTGGCCCATTGAGGGTCCGGCCACCCGGCCGTTGAGGTCCGGCCGCCCGTCGGGGCTCAGCTCCCCATCTTCAGCAGCGCCGCCACGATCGGTCCCGCCGTGTCGCCTCCGTGCCCGCCGGCCTGGACCACACCCGCGGCCGCGAGGTCGCCGCGGTACGCGGTGAACCATCCGTTGGGCTTCTTCTGGCCGTCGACCTCCGCCGAGCCCGTCTTCGCGCCGTAGTCGGGGCCGAGCCCGGACATCGCCTGGGCCGCCGTGCCGTACGCGGCCGTGTACCGCATCAGTTCGCGCAGTTGGGAGAGCGTTCCTGCGGACAGGGTGCGGGTGGCGGTGGCCGTCTTGCGGCGGTCCACGCTCGGGGAGACCAGATAGGGCTGGCGGAAGACGCCCGCCCTGATCGTCGAGGCGACCGACGCCATGTTCAGCGGGTTCATCCGCACCCCGCCCTGCCCGATCAGCGAGGCCGCCATCTGGGCCGCCGACTGCACCGGCACCGAGCCGTCGAAGGTCGGGACGCCGATCGCCCAGTTGTTCATGGACAGACCGAAGACCTGCTGGGCCTGGTTCGTCAGGTCCGCGTTGCCCAGCTTCTTCGCCTGGCTGATGAAGGCCGTGTTGCAGGAGCGCGCGAAGCTCGCCTTGAACGTGCCGCCCTTGATCTCGAAGTCGTCGTCGTTGTGGAAGGTCCAGCCGCCGTACTTCACCGTCTTGGGACAGGGGTGCTCCTTGTCCACGGACGCCAGATGCTTGTCGATCAGCAGCGACGAGGTGATGACCTTCATCGTGGAGCCGGGGGCCAGCGAGCCCTGGAAGGCCGTGTTGAAGCCGTGGCTGGTGTTGGCCACCGCGAGGATCTCCCCGGTCGACGGGCGCATGACCACGACCGAGGCCCGCTTCTGCTTGCTGACCTGCTTCTCGGCGGCCGCCTGGAGGGCCGGGCTCAGCGTCGTCCGCACCGTGCCCGGGGTGCCCTTGCTGAGTTCCACGAGCGTCTTGTCGGAGAGCTTGTGCGCCGTGGACACCTTGCCGCGCGCCACGCGCAGTTCGAGGCCCGCCTTGCCGCCCGCCGTCTTGCCGAACTTCTCGCGCAGCCCGTCGAGCACCGTCCCCAGGGAGGGGTACTTCGCGGCGGTCAGCTCTCCTCCGTCGCGGTCCAGCGCCTTGATGGGCGGGGTGCCGGACTCGCCGGTGACCAGCTTGTCGCCGTCCTTCAGGTCCGGGTGGACGACGGAGGCGTGCCAGTCGACCAGCGGCTTCCCGTCGCGGGCGCGGCGCACGACGGTGAGCGAGCTGTCGTAGGCCAGCGGCTTGCTGATGCCCTTGTAGGTGACCGTGCCCTTGACGGAGAAGGGGACCTTGGCGCCGGTGCGGGTGCCCGCGGTGAGCGTGACGTCCTTGATGCGGGCGTCCTTGGTGTAGCCGGTGAGTTGGGTGGTGGCGGCAGCGGAGTCGTCCGTGGCGGCCGCGGCCAGGTTCACCCTGCCCTGCTGCCAGGCCGTGAGGAAGCGCTCGGCGGTGGTTTGCACCTCGGTCGCGGACAGCGGGCCGGTCTTGACCGTTTTGTGGTCGCCGGTGGCGCCGGCCTGCCCCTCGGCCGCCGCGCCGCCGTAGAGCAGATAGACGCCGAGGCCCGCGCCGCCGACGACCGCGGCGATCATTCCGCCGACGACCGCGGGTCTGGTACTCCGTCGCTCGACGACGCGCCTTCTCTTGCCCACTGCCTCAGTTCCTCCGCGAATTCCCCAGGGTCCCCGACGCCCTCGTAGCCCTCACACTCCTCAACGACAGCACCCACCCTAGAGTCCCTTCCTGTACGGGTGACTTCAGCCTCCCGTCCGTAGCACAGCTGCGACAATCGGCCCGGCCGCGTCGATGCCGTGGCCGCCGTCCTGGGTCATGGCCGCGGCCGCGATGTCATTGCGGTAACCGGTGAACCAGCTGTTGGACTTCGCCTGCCCGTCGACCTCCGCGGAGCCGGTCTTCGCGCCGATGCTGCCGCTCAGGCCGCGCATCACACCGGCCGCGGTGCCGCTGACCGCGGTGCGGTTCATCATCGAGCGCAGCTGCTGGACCGTGCCGGCCGTGAGGCCCCGGGCGGTGGCCAGATCGCGGCCGTCCAGCTTCTGCGACACGATCACCGGCTGCCGGAAGGTGCCCGTCATCGCGGTCGCCGTCACCGAGGCCAGGTTCAGCGGGCTCAGCTGCACCTGGCCCTGGCCGATCATGTTGGCCGCCGTGTCCGGGCCGCCGGAGGCGGGGACACGGCCTTCGAAGGAGGGTATGCCGACCTTCCAGTTGCCCTGCCCGAGCCCGAAGCGCTCCTCGGCCTCCTTGGTGAGGGAGTCGACCTTCACCTCGTCCGCGTACTTCACGAACGCGGTGTTGCAGGAGCGGGCGAAGCTGTCGGAGAGCGTGGCGTGCTCGTCCGGGGCCAGGCCCTTGAGGTTGCTGAAGGTCTGGCTCTGCCAGGTGGCGGTCGGCGGGCAGGGCGCCGGTCCGGTCGCCTTCGTGATCCCGTTGTCGATGAGCGTCGCCGCGCTGACGATCTTCATCGTGGAGCCGGGCGCCAGCGTGCCGAGGAACGCCGCGTTGAACCCGTCGTCACGGTGGTTGGCGACCGCCAGCACCTCACCGGTGCTGGGCTTCACGGCCACCACCGAGGACTCGGCGTACTTCGTCACCGCCTTCTCGGCCGCCGCCTGCGCGCTCGCGCTCAGTGTCGTCGGCAGCCGGCCCGCCCTGCCCTTGGCCAGGGTCAGCAGGGTCGTGTCGGCGGCCCCCTCGGCCTGGTGCCGGATGGCCAGCTCGACGCCGGGTGTGCCGCCCGCCTTCTCGCCGTAGCGGCTGCGCAGCTCGTCCAGGATCGGACCCAGGGACGGGTACTTCTCCTTCGTCAGGACCTTGCCGTCGCGGTCCACGGCCTCGATGGCCGGGCTCGCCGAATCGCCGGTGACCAGCGTGTCGCCCGTCTGCAGCCGTGGATGGACGACGGACGGCTGCCAGTCGACGAGCGCCCGGTGCGTCGTCTCGCCGCGCACCACGGTCAACTCGCTCTTGTAGTCGAGCGGCTTGGACTTCCCGTCGTACGACACCGTCGCCCGGACCGTGAAGGGCACGGTCGCGCCGGTCGCCCTCCCGGGCGTGATGCTCACCTTGGTGATGTGCGCGTCCTCGCCGTAGGCCGTCAGCAGCACACCCGCGGCCTCGGCGTTGTTCGTGAACGACGCGGCCGTCGCCGCCTGCCCCTTCTCCCAGGCCGCGAAGAACTTCCGCGTGGTGTCCCGCACCTCGTCACCACTGGGCGGCCCGGTCCTCACCGACGCCGAGCCCCCGCCCGCTGTTCCGTCCCCGCCGAGCGCGGACAGAACGTTGTACGCCCCGTACCCGGCCCCACCCACCAGCGCGGCGAACACTCCGCCCACGATGGTGACCTTGACCCCCTTGCGCATGCCGAAGTCCCCTCCCCCGTCCCCCGTTTCAGTCCTCGAACTGTAGGTGGCACAAGAGGGAACTGTGAGGATTGTTTTCGGATGTTGTCCGAACGGAGATCAGAAGCGTGACTCAGACCCAGGTATCCAGCCACATACGTGAACGCCAGGAGTCGATGGGGAGGGCTGTGCCGGTGTAAAGCGGCCAGAAGTAGATGAAGTTCCAGGCGATCAGCAGGACCAGGACGCCCGCGCCCGCCGAGCCGATCACGCGGCGGGTGTCCGTGGAGCCGGGAGGGCCGATGATCGCGCCGATCAGCATGGCCACCGCCAGGCACAGGAACGGGACGAACACGACCGCGTAGAAGAGGAAGATCGTGCGCTCCTGGTACATGAACCAGGGGAGGTAACCGGCCGCGATGCCACAGGCGATGGCGCCCGCGCGCCAGTCGCGGCGGAAGGCCCAGCGCCACAGGACGAAGAGGATCGCGAAGCAGGCCGCCCACCACAGCACCGGCGTGCCGATGGCGAGGACCTCACGGGCGCACTTCTGGCCCGCGTCCGCCGGGCAGCCGTCCGCGCCGGGCGAGGGGGACTCGTAGAAGTACGAGACCGGGCGGCCCAGCACGATCCAGCTCCACGGGTTCGACTGGTACGTGTGCGGGGACGACAGGCCGACGTGGAACTCGTACACCTCGTGCTCGTAGTGCCACAGGCTGCGCAGCCAGTCGGGCAGGAAGGTCCAGCTGCCGCCCTTGCCGTCGGTGGCCGCCCAGTTGCGGAAGTAGCCGCCGGTGCCGTCGGTCGGGGAGAGGATCCAGCCGATCCAGGAGAACAGGTACACGGCGACGGCCACCGGGACCGTGGCCAGGAACGTGATGCCCGTGTCGTGCTTGAGGACCGCCACGTACGGGTGCCAGGCACCGGCCACCTTGCGGGCGCCGACGTCCCACAGCAGCGCCATCACACAGAACGCGGCCAGGATGTAGAGGCCGTTCCACTTCGTGCCGATGGCCAGGCCGAGCAGCAGGCCCGCCGCCCAGCGCCAGGGCCGCCACCCCAGACGGAGACTGTCACCGACGTGCGGGTCCGGGCGGACCCGGCCGTCCGCGTCCATGGGCAGCGCGGCCGCGAGTTTCTCCCGCGACTTGTCCCGGTCGATGACGAGGCAGCCGAAGGCCGCGAGCACGAAGAACATCAGCACACCGTCGAGCAGCGAGGTACGGCTCATCACGAAGTGCAGCCCGTCCACCGCCATCAGCGCGCCGGCCAGACAGCCGAGGAACGTCGAGCGGAAGACACGGCGCCCGATCCGGCACAGCAGCAGCACGCTCAGCGTGCCCAGCAGCGCCGTCATGAACCGCCAGCCGAACGGGTCGAACCCGAAGAGCAGCTCGCCGAGTCCGATGACGTACTTGCCGACCGGCGGGTGCACCACGTACGCCGCGTCCGACGGGATGCCGACGTGCCCCGCCTTCTGCAGGATCAGATCGTTGGCGTTCTTGTCCCAGTTGACCTCGAAGCCGCGGTGGACGAGCGCCCAGGCGTCCTTGGCGTAGTACGTCTCGTCGAATATCACCGCCTTCGGGCTGCCCAGGTGCCAGAACCGCATCAGGCCCGCCATCAGCGTCACCAGCAGCGGACCGCCCCAGCCCGACCAGCGGCCGATCCGCTCGGCCGGCGTCCGCGGCACGCCCAGCACCAGCCACAGCCGCGGGCTGGGCGCCGCGTACGGCGGCACCAGCCGGTCGAGGACATCGCCGTCGCTTCTGTGCCCCGCCGTGTAGCCGAAACGGCGCAGCCGCTGCTGCCACGACGGCCGCTGGTCGTGCGGTGCCTGGCCCTGCCGGGTGTCCGTGGAGGACGCGGTACTGGTCACCGCGCCATCGTAGGGAAACGTTCTGTGTGAGTCCCGCGCATGCGCCTCACCGGTTGGTGTGCGTTGCGCCTCCCAGGGCCCTGGGAGGATGGGGAGCGTGACTGGAACCCTTGTTTTGGCGGGCACCCCCATCGGCGACATCGCGGACGCGCCGCCCCGGCTCGCTCAGGAGCTCGCCGGCGCGGACGTCGTCGCCGCCGAGGACACCCGGCGGCTGCGCCGGCTCACCCAGGCGCTGGGCGTGACGCCCAAGGGCCGCGTGGTGTCCTACTTCGAGGGCAACGAGTCGGCCCGCACGCCCGAGCTGGTCGAGGAACTGCTCGGCGGGGCGCGTGTGCTCCTCGTCACGGACGCCGGCATGCCGTCGGTCTCCGACCCCGGCTACCGCCTGGTCGCCGCGGCCGTCGAGAAGGACATCCACGTCACCGCGGTGCCCGGACCGTCCGCCGTGCTCACCGCCCTCGCGCTGTCCGGGCTGCCCGTCGACCGGTTCTGCTTCGAGGGGTTCCTGCCGCGCAAGGCGGGCGAACGGCTCTCCCGGCTGCGCGAGGTCGCCCAGGAGCGCCGCACCCTCGTCTACTTCGAGGCCCCGCACCGCCTCGACGACACCCTCGCCGCGATGACCGAGGTGTTCGGCGCCGAGCGGCGCGCCGCGGTGTGCCGGGAGCTGACCAAGACGTACGAGGAGGTACGGCGCGGACCGCTCGCCGAGCTGGCCGCCTGGGCCGCGGAGGGTGTGCGCGGCGAGATCACCGTCGTCGTCGAGGGCGCCCCCGAGCGCGGCCCCGAGGAGCTCGACGCCGAGGAACTGGTGCGCCGGGTGCGGGTGCGTGAGGAGGCGGGGGAGCGGCGCAAGGAGGCGATCGCCGCGGTGGCCGCGGAGGCGGGACTGCCCAAGCGGGAGGTGTTCGACGCGGTGGTCGCGGCGAAGAACGCGCCGCCGTCGTGAGGGGGCTCACGTCGGGCTCACATCCCCTCTGAGCAGGCTGCTTCTCCCATGAGCGCGCGCCCCATGGGTGGGCAAAGGGCAGTTGCGGAAGGCAAAGCCCGCACCCGGTACCCGGGGCCGGTATGGCAAGGAAAGTCCAAATCGCCTCCAACACTCGACAGGCCGGGTGCGTTCGCGTCGGTGAAGGCGTCCACTTGGTCGAAGGGACGCACCCGTCCCTTTGTCCAGCGGACCCGAGGAGCTGGCATGAGTGAGATCGCAGGGCAGACCGGCCTCCGCGGTACGGCGAGCGCAGTCGTTCACGAGTCGTATTCCTTCGCCTGCATGCGATGCGGGCACGGCTGGGAGCAGTCGTACGCGATAGAGCACCACACGGACGCCGATGGCCACGAGTTCGTCACGTACGTGGCGAACGGCACGGTCGTTCCGTCCCCGCTGAGCCGGCCCAGCTGCCAGAACTGCGACGGCCACGTCGTACGGATCATGCGGCCGGGGCAGGTCTCGTCGGTGCGCAGCGCGGCGCAGCGGCACCCGCACGGGACGCCGCCCGAGGCCGAGGCCGAGACGCCCGCGCAGGCCGAGGAGCAGCACCACTGGCATCTGTCCGATCTCCTGCATCCGTTCCAGCGCAGGGCGAGCTGAACCCCTCGCCCGGCCGACGGGGCATGCCCCTTTCGTAGGATCGGGGCATGCCTTCGAACGCCGACAAGAACGCGGCGCCGCCGCTCCCGGAGCCCCTCCGGGTGCCCGTCGCCGACTCCCACACCCACCTCGACATGCAGTCCGGCACCGTCGAGGAAGGCCTTGCCAAGGCCGCGTCGGTGGGAGTGACGACGGTCATCCAGGTCGGCTGCGACATCAAGGGCTCGCAGTGGGCCGCCCGGACGGCGGCGGCGTACGACAGCGTCCACGCGACCGTCGCCCTGCACCCCAACGAGGCCCCGCGCATCGTCCACGGCGACCCCGACGGCTGGTCGCGGCAGGGCGCACGCGAGCCGGGCGGCGACGCGGCGCTGGACGAGGCGCTCGCCGAGATCGACCGGCTGGCCGCTCTGCCCCAGGTCAAGGGCGTCGGCGAGACGGGCCTGGACCACTTCCGCACCGGGCCCGAGGGCAAGGCGGCCCAGGAGCGGTCCTTCCGCGCCCACATCGAGATCGCCAAGCGGCACGGCAAGGCACTGGTCATCCACGACCGCGACGCCCACGCCGACGTCCTGCGCGTCCTCAAGGAGGAGGGCGCCCCCGAGCGCACCGTCTTCCACTGCTACTCGGGCGACGCCGAGATGGCCGAGGTGTGCGCACGCGAGGGCTACTACATGTCCTTCGCCGGGAACGTCACCTTCAAGAACGCCCAGAACCTGCGCGACGCCCTCGTCGTCGCCCCGCTGGAACTGGTCCTCGTGGAGACCGACGCGCCCTTCCTGACCCCGGCGCCCTACCGCGGACGGCCCAACGCCCCCTATCTCGTTCCGGTCACCGTGCGCGCGATGGCCGCCGTGCGCGGCATCGACGAAGACGCGCTGGCGACCGCCCTGGGGGCGAACGCGGCCCGCGCCTTCGGCTACTGATCGCACGTTCGGTGGGCAACAGTCCGTAATCGCGCGACTTTGGAGAGCGACGCCCGCTCCGCTAGGTTCTGGGGGCCCGATCCGGACCCCTCTGGCTCCCTGGAGCGTGCGTGAGCAAGTCGCAGTACGAGACGTACGGCCCCGACCCCTTGGTGCACACCGCGGAGACCCTGCCCTACGGGATGTACGAGGCCCCTCCGTACGAGGACACCTACCGGCCCTCCTACGACCGGCAGGTGCTGCCCCGCCAGACGCACGGGCGAGCCGCGCGGCGGCGCCGGGCACGCTCCGCCGCACGGTCGGAGTCCACCGTGCGCCGACTGGTGCCGCAGGCGTTGGTCGTCGCGTTCCTCGCCGGCGGCACCACCGCGTTCGTCGCCAAGGACAAGGCGGTCGAGCTCACCGTCGACGGGAAGCCGCGCACGCTGCACACCTTCGCCGACGACGTGACCGAACTGCTCGCCCGGGAGGGCGTGCGCGTCGGGGCGTACGACCTGGTCGTGCCCGCTCCCGGCACGGCGCTCACCAGCGGCGACGAGGTCGAGGTGCACTACGGGCGCCCCCTGCGGCTCACCCTGGACGGTCAGCGGCGCGAGGTGTGGACGACGGCGCGCACGGTGGACGAGGTGCTCGCCCAGCTGGGCGTGCGTGCCGAGGGCGCCTACCTCTCGGCCTCGCGCTCCCGGCCCATCGGACGCGCCGGGCTCACGCTCGACGTACGCACCGAGCGCGCCGTCACGATCATGGCGGACGGCCGGGCCCGCGTCATCCGCACCAACGCGGCGACCGTCCGCGAGGCCGTCGAGGAGGCCGGGGTCACCCTGCACGGCGAGGACACCACGTCCGTCCCGCCCGAGAGCTTCCCGCGGGACGGGCAGACGGTGACCGTGCTGCGGGTGAGCGGCACCCAGGAGGTCCGGGAGGAGGCGATCCCGTTCGACGTGACGCGAACCGCCGACCCCGCGCTGTTCCGGGGCACGGAGGTCGTCGAGCGGGCCGGGCAGCCGGGGCTGCGGCGGGTCGCCTACCTCGTGCGGACCGTCAACGGGGTCCGGCAGAAGCCGCGCCTGGAGCAGTCCGAGGTCGTGCGGGAGCCGCGCACCCAGGTCGTGAAGGTGGGTTCGAGGCCGCATCCGCCGTCCGTGCAGGACGCCGACGACCTGGACTGGGACGGCCTCGCGGACTGCGAGTCCGGCGGCCGGCCGCACGCGGTGGACCCGTCGGGGACCTACGGCGGCCTCTACCAGTTCGACTCCCGCACCTGGCACAGCCTCGGCGGCAAGGGGCGCCCGCAGGACGCGTCGGAGGACGAGCAGACGTTCCGGGCGAAGAAGCTGTACGTGCAGCGGGGCACCAGCCCCTGGCCGCACTGCGGCTCCCGGCTGCACGGCTAGGGGGTGTCGTTCGGACCATCCCGGTGTCGCGGGGTCTGGCACGCACTCCCCCAAGCTCTTCGAACAGGGGGAACCCCCATGACCCCGCTCGGGGTCGGCCAGTCCGCGTCACGGCCGACCTGATCCGAACGACACCCCCTGGCCGTGGCCCGGGGCACCCTGGTGATCCCGGCGGCCGCACCCCCGTACCCTTGTCCCGTGAGCAGCCCCACCCCAGACGCCCTCCTCGGCCCCGCCGACATCCGTGAGCTCGCGGCAGCGCTGGGCGTGCGTCCCACCAAGCAGCGCGGCCAGAACTTCGTGATCGACGCGAACACCGTCCGCCGGATCGTCCGCACCGCCGAGGTCCGCCCCGACGACGTGGTCGTCGAGGTCGGCCCGGGGCTCGGCTCCCTCACCCTCGCGCTGCTGGAGGTCGCCGACCACGTCACCGCCGTCGAGATCGACGACGTCCTGGCCGGCGCGCTGCCCTCGACGATCGCGGCGCGCATGCCGGAGCGCGCGGACCGGTTCGCGCTGGTCCACTCCGACGCGATGCACGTCGCCGAGCTGCCCGGCCCCGCCCCCACGGCCCTCGTCGCGAACTTGCCCTACAACGTGGCCGTTCCGGTGCTGCTGCACATGCTCGACACCTTCCCCGGCATCGAGCGGACGCTGGTGATGGTGCAGTCCGAGGTCGCCGACCGGCTCGCCGCCGGGCCCGGCTCGAAGGTGTACGGCGTGCCCTCCGTCAAGGCCAACTGGTACGCCGAGGTGAAGCGGGCCGGGGCCATCGGCCGCAATGTCTTCTGGCCCGCGCCGAACGTCGACAGCGGGCTCGTCTCCCTCGTCCGGCGGACAGAGCCGATCAAGACGACCGCCTCCAAGCGCGAGGTCTTCGCGGTCGTCGACGCGGCGTTCGCACAACGGCGCAAGACCCTGCGGGCCGCGCTCGCCGGCTGGGCGGGTTCCGCCGCGGCCGCCGAGGCCGCCCTCGTCGCCGCCGGCATCTCGCCGCAGGCGCGCGGGGAGTCGCTGACGGTCGAGGAGTTCGCGCGGATCGCCGAGCACAAGGACGCGTACGAGGGGACGGGCAAGTGAGCGTCACGGTCAGGGTTCCGGCCAAGGTCAACGTCCAGCTCGCCGTGGGCGCTGCCCGGCCGGACGGGTTCCACGACCTCGCCAACGTCTTCCTCGCCGTCGGCCTGTACGACGAGGTCACAGTCACCCCGGCACAAGAGCTGCGCGTCACCTGCGAGGGACCGGACGCGGACCAGGTCCCCCTGGACCGCACCAACCTCGCGGCGCGCGCGGCGATCGCGCTCGCCGGGCGCCGTGGCATCGACCCGGCCGTGCACATCCACATCACCAAGGACATCCCGGTCGCCGGCGGCATGGCGGGCGGCAGCGCGGACGGCGCGGGCGCGCTGCTCTCCTGCAACGCGCTGTGGGGGTCGGGTGCCTCCCGCGCCGAACTCCTCGCCATCTGCGCCGAGTTGGGCAGCGACGTGCCCTTCGGTCTGGTGGGCGGGGCGGCGCTGGGCACCGGGCGCGGGGAGCAACTGACGGCCCTCGACGTCGGCGGGACCTTCCACTGGGTGTTCGCGATGGCGGACCGCGGGCTGTCGACCCCGGCGGTGTTCCGTGAGTTCGACCGGCTGGCGGAGGGCCGGGACATCCCGGAGCCGGTCGCCTCGCCGGAGCTGCTGGAAGCACTGGCGAAGGGCGACCCCGAGGCGCTGGCGGCGGCCGTCTCCAACGACCTCCAGCCGGCCGCGCTCTCCCTCTTCCCGGAGCTGGCCGACACGCTGGAGGCAGGACGCGGGGCCGGTGCGCTTGCCGCGCTGGTCTCCGGCTCGGGGCCGACGACCGCGTTCCTCACGCGCGATGCCGAGTCGGTGGAGAAGGTCGCGCAGGCGCTGCGGACGTCAGGGACGTGCAGGTCGGTACGGGTGGCTGCGGGGCCTGCGGCGGGGGCGTCGGTGCTCTGAGGGCGGGTTCCGCTCAGAGCTCGTCGATGGCGGTCAGGTCGATGTCGATGGGGTAGGGCCTGTCGACCTTGACGCGGTCGCGGTACGTACCAATCGGCCGGTACATGCCCGTGCCCGTGTTCTCCGACAGCTCGAAGACCTCGACCGCCGGATGCTTCTCCGGCCCGGCCATCTCCACCAGCCAGTAGTACCGGATGCCCGCCTCTGCGTACTTGTGTGTCTTGGTGAGCCGATCGCGGGCTTCGGATTCCGGGGAGACGACCTCGACGGCGAGTACGACGTCCTGCCCCTTGAAGTACGTCTGTTCCGGCCCCGTCTTGGCGGCGGCCCTGATCACCGAGATGTCCGGCTCGGGACCGTTGCGCCGGTCCAGTACTACGGTCATTTCGCGGGCGACCTTCAAATCGGGAGGCGCAGTGCGGCGCAGGCCGCTGACCAGCAGGTCGATCGCGGCGAAGTGAAAGTAGCGCTGCGGACTCACGAGGACCAGGCTCCCGTCGATCAGCTCGGTGTGCGGCGGGAGATCCGGCAATGTCAGCAAGTCATCGATGGTGTAGCCGTCCAATGGAGGCATACGCCATCCGGACTGTTCGGCAGGCTGGGCTGTCATGGTTCCTCCCATGGACAAGATCCTGGCGCCCGTCCTCCACAGTAGCCGCCGATCCCGATCACGTCATCACAAAGAGTGACCGCCCCCTCGCGCCCCGCCCCCACCCCGCAGGCCCTAGGCTAGAAGGCTGACCGACCCCCCTGCGCAGGAGTGAAATGGCCGTCAACCTGGTCAATGTCGAGAACGTCAGCAAGGTGTACGGCACCCGTGCCCTGCTGGACGGTGTCTCGCTCGGCGTGTCGGAAGGGGACCGGATCGGGGTCGTCGGACGCAACGGCGACGGAAAGACCACCCTCATCCGGATGCTGGCCAAGCTGGAGGAGCCCGACACCGGAAGGGTCACGCAGTCCGGCGGGCTGCGGCTCGGCGTGCTTACCCAGCACGACTCCCTCGACCCGGCCGCCACCGTCCGCCACGAGGTCATCGGTGACATGGCCGACCATGAGTGGGCCGGAAACGCCAAGGTCAGGGACGTACTCACCGGGCTGTTCGGCGGGCTCGACCTGCCCGGCTTCCCGAAGGGGCTGGACACCGTCATCGGCCCGCTGTCCGGTGGCGAGCGGCGGCGGATCGCGCTCGCCAAGCTGCTCATCGAGGAGCAGGACCTGCTCGTCCTCGACGAGCCCACCAACCACCTCGACGTCGAGGGCATCTCCTGGCTGGCCCGGCATCTGCAGAACCGGCGCTCGGCGCTCGTGTGCGTGACGCACGACCGGTGGTTCCTCGACCAGGTGTCCACCCGCATGTGGGACGTCCAGCGCGGTGACGTGTACGAGTACGAGGGCGGCTACTCCGACTACGTCTTCGCCCGCGCCGAGCGCGAGCGCATCGCCGCCACCGAGGAGACCAAGCGGCAGAACCTCGTCAGGAAGGAGCTGGCCTGGCTGCGCCGCGGCGCGCCCGCCCGTACCTCCAAGCCGCGCTTCCGCGTCGAGGCCGCCAACGAGCTGATCAAGGACGTGCCGCCGCCGCGCGACAGCAGCGAGCTGATGAAGTTCGCCTCCTCGCGGCTCGGCAAGACCGTCTTCGACCTGGAGGACGTGAGCGTCCAGGCCGGGCCCAAGGTGCTGCTCAAGCACGTCACCTGGCAGCTCGGCCCCGGCGACCGCATCGGCCTGGTCGGCGTCAACGGCGCCGGCAAGACCTCGCTGCTGCGCGCCATGGCCGACGCGGCCCGCACCCAGGGGGAGGCGCAGCCCGCGGGCGGCCGGGTCACCGTCGGCAAGACCGTCAAGCTCGCCTATCTGTCCCAGGAGGTCGCCGAGCTGAACCCGAACTGGCGGGTCCTGGAGGCGGTGCAGCAGGTGCGTGAGCGCGTCGATCTCGGCAAGGGCCGCGAGATGACGGCGGGACAGCTGTGCGAGACGTTCGGCTTCAACAAGGAGAAGCAGTGGACGCCGGTGGGGGACCTGTCCGGCGGTGAGCGGCGCCGCCTGCAACTGCTGCGGCTGCTGATGGACGAGCCGAACGTCCTCTTCCTCGACGAGCCCACCAACGACCTCGACATCGAGACCCTCACCCAGCTGGAGGACGTCCTCGACGGCTGGCCCGGCTCGATGATCGTCATCTCCCACGACCGGTTCTTCGTCGAGCGCACCACCGACCGGGTGTTCGCCCTCCTCGGCGACGCCACCCTGCGGATGCTGCCGCGCGGCATCGACGAGTACCTGGAGCGGCGGCGGCGGATGGAGGAGGCGGTCGCCGCCTCGGCCGCCGCCGCGGCGCCCAGGGCCGCCGCCCCGGAGAAGAGCGCCGCCGACCAGCGCGCCGCCAAGAAGGAACTCCAGAAGATCGAGCGCCGGCTGGACAAGATCTCCGAGCAGGAGACCAAGCTGCACGCGCAAATCGCCGAGAATGCCACTGACTTCACGAAGGTCGCCGAACTCGACGCGCAGCTGCGGGACTTGGCGGGCGAGCGGGAGGAGCTGGAGCTGCGGTGGCTGGAACTGGCGGAGGACGCCTGACCTTTCCTCTCTCTCGTCATCCCTCGCGCGCAGGGGGCGCGTGCGCTGCGTGAAGGGGGCGTGAAGGCGCATAACGACGGCATCACGGGCCGGTCCTCCCTTGGGAACAGGGGTGGGCACGGCCCCGTGTGCTGTCTGTACCGGGTGATAGAAAGAGCCGTCTGAGAACTTTCTGAGTACGACCTTGGGTCCGACACGAACCTCAGGGCGTGGCTAAAAATCAGTGAACGAGGGGGAGAGCGCTGATGACTCAGCCGCCCAACCAGCCGCCGCAGCAGGGTGGTTTCGGAGCACCGCAGGACCAGCCACCACAGGGCGGCGGCTTCGGGCCCCCGCAGACGCCACCAGCACAGACGCCGCCCGCGCAGGGAGGTTTCGGCGCCCCCCAGGGCACTCCGGCGGCCCCGCCTCCGCCGGCCCAGCCGCCCCAGCAGCCGCAGCCGGGCTACGGCTACCCGCAGCAGCCCGGCCCGTACGGGCAGCCCGGTCCCTATGGCGCCCCCGGCGCATACGGGCAGCCGCAGCAGCCGGGGCCGTACGGACAGCAGCCCGGTTACGGCTACCCGCAGCAGCCGCAGTTCCCCGGCGCGCCCGGCACCCCGCCGCCCGGCGGCTCGAAGAACCCCTTCAAGGGGAAGCCCGCCGTGATCACCGCGGCCGCGGTGGCGGCGCTGCTCGTCGTCGGCGTGGGCTTCTACGTGGCCAGTGGCGACGACGGCGGCAAGAAGAAGCCGGTCGCCCAGCAGAGCGACGACTCCAAGTCCACCGGCTCCGCCGACCCGGTCAACCCCGGTGACGGCAGCGGCGACGGCGGCTCGGACCCGGACAACCTCAACGAGGGCCGCAAACCCGGCGAGGCCAGGGTGCTCTGGTACAAGACGGCTCCGGACGCGCCCGGTTCCGGCGCCGACGCACCCGGTATGTGGATCACCGGCAGCACGGCGGTGAAGGCGGCGTACAAGCAGGTCTTCGGCTACCGCGTCGGCAATGGCGCCCCGGCCTGGTCCCCGATCACCTTCGCGCAGAAGATCTGCGCGGTCACCCCGGTGAAGTCGGCCGACAACAAGGTCGTCGTGGCGTACATGAGCGGCACCAGCGACCGCGCCAAGTGCAACCAGCTCCAGCAGATCGACCTCGACACCGGCAAGAAGGGCTGGAGCGGCACGGTCGCCGACGGCGCGCTGTTCGACAGCACGCTCAGCCTGGAGCTGACCATCGCCGGCAAGACGCTGATGGTGGGCCGCTCGCAGTCGGGCACGGCGTACGACCTCGCCAGCGGCAAGAAGCTGTTCGACAAGAAGAGGTACGGCACCGACTGCTTCCCGACCGCGTTCGCGGGCGGCACGAACCGTCTGATCTCCGTGGCCTCCTGCGACGCCACGGGCAGCAACGAGCACGACGAGATCCAGGAGCTCGACCCGGCCACCGGCAAGGTCCGTTGGACCCAGCCGGTGAAGAAGGGCTGGACGGTCGCGCGGACCTACTCCGTCGACCCGCTCGTGGTCTATCTGACCAACGAGGACAAGAAGGCCTGGAACATCTCCACCTTCACCGGCAACGGCAAGTTCCGCTCCGAGGTCAAGGTCGACGAGAAGTTCGCCCCGCAGTGCGGCTGGGCGATCCTCGAACGCGACCTCCAGGGCTGCCAGGGCGTCGCCGCCGACGCGAACACCCTCTATCTGCCCACCGACTCCACCAGCGGCGCCAACGAGATCGTCGCGATCAGCCTGGCCACCGGCAAGGCCGCGTGGCGCGTGAAGTCCCCGGCGGACGAGTCGATGACGCCCGTCAAGGTGGAGGGCGGCCAACTCGTGGCCTACGTCCACCCGTCGTACGACGCGGGCGGCCAGGTCGTGTCGATCCCCACGACCGGCTCCGCCCACACCACGACGAAGCTGCTGCAGAACCCGCAGGGCACCGCGGAGATCGAGGACGGCTTCTTCGACGGTGCGATCGAATGGGCCGACGGACGCTTCTACATCTCGTCCACCCGGCTCAACGGCAACGACGACACGAAGGAGAAGCTGATGCTTGCCTTCGGCAAGTGAGCCCGGTCCGCACCCCGCTTCTCCTCCGTCCCCGTCCTTCCGAGGTACACCTGTCATGACCCAGCCGCCGCCTCCGCCGCCCAACCAGCCCCCGCAGCAGGGCGGTTTCGGCCCGCCCCAGGACCAGCCGCCCGCGACGCCCACGCCGCCGCCGGCCACTCCACAGACCCCACCGGCCACGCCGCAGGCCCCGCCTGCCACTCCGCCGACCCCGCCGGGTCTCCAGAAGGCGCCGGAGCCGGGCTACGGCTATCCGCAGCAGGCCCCGCAGACGCCGCCTCCGCCGCCGCCCGGCTACGGATACCCCCAGGCCCCGCAGGGCGCCCCCCAGACGCCCCCGGGCTACGGCTACCCCGCCCAGCCGCCGAACCCGTACACCCAGCCCAACGCGTACGGCCAGCAGCCCGGTTACGGGCAGCAGCCGGGCTATGGACAGCAGCCCGGTTACGGCTACCCGGGCCAGCCCACCATGCCGCTCCAGCCGCAGCCCGGGGCGCCGGGCGGGGGCGGGCGGAAGGTCAACTCCTCGCTCGTCATCATCGTCTCGGCCCTCGTCGTGATCGCCCTGATCGTCGGCGGCGGCATCTGGTACGCGAAGTCGTCCGGCGACGACGGCAAGAAGCACGACACCGCGAGCTCCGGCGGCAGCACCGGCGGCAAGGACGAGAAGGGCGGCAGCGGGGGCACGACCTCGGGCGGCAAGGAGAAGGTGCCCTCGGACCTCGCCTCCGCGATCAGCTTCAAGGTCCCGCTGCCCAAGGCGGACGACACGGTCGTCACCACCGGCTCCTGGCTCACCGACAAGGTGTACGCCAAGAGCGGCATCGCCCAGATCGTCGGCTACGACCCCGACAGCGGCAGCAAGCTGTGGACGATCGACCTGCCCGGCCCCGTGTGCAACGCGACCACCCACGTCACCTCGGACAATCTGACGGCGATCACCTTCCAGCCGAAGATGCCCGCGAAGAGCTCCTCCGCGGGCTGCAGCCAGGTCGCGGCCATCGACCTCGACGCGGGCAAGAAGCTGTGGACGAAGACGGCCGACTCCGGTGACTACCCCATCAACTTCGACAATGTGACGGTCGCCCAGCGGACCGTCGCGGTCGGCAGCACCAATGGCGGCGCCGCCTTCGACATCGACTCCGGCAAGGTGCTCTGGCAGCCGAAGCCGACCGACACCTGCTACGACGCCGGGTACGGCGGCGGCGACAAGCTGGTGGCCGTGCGCAAGTGCGGTCAGTACGACAACCGCCAGCTGCACATCCAGACCATCGACCCCAAGTCGGGCAAGGTGATCTCCGAGTACAAGATGGCCCAGGGCATCGAGTACGCCAGCGTCGTCTCGACGAACCCGCTGGTGGTGGCCGCCGACGTCGGCGACAGCGCGGGCGACGGCAGTGGCATCTCGGACTACTTCTCCATCGACAACAAGACCGGCAAGCTGCGCGCCAGGATCAACGCGCCCGGTGACTCCTACGGCGGCCGCTGCGACGGCATCTCCCGCATCGAGTACTGCAAGGAGATCGTGGTCGGCAACGACAAGCTGTACGTGCCGACCGAGGAACACGACGGCAAGGGCGACTACAGCAAGACGAACGAGATCGTCGCGTTCGACCTGAGCACCGGCAAGCAGACCGGCCAGCGCGCCGATGCCGGCGACGGCTACACGATCTCCCCGCTGCGCATGGACGGCGGCAACCTGATCGCGTACAAGCGCCCGCCCTATGACAAGGGCGGCCAGATCGTCAGCATCGACGGCGGCTCCTTCAAGGAGACCAAGCTGCTGGAGAACCCGGCCACCCGGGACGTGCGGGACGTGGAGACCAGCATGCTGCCGGAGTACGCGGAGATCCTCTACTCCCAGGGGCACCTCTACATGTCGGCGGTCTTCGCCCACAAGTCGAACTCCGCGTACGGCAAGGAGTACCTGGCGGTCGCGTTCGGCGCGGGCGGCTGATCGCGCGCCCCCCCCGTTTGACGGCCCCGCCCCTGCTCAGGGGCGGGGCCGTTCACGTACCGCTCATCACCCTCGAATGCCAGAAATTCCGTCGATCCGGGGCACTTCTCATCAGTAGGGGCAGCGCGACGTCGAACAAGCGTGTAGCTTCCGGGGTCATGAAGGGCAGGGGTGCCGGGGGGCCCTCTGTCCATGTGGACCAGTGGACATCCATAGTGGGGCATCCATTGGGGGGACTGGGGGGTTGCTTCTATGGGAGTGCGGCTCATGGTGGTCGACGACCACCGATTGCTCGCGGAGGCGCTGGCCTCGGCGCTGAAGCTGCGCGGGCACCGGGTGCTCGCGGCGGCGGCTCCGGCCGCGGGCGCGGCAGAGCTGGTGATCAGCCGTGCGCCCGAGGTGTGCCTGCTGGGTACGGCGGCACCGGCCGAGCCGGGGGCCTTCGATCCGGTGGTGCGGATCAAGCGGGAGCGTCCGCAGGTCGCGATGCTGGTCCTGGGCCCGGTGCCGTCCCCGCGGGGGATCGCGGCGGCCTTCGCGGCCGGTGCGTCGGGGTACGTGCGTCACGACGAGCGGATAGAAGGGGTGGAACGGGCGATCATGAAGGCCCGGGCGGGCGAGGCGGCCGTCGCCCCGCAGCTGCTCCAGGGAGCCTTCAGCGAACTCCTGAATCCCGCCGCCCAGCCCGACGACGAGGGCCAGCGCCTGCTGCAGATGCTCACCCCGCGGGAGGTCGAGGTCCTGGTCAGGGTCGCCGACGGTGAGGACACCCGGCTGATCGCGGCCGGCATGGGCATCGCCCCGAGCACGGCCCGTACCCATGTGCAGCGCGTCCTGATGAAGCTGGGCGTCGGCTCCCGGCTGGAGGCGGCGGCCCTGGCGGCCCGGACGGGGCTGCTGGACAGGGCGGGACCGGTGCCGAACGCGTCGACCGCGCACCCGGACTCCTAGGAGGGTGCCGTCCCCCGCACCGGTGGGGCCGGAGCGCGATGGACTCCGGCCCCGCGGGCCGTCACTCGTGCGGCTTGTCGTCCGGGGCGGCCTCCGGGAGCGGTGGCGGGGTGGGCCGCAGCTTCAGCCAGACCAGGAAGAACAGGCCGAGGAGCAGCATCCCGATCCCGGTCCACAGATTGATGTTGACGCCCTGCGCCTTGGCGATCTCGGCGTCCGAGGCGGTGATGCCGGCGATCGTGACGATGATCCCGTAGACCACGAACAGAATGCCGATGATGCGGCGCAGGTCGAAGATGCGGGCGGCGGTCGTGGACTTGTGCTCCAGATCGAGGACTTCCCGCTGGAGGTCCCGCTCGGAATAGCCGGAGTATCCGTATTCGTCGGACATGGTTTCTCCATTCTCCCGCGGTCAGAACGAGAACGGGATGTAGCAGGCGGCGGCCAGGATCACCGCGCCCCAGCCCAGCAGGGCCGGCCTGCGGTACCAGGCGTCGTCGCCGGCGGCGGGCGGCTCGGCCATGCCGGGGGAGCGGGTGCCGTAGACGAGGCCCTCCAGGTCCTCGGCCGGCTTCGGCGCGGTGAACAGGGTGACGATGAACATGACGACCGCGCCGGCCACGAAGCCCGCGATCGCGGAGACGAAGTTGGCGCCCTGGTCGGAGGGGATGCCGATGATGCCCCGCTTGTAGATGACGAAGTAGTTGACCATCGCCGTGACGGTGCCGGCGAGCAGCCCCCAGAAGCCGGCCTTTGCCGATGCCCGCTTCCAGAACATGCCGACGATGAAGACGACGAACATCGGCACGTTGAAGAAGGAGAACAGTGTCTGCAGGTAGGCCATGATGTTCGAGAACGAGGAGGCCAGGAACGCCGTGCCGACGGAGGCCGCCACGCCGATCGCCGTGATCAGGCGGCCGAAGCGGACGTAGTACTCGTCCTCGCGGTGCCGGATCACGTACTTCGACCAGATGTCGTTGGTGAACACCGTGTTGAAGGACGACACGTTGGCCGCCATTCCGGCCATGAACGCCGCCAGCAGACCCGTCACCGCGATGCCCAGCACGCCGTTGGGCAGCAGCTCCTGCATGAGATAGGGGATGGCGTCGTTGTACTGGAGGTGGGAGCTCTTGGTGCCGATGTTCGGCACCAGCGCGGCGGTGACCAGGCCCGGGATCATCACCAGGAAGACGATGAAGATCTTCGGGTACGCGGCGATCAGCGGCGTGCGCTGTGCTGCGGAGAGGTTCCTCGCGGACAGGGCGCGCTGCACTTCGGCGAAGTTCGTCGTCCAGTAGCCGAAGGACAGCACGAAGCCGAGGCCGAGGACGATGGTCAGCCAGTTGGCGCCGAGCGGGTTGGGACTGCCGATGCCCGTGCCGCCCCATGCGGTGACGAAGTCGGGGCCGTGCAGCACGGTGAGTTTGTCGCTCAGCCCGCTCCAGCCGCCGACCTTCTTCAGGCCGAGCACGGAGATCGGGATGAGGGCCGCCAGGATCACGAAGAACTGCAGCACCTCGTTGTAGATCGCGGAGGAGAGCCCGCCGAGGGTGATGTAGGCGAGCACGAAGAAGCCGGCGACGACGATCGCCACCCACTGCGGCCAGCCCAGCAGGGCCTCGACGACGATCGCGAGGGCGTACAGGTTCACACCGGCGATCAGGATCGCCGCAAAGGCGAACAGGATCGAACTCAGCAGGTGGGCCCACCGGTCGAAGCGCAGCAGCAGGAACTCGGGGACCGAGCGGACCTTGCTGCCGTAGTAGAAGGGCATCATCACCAGGCCGAGGAAGACCATGGCGGGGATGGCGCCGATCCAGTACCAGTGGACGGTGTAGGCGCCGTACTGCGCGCTGTTGGCCGCCATGCCGAGGATCTCGGTCGCGGCGAGATTGGCCGAGATGAACGCGAGACCGGTGATCCAGGCGGGCAGGGAACGCCCGGAGAGGAAGAAGTCCAGGGTGGTCTTCACCGAGCGGCGAGCCGCGAAGCCGATGCCCAGGACGACGGCGAAGTAGATCGCGAGGATCGTGTAGTCCAGTCCGTTCGTGGGGAGCCGCAGCTCGGCTGCCAGCTGCTCCGGGGCCTGTGTGAGGGCATATGTGGGGATTTGCACTCCGTTATTGAACACGTCCGCTCATCCACGTTGTTTGATTGCGATGTTGACTGCCGTGGTGAGTTGTGTTTTGGTGTGTTCGTTTCTGTTTGAAGGTTGAAGGTGGCTCGGATAGGGAGTCCGTAGTGAAGAAGACCTCGACTCGACTGGCCGACGGTCGTGAGTTGATCTACTACGACCTGCGGGACGACACCGTGCGCGACGCGGTCGACCGGCGCCCCCTGGACCGCACCGTGACCACCTCCGAGATCCGCCGCGACCCGCTGCTCGGCGACCGGGTCGCGATCGCCTCGCACCGCCAGGGCCGCACCTATCACCCCCCGGCCGACGAGTGCCCCCTGTGCCCATCGGCGGGCGACCGCCTGAGCGAGATCCCGGACTCGTCGTACGACGTCGTCGTCTTCGAGAACCGCTTCCCGTCGCTGGCCGGCGACTCGGGCCGCTGCGAGGTCGTCTGCTTCACCTCCGACCACAACGCGTCCTTCGCCGACCTCACCGAGGAGCAGGCCCGCCTCGTCCTCGACGCGTGGACGGACCGGACCTCGGAGCTGTCGCACCTCCCCTCCGTCGAGCAGGTGTTCTGCTTCGAGAACCGCGGCGAGGAGATCGGCGTGACGCTCGGTCACCCGCACGGCCAGATCTACGCGTACCCCTTCACCACCCCGCGCACCGCGCTGATGCTGAACTCCCTCGCCGCCCACAAGGAGGCCACCGGCGGGGGCAATCTCTTCGACACCCTCATAGAGCAGGAGCTCGCCGGTGAGCGGGTCGTCCTTGAGGGTGAACACTGGGTGGCCTTCGTTCCGTACGCCGCGCACTGGCCCTACGAGGCCCACCTGTACCCCAAGCGCCGCGTCCCCGACCTGCTCGCGCTCGACGAGGCGGCGCGCTCAGAGTTCCCCAAGGTTTATCTGGAACTCTTGAGGCGCTTCGACCGGATCTTCGGCCAGGGTGAGCCTCCGACGCCGTACATCTCCGCCTGGCACCAGGCGCCGTTCGGCCAGCTGGAGGAGTTCGAGGGGGTCAGCCGTGACGACTTCGCGCTCCACCTTGAGCTTTTCACCATCCGCCGCACTTCCGGCAAGCTGAAGTTTCTCGCGGGTTCCGAATCCGGCATGAGCGTGTTCATCAACGACGTGCCGCCGGAACGCGCGGCCCAGCGACTGCGAGAGGTAGCGAGTTCATGAGCGGCAAGTATCTGGTGACCGGCGGTGCGGGCTACGTCGGCGGCGTCGTCGCCCAGCACCTGCTGGAGGCCGGCCACGAGGTCACGGTCCTGGACAACCTCTCCACCGGCTTCCGCGAGGGCGTGCCCGCGGGCGCCGCCTTCGTCGAGGGCGACATCCGCGACGCCGCCAAGTGGCTCGACCCCTCCTACGACGGCGTCCTGCACTTCGCCGCCTTCTCCCAGGTCGGCGAGTCGGTCGTGAAGCCCGAGAAGTACTGGGACAACAACGTCGGCGGCACCATGGCCCTGCTCGGCGCGATGCGCGAGGCCGGCGTCCGCAAGCTCGTCTTCTCCTCCACCGCGGCCACCTACGGCGAGCCGGAGCAGGTCCCGATCGTCGAGACCGCCCCCACCCGGCCCACCAACCCCTACGGCGCCTCCAAGCTCGCCGTCGACCACATGATCAGCGGCGAGGCCGCCGCCCACGGTCTGGGCGCGGTGTCGCTGCGCTACTTCAACGTGGCCGGCGCCTACGGCGCGCAGGGCGAGCGGCACGACCCCGAGTCGCACCTCATCCCCCTCGTCCTCCAGGTCGCCCAGGGCCGCCGCGACGCGATCTCCGTCTTCGGCGACGACTACCCGACCCCGGACGGCACCTGCGTGCGCGACTACATCCACGTCGCGGACCTGGCCGAGGCCCACCTCCTCGCCCTGGGGGCCGCGCGGCCCGGCGAGCACCTGATCTGCAACCTCGGCAACGGCGAGGGCTTCTCCGTCCGCGAGGTCATCGAGACCGTCCGCCGGGTGACCGGCCACCCGATCCCCGAGGTCGTGGCCCCGCGCCGGGGCGGCGACCCCGCCGTCCTGGTCGCCTCCGCCCAGGCCGCCCGCGAGCGCCTCGGCTGGAACCCGTCCCGCGCGGACCTCGCCGCCATCGTCGCGGACGCCTGGGAGTTCGCGCAGAAGATCGCAAGGGAGCAGTAGTGGGGGCACAGCAGGTCCGCCAGGACTTCGTCGAGCTGTACGGGGCCGAACCGGAGGGCGTCTGGTCGGCGCCCGGCCGGGTCAACCTGATCGGCGAGCACACCGACTACAACGACGGCTTCGTCATGCCGTTCGCGCTGCCGCACGTGGCGACGGCGGCGGTGTCCCGGCGCACGGACGGGGTGCTGCGCCTGCACTCCTCGGACGTCGAGGGCGGTGTCGTGGAGCTCTCGCTCGACGCCCTCGCACCCGAGAGCGACCGCAACTGGACGGCGTACCCGGCCGGTGTGGTCTGGGCACTGCGCGAGGCCGGCCACCGGGTCACCGGCGCCGACATCCACCTCTCCTCGACGGTCCCGACCGGCGCCGGCCTGTCCTCCTCGGCCGCCCTGGAGGTCGTGATCGCCCTGGCCCTGGGCGACTTGTACGAACTCGGCCTCCAGCGCCGGCAGTTGGCCCGCCTGTGCCAGCGCGCCGAGAACGTCTACGTCGGCGCCCCCACCGGGATCATGGACCAGACCGCGTCGGCCTGCTGCGAGGAGGGCCACGCCCTGTTCCTCGACACCCGTGACCTCTCCCAGAAGCAGATCCCCTTCGACCTGGCGGCACAGGGCATGCGCCTGCTGGTGGTCGACACCCGGGTCAAGCACGCCCACAGTGACGGCGAGTACGGCAAGCGCCGGGCCGGCTGCGAGAAGGGCGCGGCGCTGCTCGGCGTCGACGCGCTGCGGGACATCCCGTACGCCGGCCTGGACGCGGCACTGGCCCGGCTGGGCGACGAGGAGGAGGTGCGCCGCCTGGTGCGCCACGTCGTCACGGAGGACCAGCGCGTCGAACGCGTCGTGGCGCTCCTGGAGTCGGGCGACACCCGGGCGATCGGCCCGGTCCTCACCGAGGGCCACGCCTCGCTCCGCGACGACTTCCGCATCTCCTGCCCCGAACTGGACCTGGTCGTCGACACGGCCCTGACCGCGGGCGCGCTCGGCGCGCGGATGACCGGCGGCGGCTTCGGAGGCTCAGCGATCGTCCTCGCGGAGGCAACCGACGTCGACTCGATCACCAAGGCGATCGAGGAGGCCTTCGCCGCGGCGGACTTCACGGCACCGCGGCTGTTCGAGGCGGTACCGGCGGCGGGGGCGCGGCGGGTGGGCTGACGGCCGGGTCAGCCCAGTCGCTTCGTCAGGGTGTACTCCGTGATCCCCGGTGGATAGTCGGGGATCACGCACACCACCTCGTAGCCCTGTTTCCGGTAGAAGTCCGGGGCCTGGAAGTCCCAGGTCTCCAGGCGGGCCGAGCGGCAGCCGCGGTCCTGGTGGGCGATGCGTTCCGCCTCCGCGAGCAGCCGGGAGCCCAGGCCCGAGCCGCGGTGCCGTTCGTCGACCCACAGGTAGGTGACGTGCAGCCAGGTCGTCCAGGTGTGGCCGACCAGTCCGCCCGCCTGCTCCCCGGTCCCGTCCAGGGCCCACACATGGAGCGGGGCCTCTCGTTCCGCCGGCGTGCCGCGCAGGGCGGCCAGCACGGGGGAGGCCGCCGTGTTGGTGTCCAGCAGCCGGGAACGGAGAAGATCGCGCCTCGCCTTGTCGACTTCTGCCTCAATACGAAACATGCGGCACACCATAAACGCGCTGGACAGCCAGTTCTGCAAATAACCTTCCGCTCCGGGTCCCCGGCCGTACCCTGATGAACAGCACCGGTGGGGGCCGGTGCCGATCAGGGGGCGAGACAGTCGGGTACGACGCCCGCGGTGGGGGTAGCAGTCTCTGCACGGCGGCGGCCGTGCGGTGTGCGTCACCCGTACTCGTGGGGGTCGTACCCGCGCCGGTCGGCGTTCTCCGGGCGATGGGGTCTCCCCTGCTCCTAGTGGAGCTTGGGGAAGGGGGTTACATGGTTCGCATCCGAGTCCTGGTCGTCGACGACCACCGCATCTTCGCCGAGTCGCTCGCCGCGGCCCTCGCCGCCGAGCCCGACGTCGACGTCTCCGCGGCCGGCAGCGGTCCGGCCGCACTGCGCTGCATGGAGCGGGCGGCCGCCGAGGGCCGCCGCTTCGACGTGCTGCTCGTCGACGCCGACCTGGGGTGCCATGTGCCCGGTGCGCGGCCGGCCGTGCCGGTGCAGGAAGGCAACGAGGAGGGGCTCGTCGACGGCATCTCGCTGGTCGCGGGCGTCCGTTCGGCACAGCCCGGCGTACGGACCGTCGTCCTCGCCGAGAAGGACGACCCGCGGCGCGCGGCCCTGGCCCTGCAGGCCGGTGCCTCGGGCTGGGTCGCCAAGGACTGCTCGCTGTCCCGGCTGCTCAACGTCATCCGCGGCGTCCTGCGCGACGAGACCCACCTCCCGCCCGCCCTGCTCACGGGAGTGCTGCGGGAGCTGACGGCCGCCCGCAAGCACCGCACCGAGAGCGAGCGGCTGGTGGAGTCCCTCACCCCGCGGGAGCGGGAGGTGCTGCGCTGCATGGTCGCGGGCCTGGGCCGCAAGGCCGTCGCCGAACGCCTGTTCCTCTCCCCGCACACCGTGCGCACCCATATGCAGAACGTCCTGGGCAAACTGGGAGTCCACTCCACCCTCGCCGCGGTCGCACTCGCGCGCCGGGCCGGGGTGGGGCCGGTCGACCTGGGGCCTGCCGGGCGGATCAGGGCGGAGGAAACCAACAGCGCCTGATCGGCGCAGGCGAGCGGGGTCGTGGGGGTGCCCCCTGCTCGAGCGAAGCCGAGAGCTTGGGGGAGTGCGTGCCAGACCCCGCGTCTCCGGCATGATCCGCCCGGCAGGCGCTCAGCCGGGGATGTTGTCGAACGGGGCGGTCAACTGGCGTAGCAGCGCTGCCAGTTCGCCCCGCTGGGCGCGGGAGAGTTCCGCGAGGATCGCCCGCTCCTGGTCCAGCAGGCCCGCCAGGGCCTGGTCGGCGCGGTCGCGGCCTTCCTCCGTCAGTCGCACCAGCACCCCGCGCCGGTCATTGGGGTCGGGCAGTCGCTCGACCAGGCCCTTCTTCGTCAGGCGGTCGATGCGGTTCGTCATCGTGCCCGAGGTGACCAGGGTCTGGGTCAGCAGCTGTCCCGGCGAGAGCTGATACGGCGCCCCCGCGCGCCTGAGCGCGGTCAGCACGTCGAACTCCCAGGGCTCCAGCTGGTGCTCGGCGAAGGCCAGCCGACGCGCCCGGTCCAGGTGCCGGGCCAGCCGGCTCACCCGGCTCAGCACTTCGAGCGGTTCCACGTCGAGGTCCGGGCGCTCCCGGCGCCACGCAGCGACCAGCCGATCGACCTCGTCCTCCATGACGATCAGTGTAGTGGTTGTGTCGACATGAAGTCTCTTGATTTCAAGTCTCTTGACATCGAGATACATCGCCGAGGAGAGTGGAGGACATGACGAAGCCGACCTGGGACCCCGGCCAGTACCTGCGTCACGCCGGTCACCGCGCCCGCCCCTTCACCGACCTCCTCGCCCGCATCCCCGACCTGCCGGGCACCCGGCCCCGCATCGCCGACCTAGGCTGCGGCCCCGGCAATGTCACCGCCCTGCTCGCCGAGCGCTGGCCCACCGCGCACATCACCGGCTACGACAACTCGCCCGACATGCTCGACAAGGCCCACGTCGACCACGAGGGGCCCACCTCAGGCGGCGGCCGTCTGGACTTCGCCCACGCCGACGTACGGACCTGGACGCCCGGGGAGCCGTACGACCTGATCGTCAGCAACGCCACCCTCCACTGGGTGCCCGGCCACGCCGACCGCTTCGCCGACTGGATCGGCGCCCTCGAACCCGGCGGCACCTTCGCCTTCCAGGTCCCCGACAACATCGACGCCCCGCTGCACGCCCTGATGCGCGAGCTCGCCGCCACGCCCCGCTGGAAGGCCCGCCTCGCCGACGTCCTGCGCCACGAGGACTCCGTCCACGCCCCCGGCGTCTACCTCGACCGGCTGGCCCGCCTCGGCTGCGCCACCGACGTGTGGCAGACCACGTACTTCCACGTCCTGCACGGCGAGGACCCCGTCCTCGACTGGGTCAAGGGGACGGGACTGCGGCCCGCCCTCACCGTCCTCGCCGACGACCCTGAGGCCCGGGACGCGTTCGTCACCGAATACCGGGACCTGCTGCGGGAGGCGTACCCGAGCCAGGAGTACGGCACCGTGCTCCCGTTCCGCCGGCTGTTCGCCGTCGCCCGCAAGGAGGGCTGATGCTCGCCGCTCTCGACCATGTCCAGCTCGCCGCCCCGCCCGGCTCCGAGGACCTGCTGCGGGCGTACTACGTCGACGTCCTCGGTATGACGGAACTCCCCAAACCGCCGGCGCTCGCGGCGCGCGGCGGCTGCTGGTTCGAGGCGGGCGTCGTCCAGCTCCACCTGGGCATCGAGCAGGACTTCCGGCCCGCGAAGAAGGCCCACCCGGGGCTGCGGGTGACGGACATCGAGGCGTACGCGGCCCGGCTGGCCGCGGGTGCGGCACCGGTGACCTGGGACGACAACCTCCCGGGCCACCGCCGCTTCTACTCGGAGGATCCGGTGGGGAACCGGCTGGAGTTCCTGGAGCCGGGGGCTACAGACGCCTCAGGGCGTCCAGCCTGATGTCGATGCTGATGTCGAAGGGCACGGAGAGTGCGAGCTTGTCGTGGTGGATGCCGGTGCCCACATACGTCTTGGTCGCCGGGTCGAGCTCGTACGTCCGGACCACGGGGTGCTGATTCCCCTCGGCCATGTCGACCAGCCAGAAATGGGGGATTCCGGCGGCCGCGTACTTGGAGGGCTTGGCGTCGTGGTCACGGGCCTCGGAGTCCGGGGAGACGACCTCGACGGCGAGCACCAGGTCCTCCGCCTGGAACCGGGTCTGCTCAAGGCCGGTGATCGCTTCCACGCGGACGACACCGATGTCGGGTTCCGGAGCGTTGCGGCGGTCCAGGACCACGGTCATCTCCCGCTCGACGCTCAGATTCTCCGGCAGTCTGGAGCGCAGGCCGTTCACCAGCAGTTCCATCATCTTGCTGTGGAAACGTCGCTGCGGACTCACGAAGACCAGATTCCCGTCGATCAACTCGGTGTGCGGCGGGAGGTCCGGCAGTGTGAACAGATCGTCGACCGTGAAACCCTCGGGCGGCGGCACGGGCAGGTGGATGCCGGGCTCGGCGTCGTGTGCGCTGCTCGGCTCGGCAGTCATGGTGATTCCTCCCATGAGTGGGATTCAGCGGCCTGGTACCCACGCTAGCCGCCGGAACCGACAAAGGTCATCACATCGGGTGATCAGCACCCTGCGCCGGACACCCGGACACCGCTAACTCCTCCGGTGCCCGATCAACCGCGGCTTCGGCTCCAGCCCGTCCAGCCCGTGCCACGCGAGATTCACCAGGTGGGCGGCGACTTCCGCCTTCTTCGGGCGGCGCACGTCCAGCCACCACTGACCGGTCAGCGCCACCATCCCGACCAGCGCCTGGGCATACAGCGGCGCCAGCTTCGGGTCGAAGCCGCGGGACTTGAACTCGCGGCCCAGGATGTCCTCCACCTGGGTCGCGATGTCCGAGATCAGCGACGCGAAGGAACCCGTCGACTGGGGGATCGGGGAGTCACGGACCAGGATGCGGAAGCCGTCCGTGTACTCCTCGATGTAGTCCAGCAGCGCGAACGCCGCCTGCTCGCACAGCTCGCGGGGATGGCCGGCCGTCAGGCTGCTCGTCACCATGTCGAGCAGCCGGCGCATCTCGCGGTCCACCACCACCGCGTACAGCCCCTCCTTGCCGCCGAAGTGCTCGTACACCACCGGCTTGGAGACCCCGGCCTTCGCCGCGATCTCCTCCACCGACGTGCCCTCGAAGCCCTTCGCCGCGAAGAGGGTGCGACCGATCTCGAGCAACTGCTGGCGGCGCTCGGCGCCGGTCATACGGGTCCGGCGCGCTCGCCGCGGCTTTTCGGTGCTGGGGGTGCTGGAGTCGGTCGCCACGGCGTCAATCATGCCGCCTTCGCGGCCTTGGCCCCCCGCCGAGAGCCGTCTTCCGCGGTGTTACGGCGCGAATCGATACGCGAGCGTGACGGCCAGCGGACGTCGTACGCCCAGCCGAACATCTCAAACCAGCGGATGATCCGCGCCGACGAGTCCAGCTGACCCCGCTCCACACCGTGCCGCGCCGAGGTCTGGTCGGCGTGGTGCAGGTTGTGCCAGGACTCACCGCACGACAGGACCGCCAGCCACCACACGTTCCCCGAGCGGTCGCGCGACTTGAACGGTCGCTTGCCCACCGCGTGACAGATCGAGTTGATCGACCACGTCACATGGTGCAGCAGCGCCACCCGCACGAGTGACCCCCAGAAGAACGCCGTGAACGCGCCCCACCAGGACATCGTCACCAGGCCGCCGATCAGCGGCGGCAGGGCCAGGGAGAGCGCCGTCCAGTAGACGAACTGGCGGGAGATCGTCCGGATCGCCGGGTCCTTGATCAGATCCGGCGCGTACTTCTCCTGCGACGTCTGCTCCTCGTCGAACATCCAGCCGATGTGCGCCCACCACAGGCCCTTGACCAGCGCCGGGACGGTCTCGCCGTACCGCCACGGGGAGTGCGGGTCACCCTCCGCGTCGGAGAACTTGTGGTGCTTGCGATGGTCGGCCACCCAGCGCACCAGGGGACCCTCGACCGCCAGCGACCCCATGATCGCCAGAGCGATCCGCAGGGGCCGCTTGGCCTTGAACGAACCGTGGGTGAAATAGCGGTGGAAACCGATCGTGATGCCGTGGCAGCCCAGGAAGTAGAAGAACACCAGCAGGCTCAGATCCAGCCAGCTCACCCCCCAGCCCCACGCCAGCGGCACCGCGGCCACCAGCGCGAGGAACGGCACGGTGATGAACAGCAACAGCGTGATCTGCTCGATCGAACGCTTCTGCTCACCGCCCAGCGTGGCGGAGGAGATTGCGTCGGTCGCCTGCGGGGCGTCATCGATCACATCGGAACTCGTGGTCATGGGCGTCCCCTGTGGGGTCGAGGGTGAAGGGGGGGTGCCGGGTCGCGGCGACCTAGTGGGACTGTATCCAGACTTCCCTACGGTTCCGTAACCTACGGCGACGTAAGTATGGCAGCGCGGTGTCCGGCGGCAAGAGCCCGTGAGCCAGCGCGTCCACATGGACACCTATCCTTGGAGTCGGTCGGACAGCGCGGTCCGCTCTGTTTTCTTCCCGGATGTCCGGCCCGTATGCGGCACCTGCCGCACGGCAGACACCCGGGTTCCCTCCCAGATGAGCTTCAACACTGCAAGGAGCCGCACCTGTGAGCAGTGCCGACGACCAGACCACCACGACCAGCAGTGAGCTGCGCGCCGACATCAGGCGACTGGGCGACCTCCTCGGCGAGTCCCTCGTCCGACAGGAGGGCCCCGAGCTGCTCGAACTCGTCGAGAAGGTCCGCCGCCTCACCCGCGAGGACGGAGAGGCCGCCGCCGAGCTGCTGCGCGGCACCGAACTGGAGACCGCCGCCAAGCTGGTCCGCGCCTTCTCCACCTACTTCCACCTGGCCAACGTCACCGAGCAGGTCCACCGCGGCCGCGAGCTGCGCGCCCGGCGCGCCGCCGAGGGCGGCCTCCTCGCCCGCACCGCCGACCGCCTCAAGGACGCCGACCCCGAACACCTGCGGCAGACCGTCCAGCACCTCAACGTCCGTCCCGTGTTCACCGCACACCCCACCGAGGCCGCCCGCCGCTCGGTCCTCAACAAGCTCCGGCGCATCGCCGCGCTCCTGGAAGCCCCGGTCATCGAGGCCGACCGCCGCCGCCACGACACCCGCCTGGCCGAGAACATCGACCTCGTCTGGCAGACCGACGAGCTGCGCGTCGTACGCCCCGAACCCGCCGACGAGGCCCGCAACGCGATCTACTACCTCGACGAACTCCACGCCAACGCCGTCGGCGACGTCCTGGAAGACCTCACCGCCGAGCTGGAGCGCGTCGGCGTCAGGCTCCCCGACGACACCCGGCCGCTGACCTTCGGCACCTGGATCGGCGGCGACCGTGACGGCAACCCCAATGTCACCCCCGCCGTGACCTGGGAAGTCCTCATCCTCCAGCACGAACACGGCATCAACGACGCCACGGAGATGATCGACGAGCTGCGCGGCCTGCTCTCCCAGTCCATCCGCTACACCGGCGCCACCGAGGAACTCCTGGAGTCCCTGCGCACCGACCTGGACCTGCTGCCCGAGATCAGCCCCCGCTACAAGCGCCTGAACGCCGAGGAGCCCTACCGGCTCAAGGCCACCTGCATCCGCCAGAAGCTCGCCAACACCAAGCAGCGCCTGGCCAAGGACACCCCCCACCAGCCGGGCCGCGACTACCTCGGCACCGCCGAACTCCTCGCCGACCTGCGCATCCTCCAGACCTCCCTGCGCGAACACCGCGGCGGCCTGTTCGCCGACGGCCGGCTCGCCCGCATCATCCGCACCCTGGCCGCCTTCGGCCTCCAGCTCGCCACCATGGACGTCCGTGAACACGCCGACGCCCACCACCACGCCCTCGGCCAGCTCTTCGACCGCCTCGGCGAGGAATCGTGGCGCTACGCCGACATGCCCCGCGAGTACCGGGCCCGGCTCCTCGCCAAGGAACTGCGCTCCCGCAGGCCCCTCGCCCCCACCCCGGCCCCCGTCGACGCGGCCGGCGAGAAGACCCTCGGCGTGTTCCAGACGGTCAAGAAGGCCCTGGAGGTCTTCGGACCCGAGGTCATCGAGTCCTACATCATCTCCATGTGCCAGGGCGCCGACGACGTCTTCGCCGCTGCCGTCCTCGCCCGCGAAGCCGGCCTCGTCGACCTGCACGCCGGCTGGGCCAGGATCGGCATCGTCCCCCTCCTGGAGACCACCGACGAGCTCAAGTCCGCCGACACCATCCTCGAAGACATGCTCTCCGACCCGTCCTACCGGCGCCTGGTCGCGCTGCGCGGCGACGTCCAGGAGGTCATGCTCGGCTACTCCGACTCCTCCAAGTTCGGCGGCATCACCACCAGCCAGTGGGAGATCCACCGCGCCCAGCGCCGGCTGCGCGACGTCGCCCACCGCTACGGCGTCCGGCTGCGCCTCTTCCACGGCCGCGGCGGCACCGTCGGCCGCGGCGGCGGCCCCTCCCACGACGCCATCCTCGCCCAGCCCTGGGGCACCCTGGAGGGCGAGATCAAGGTGACCGAGCAGGGCGAGGTCATCTCCGACAAGTACCTCATCCCCTCCCTCGCCCGGGAGAACCTGGAACTGACCGTCGCGGCCACCCTCCAGGCCTCCGCCCTGCACACCGCCCCCCGCCAGTCGGTCGAGGCCCTGGCCCGCTGGGACGCCGCCATGGACGTCGTCTCGGACGCCGCCCACGCCGCCTACCGCCGGCTCGTCGAGGACCCCGACCTGCCCGCGTACTTCTTCGCCTCCACCCCCGTCGACCAGCTCGCCGACCTCCACCTGGGCTCCCGCCCCTCCCGGCGGCCCGACTCCGGGGCCGGACTGGACGGCCTGCGCGCCATCCCCTGGGTGTTCGGCTGGACCCAGTCCCGGCAGATCGTCCCCGGCTGGTTCGGCGTCGGCTCCGGGCTCAAGGCGCTGCGCGAAGCGGGGCTGGACACGGTGCTCGACGAGATGCACGAGCAGTGGCACTTCTTCCGCAACTTCATCTCCAACGTGGAGATGACCCTGGCGAAGACCGACCTGCGGATCGCCGAGCACTACGTCGACACCCTCGTCCCCGACGAGCTCCGGCACGTGTTCGACACCATCCGCACCGAACACGAACTGACCGTCTCCGAGGTGCTCCGCATCACCGGCGAGAAGGAACTCCTCGACGCCACACCGGTGCTGAGGCAGACCTTCAGCATCCGTGACGCCTACCTGGACCCCATCTCCTACCTCCAGGTCACCCTGCTCAAGCGCCAGCGCGACGCCGCGGCCAGGGGCGAACAGCCCGACCCGCTGCTGTCGAGGGCCCTGCTCCTCACCGTCAACGGCGTGGCCGCGGGCCTGCGCAACACCGGCTGACGACCGCCGGCCGACGACATGGGTGTGCCCCCGTGCTTCACGCGAAGCACGGGGGCACACCCATGCGGGCATCAGCCCCGGACGGCCTTCCGGCGCCGGAACACGAGGTAACCGCCCGCGCCGACCAGCGCGGCCGCGACACCCGACAGCAGACCCACCGGCGCGCCGTTGCCCGTCTCGGCCAGACCGCCCGAGCCACCGCCCTGCTCGGACGGCGACGGCGACGCGGCCGGCGCCGTCGACTCGCTCGCGCCGGCCGACGCGCTCGGAGACGCCGAACCCGACGGGCTCGCCGACTCACCGGTGGACGAACTCGGGGACGCGGACGGCGTCGTACCGCCGCCGCCCTCCGAGTCCGCGCAGTCCGTCCAGAACACCTTGTGCTTGGCCGCGCCCTTCTCGCCGTCGAAGTTCCAGAACAGCTTGTAGTGCCCGTCGGGCAGCGACAGGTCCTCGGTGCGGCCGTGTCCCACGGCGTCCAGGGTGATGGCACCGGACTTCACGGTCTCGCCCTTCGGGGCGGCCGTCGGAGCCCACGCCTCGATGTGCCAGTCGACCTCCTGCACCCCGTCGAAACCGAAGGCGTCCAGGTAGAACGTGCAGACGTGCGGTTCGTTGCGGCGCAACTCCTCGCCCGTCTTCGCATCGTGGATCTTCACTGTGCCGTTGTCACCCGGAGCGGTGGCGTAGGCGGAAGGGGCGGCGAACAGCGCGGCCGCCGCGACGGTGCACACGGCGCCGGCGCGAGTGAGGGTACGCATGGGGCAGTCCATCTTCGAGTTACGGACGGGAAGATGTGGAGGGGGCAGCTCAGCATCCAGCCCCGACTGACCCGCGGTCAATCACGAACACACAACACTCGGATTCCACTGGCACACCGGGCTCAGAGCGCCAGGAAGGCCGCCGTCAGCAGTACGGCCCCCGACCCCGCCAGCACCCACGCCGGCCGCGTCAGCCGCAGCCCGCCCGCCACGACGACCGAGGCGAGCAGCAGAGCCCCGCCCAGCGGAACCCACGCATACAGGATCCCCGCCGGCCCCGACCGTACGACATCATCCGTACCGGGCTTCACGATGACGGCGTACGTCTGTCCCTTGCGCACCGCCACCGGCTCCTGGATGAAGACACGGTCCCGCGCCGTCGCCCCCGGCGAGACCGGCGTGAAGGGCCCCGAACACGTGTCCCGGTCGCACTGGGTCACCCTGATCGTGCCGTGCTCCCGGCCCTTCGTCAGCATCACGTGCTGCGCCGTCCCCCAGGAACCCCACACACCCGCGATCAGGATCAGCACGGCGACCGCACCCATCACCGCGAACCGCCCGAACCGCATCGCGGCGGCCGAGGCCTCACGGGAAGAGATGGCAATGGCAGGCATGGCCGGGATCATTGGCCATGCCCGTCCGATCGGTCAACTCCCGCCCGGCCCGCAGCCGGACAAGTCAGGAGTTGTACGAGCTTTGCGCCCGCTCCAGTCCCTCGATCACCAGACACTCCACCGCGTCCGCCGCCCGGTCCACGAAGTAGTCCAGCTCCTTGCGCTCCGCCGACGAGAAGTCCTTCAGCACGAAGTCGGCCACCTGCATACGACCCGGAGGCCGCCCGATCCCGAACCGCACCCGGTGATAGTCCGCACCCATCGCCTTCGTCATCGACTTCAGCCCGTTGTGCCCGTTGTCCCCGCCGCCCAGCTTCAGCCGCAGGGTCCCGTAGTCGATGTCCAGCTCGTCGTGCACCGCCACGATGTTCGCCACCGGCACCTTGTAGAAGTCCCGCAGCGCGTTCACCGGACCGCCCGACAGGTTCATGTACGACATGGGCTTCGCCAGGATCACCCGCCGGCTCGCCGGACCGGGCGGGCCGATCCGCCCCTCCACGACCTGAGCCTGCGCCTTCCCGGCACGCTTGAACTTCCCCCCGATCCGCTCGGCCAGCAGATCGGCCACCATGAAGCCGACGTTGTGCCGGTTCATGGCGTAGTCGGGACCGGGATTGCCCAGGCCTACGACCAGCCAGGGGGCATTCGCGGGGGTGGTCACGTCCATGTCTCCTTGATACGCGTCGACACGCGTCCTCGATAAGTCCTTGATACACGCGACAGCCGCTGCCCCCGGCCGGGAACAGCGGCTGACACGAACGACCACCGCGAGGATCAGGCCTCGGCGGCCTCTTCGCCCTCGCCCTCGCCCTCGGCCGGGGCCTCCTCGGCCTGCGCGGCCAGGACCTGGAGAACGACCGCGTCCTCGTCGACGGCCAGCGTCACACCGGACGGCAGGACGATGTCCTTGGCGAGGACCGAGGCACCGGCCTCCAGACCCTCGACCGACACCGTCACGCCCTCGGGGATGTGCGTGGCCTCGGCCTCGACCGGCAGCGCGTTCAGGACGTGCTCCAGCAGGTTGCCACCGGCGGCCAGCTCGCCCTCGGCGTGCACCGGAATCTCGACCGTGACCTTCTCGCCACGCTTGACCAGCAGCAGGTCGACGTGCTCCAGGAAGCCCTTGATCGGGTCGCGCTGCACGGACTTCGGGATCGCCAGCTCGTTGGACTTGCCGTCGATGTCCAGGGAGATCAGGACGTTCGGCGTACGCAGCGCGAGCAGCAGGTCGTGGCCCGGAAGGGTCAGGTGCAGCGGGTCGGAACCGTGGCCGTACAGCACACCGGGAACCTTCGACTCACGGCGGATACGACGGGCGGCACCCTTGCCGAACTCGGAACGGGTCTCGGCGGAGATCTTGACCTCGGACATGATCACTCCTCGTAGAACTGGATACGGTGGGGGTTCCCCCTGCTTTTTGGAGCTCGAGGGAGGTCACCCGGCCACGAACGGCCTGCTACGAAGAGCGCGTCGATAACGGACCGCCGTACCCCGTCACAGAACGGGAACGGCCTCCCTCGCCGAGCAACTGAAGCAGTCTACTCGGCGAGGGAGGCCGCAGAAAAATCGATCAACCCCGAAGGCGAACAGAGATCACTGCTCGTCGAACAGGCTCGTCACCGAACCGTCCTCGAACACCTCACGCACCGCACTCGCGATCGTCGGCGCGATCGACAGCACCGTCAGCTTGTCCAGATCCCGGCTCAGCTCACCCGGCGTCGGCAGCGTGTTCGTGAACACGAACTCACTCACCCGCGAGTTCTTCAGCCGGTCCGCCGCCGGACCCGACAGCACACCGTGCGTCGCCGTCACGATGACATCCTCCGCACCGTGCGCGAACAGCGCGTCCGCCGCCGCACAGATCGTGCCACCGGTGTCGATCATGTCGTCCACCAGCACACACACCCGGCCCCGGACCTCACCCACGACCTCGTGGACGGTCACCTGGTTGGCCACGTCCTTGTCACGCCGCTTGTGCACGATCGCCAGCGGCGCACCCAGACGGTCGCACCAGCGGTCCGCCACCCGCACACGGCCCGCGTCCGGGGACACCACCGTGAGCTTGTCCCGGTCCACCTTCCGACCCACGTAGTCCGCGAGCAGCGGAAGCGCGAACAGGTGGTCCACCGGCCCGTCGAAGAAACCCTGGATCTGGTCCGTGTGCAGATCCACGGTCAGAATGCGGTCCGCACCTGCCGTCTTCATCAGATCCGCGATCAGACGCGCCGAGATCGGCTCACGCCCACGGTGCTTCTTGTCCTGCCGCGCATAGCCGTAGAACGGCACGATCACCGTGATCGAACGGGCCGACGCACGCTTCAGCGCGTCGATCATGATCAGCTGCTCCATGATCCACTTATTGATCGGAGCCGTGTGGCTCTGGATCAGGAAGCAGTCCGCGCCACGAGCGGACTCCTGATAGCGGACATAGATCTCGCCATTGGCGAAGTCGAAGGCCTTCGTCGGGACGACCCCGACACCCAGCTGCTGGGCGACCTCCTCGGCAAGCTCGGGGTGGGCGCGGCCGGAGAAGAACATCAACTTCTTCTCGCCGGTCGTCTTGATCCCGGTCACAGCACTGTCTCCTCAGAGGTGTCTCAGCTGGGTGTCGAGCGACCTCTCGGCTGGGCGTGAGAGGCCGACTCAGCTGGTGGGGTGCGGGTATGCAGTTATCACGGTACGCCGTGTCCGGCGCAAGCGTTTCCGGTCAGCCCTCGCCGCCGCCCTGCCGGGAGGCCGCCTCCGCCGCCTTCGCGGCCGCGCTCCCCGGACGCTTCCGGGCCACCCAACCCTCGATATTCCGCTGCTGACCGCGGGCCACGGCCAGCGAACCGGGCGGCACATCCTTGGTGATCACCGAGCCAGCGGCGGTGTACGCACCGTCCCCGACCGTGACAGGAGCCACAAACATATTGTCCGAACCCGTACGGCAGTGCGACCCGATCGTCGTGTGGTGCTTGTCCTGCCCGTCGTAGTTCACGAACACACTCGCGGCACCGATGTTCGAGTGGTCACCGATGGTCGCGTCCCCGACGTACGAGAGATGCGGAACCTTGGTCCCCTCCCCGATCGAGGCGTTCTTCGTCTCCACATACGTACCCACCTTGGACTTCAGCCCCAGACGGGTACCGGGTCGGAGATACGCGAACGGCCCCACACTGGCCTGCGGCCCGATGTGCGCCCGGTCGGCCACCGTGTTGTCCACCCGCGCGCCCGCGCCCACCTGCGTGTCCCTGAGCCGGCTGTTGGGCCCCACCTCCGCGCCCTCGCCGAGATGCGTCGAACCCTGGAGCTGGGTGCCCGGGTGGACGAGAACGTCCTGCTCGAACGACACGGTCACATCCACCCACGTCGACGCCGGGTCCACGACCGTCACACCGGCCAGCATCGCGCGCTCCAGCAGCCGGTCGTTGAGGATCCGGCGCGCCTCCGCGAGCTGCACACGGTTGTTGATCCCGGCGATCTCACGGTGATCACCGGCGACCGAGGCCCCCACGCGATGCCCGGCCTCCCGCAGAATCCCGAGGACGTCCGTCAGATACTCCTCGCCCTGACTGTTGTCCGTCCGCACCTTCCCCAGTGCGTCGGCGAGGAGCTGCCCGTCGAAGGCGAAGACCCCGGAGTTGATCTCACGGATCGCGCGCTGCGACTTGTCGGCGTCCTTGTGCTCGACGATCGCGGTCACGGCACCGGAGGTGTCGTCGCGGACGATACGGCCGTAGCCGGTCGCGTCCGGGACCTCGGCGGTCAGCACGGTGACCGCGTTGCCGTCCGCGTGATGGGTCGTGGCGAGCGTCCGCAGCGTCTCGCCGCTGAGCAGCGGGGTGTCTCCGCAGACGACGACCACGGTTCCGTCGACGGTCCCGCCGAGCTCCTCCAGAGCCATCCGTACGGCGTGTCCGGTGCCGTTCTGCTGGTCCTGCACGGCGGTCCGCACCTGCGGGTCGATGCCGCCGAGGTGCTCGGTGACCTTCTCGCGGGCGTGTCCCACGACGACGACCAGCTCGTGCGGGTTCAACTCGCGGGCGGCGGCGAGCACATGACCCACCAGGGAACGGCCGCAGATCTCGTGCAGGACCTTCGGTGTGGCCGACTTCATACGGGTGCCCTCACCCGCTGCAAGAACGACGACGGCTGCCGGGCGAATGGCGCTCACGGGGTTGCCCTTCGGCTTTGGATGGGTGGGGGTGGACATCCGCAGGATACCGGGGCGTTTCTGGGGGGACATGGGAGTGGGCCCTGCCGGCGCTGGCAGGGCCCACATATACGCAGCTCCCCCATCAGGATTTGAACCTGAACTTAAGGGACCAAAACCCTCAGTGCTGCCTGATTACACCATGGGGGATGAAACTCGACTAAACCGGACATTTGGTCAGGTTGCCGAGTCGGCACCCAACACTATGCCGTACCAAGACCCTTCGATGCGACGGTACAAGTCGGCGCCCTTCAGGACTTTGATCACTAGGCAGCCCCGGTAGGTGTCGCCCACGTTCTTGCGGACCGTCTTGGGGTTGTGCTTCTTGAGAGTCGTCTTGTTGAAGGCGGAGGCGTCGGCGCCGACCAGGTCGGCCCAGTACCGTTCGGCACCCGAAATGTCGGCATTCTCATGGATCATGACCGTGTAACGCAGGCGTCCGCGCTCGACGCCGAGCAGGTCGAGCCAGGCGAGGTAGACCTTGATCACCCCCGGGTCGCTGTTGACGAAGGTGACGTTCTCGCGGCGGTCGTACGGCTTGGCCTTGCTGCCCTCGGCCCAGTAGAGGCCGACGCCCACGAGGAACAGTTCGCGGGCTGACAGGTCGCCGATCGACTGCTTGGCCTCCTCCTTGGTTCGCCGGCGCATTTCGTCGCGGATACGGAGCTTCTCCTCCCAGCCCTTCCTGGCGATGGCTGCCGCCTCTTCAGGGCTGCGCTTGCGCTCGGGCCTCGGCAGATCCCGCACCCACAAGGAAACCGAACTCCGTGAACACCCCAGCTCCGCCTCGATCTGGTCGTACGTCCAGCCCTGCCTGCGCAACTCGCGCGCCCTCTCCCGCAGGTCGTCCTTCGCCCGGGGGTGCTTTGTCCGCTCCGGTGGCGGCTCCCCTTTTACCAACTGGTTGAGGATGTCGTTGTTGAAGATCTTCAGCTCGTCCCGGATCTGCCGAAGGCTGTAGCCCCCGCGCCGCAGCGCGACCGCCCGCTCCCGTAACCCCTCGAAGTCCGCGTACTTGCCGTGTGAATGTGCCATGCGCATACCGTCCGGCCGGAATGGTCGGTTCCGGGGTCGAACGGGCGTGGTTCAGCAGTTCGAGGGATACCGGGGGGTTTCGCGGTTATTCGATTACGGAGTGTGGTGTAGGCCAGTAGGCAAAACTCACCGGAAAAGCTCACCCCACCGCCCGTAGGCTGGACGCATGACCACGACGGGGGAAGAGCGCGCCACGGCCCTGACCGGCCCGTGGTGGTGGGCGAGATGGCGCAGCGCGGTACTCGACGGGAGTCTCGCGCTGGTGTCCGCGTTGGAGTGTGCGGCGGAGGGCATCCCCTTCGCCCGCGACGCGGGTATCCCGGTGTCGGTCGGGATCGTGTTCGGTCTGCTGGCCGGTTCGGTGCTGTTGCTGCGGCGGAAGTGGCCGATCGCGGTGGTGCTGGTCGCGATCGCGATCACGCCGGCCCAGATGGGTTTCCTGATGGGCATCGTCGGCCTGTACACGCTGGCGGCGGCGGAGCTGCCGCGGCGGGTCATCGCGGCGCTGGCGGGGATGTCCCTCGTCGGGACGATGATCGTGACGTTTGTGCGGGTGCGCCAGGACATGGCGCGGGGTGATCTGACCCTCGGGGACTGGTTCGTGCCGTTCGCCTCGATCACCACGTCGCTCGGGCTCACCGCGCCGCCTGTGCTGCTGGGGCTGTATGTGGGTGCCCGGCGCAGGCTCATGGAGAGTCTGCGGGAGCGGGCGGACAGTCTTGAGCGGGAGCTGCAGCTGCTCGCGGAGCGGGCGGAGGAGCGCGCGGAGTGGGCGCGGAACGAGGAGCGGACGCGTATCGCCCGCGAGATGCATGACGTGGTGGCGCATCGGGTGAGCCTGATGGTGGTGCATGCGGCCGCGCTGCAGGCGGTGGCCCGGAAGGATCCGGAGAAGGCCGTGAGGAACGCGGTGCTGGTCGGGGACATGGGCCGGCAGGCGTTGACGGAGTTGCGGGAGATGCTGGGGGTGCTGCGGTCCGGGGACGGTGCGCAGCGGCGGGCGGCGTCGGTGCCGCCGGCCTCGGTCGGGGTGCCGGTGGCGGAGGCGGAGGCGGATTCCCGGTCCGATGAGGACGCGGCTGCGGTGGAGGGGCCGTACCTGGCGGAGCTGGACGTGCTGATCGGGCAGTCGGCGGCCGCGGGGATGGTGGTGGATCTGTCGGTCGAGGGTGACGCGCGGTCGTATGCGCGGGCGGTCGAGCAGACGGCGTACCGGGTGGTGCAGGAGGCGTTGACGAACGTCCACAAGCATGCGGCGGGTGCGAAGACGCACGTACGGCTGGCGCACCGGGTGTCGGAGATCGCGATGCAGGTGGAGAACGAGCCGCCGCCGGAGTTGTCGTCGGCGTCGGCGGCGCGGTTGCCGTCCGGTGGCAATGGTCTGCTCGGGATGCGGGAGCGGGTCATGGCGCTGGGCGGCGTGTTCGTGTCGGGGCCGACCGATGCGGGGGGCTTTCGGGTGTCGGCGGTGATTCCGGCGGTGTAGGCGCGCGGCGGGCGGGGGTGCCGCGCGGGTGCCGGGTGGGTGCTGGTGGGGTTCAGCCGGCGGTGAGCCGTACGGGTTCTATGCCCGCGATGAGCGCCGACAGGGCGTGGTCGATGTCGGGGCCGAGGTACCAGTCGCCGGTGTGGTCGAGGGTGTAGACGCGGCCTTCGGCGTCGATGGCGAGGAGGGCGTGGGTCTCGGTCTCCTCGCCGAGGGGGCACAGCTCGGTGTCGAGGGCGCGGCCGAGGTCGCCGAGGGTGCGGGCGAGGTGGAGGCCGTGCAGCGGGTCGAGGTCGAGGGTGGCGGGGGCGATCTGGCGGCCGGGCCCGGCCGGGGTGATGGTGAAGCCGCCGAATTCGGCCCAGGCCTCGACGGCCGCGGGGAAGACGGTGTGCCGGTGTCCGGCGGGTGAGGTGTGTTCGCGGAGGGTGTCGGCCCAGACCTCGGCCTGCTTGATGTCCCAGCGTCCGGGTCGCCAGCCGGCGGCGCGCAGTGCGGCGTCGATGGGTACGGGGAAGCGGGTCGTTGAGGTGCGGTCGGTGTGCATCTGCCCTTCGATCGTCGAGTTCGTTGTGTGGTGCGCGTGCTTGTGTGTGGGTTTTGTGCCTTTGCGGCCCCGTGTGATGTGGATCCGGGGGTCAGCTGCCGTCGGTCGTGGGGTCGACTATGCGGACGCCGAAGTGGGCGCTGAGCGCGGTGCAGGCGCGGCAGGGTGCGGCGAAGCTGCCGTGGAGGGGGTCGCCGTCCTCGCGTATCCGGCGGGCGGTGAGTTTGGCCTGTTTGAGGGCTCTGCGGGCCTCGCCGTTGGTCATCGGCTTGCGGGCGGCGCGCTTGCTGCGGGCGGCGTCGGCGGTGGCGATGTGGCGGGATATGAGGAGGGTTTCGGCGCAGCGGCCGGTGAAGCGGTCGCGCTGGGTGCTGGTGAGGGTGTCGAGGAAGTCCTGGACGAGGGGGTGGAGGGGAGGTGGTTCGTCGCCGCGGGCGGCGGTGGCGGTGAGGGTGGCGCCGCGGACGGAGAGGGCGGCGGCGACGGTGGGCAGGATGCCGTCGCGGCGGTGCAGGAGGGCCGGGGCGTGTGGGGTTTCGGCGTGGCTCCAGCCGATGCGGGGGTCGCCCGAGGCGTGGTTGTGCCTGCCGCTGGTGCGGGCGTCCGTGTGTGGTCCCGTCTGCGTCGCATTCATGATCATCATCCCTTCCGGGCGTCCCCCGAAGGTCACAGAGTGCCAAATGCCGTGGCTGGTGCGGAAGCTGGGGCGGTGCGACACGCCCGGGTTTGGGCAGGCTGTCACGGCAGGGTGACGGCTGGTCACGGAAGTGGAGGCCCGGTGACCGGTGTCCGTGTACCGCATAGGCTGTCGGCACCGCGATGCGCGCGGTCAACGTGTCGTAGACGTTGCAGAGACAGTCGAATACGGACCGTCGCGTGCCACATACGGTGCGGTTTCGGTTCGTACAGAGTGCCGCAGGGGGCAACCGCCATGACGACAGGTCGGCTCGGGCAGCAAGCCGCGCCGCCGAACGCGGCCTATGCCGGGCAGGTCGTGCATTTCCCGGATCCGGTCCGGGCGGCACGTCACCCGAGAGGGGTACGTATCGATGAACACGGTTACCCCGACTTCTCGCCCTACGCGCGCGCGGCCGCGGAGATCGCCGAACCGCCCGAGGGGTTCGGCGTCGACGAGTTGCGGCTGACGGACTATGTGTCGGCGAACGCGGCGTTGTCGGCGTCGGGGCACGACCTGTGGGACACGGTGCCGGAGGTGGCGACGCCGCACGGCTGGACGTGGCATCACGTGGTCGGTTCGCGGCGGCTGGAGCTGGTTCCGGTCGAGGTGAAGGCGTTGCTGCGGCATCATGCCGGTCTGGCGACGGCGCGGGTGGACCACGGCAAGCGGGGGACGCGGCCGTTGCAGGAGACGCGTCCTGCGCATGTCGGGCTGCCGAAGTCGGGTGTCGCGGTGACGGAGCAGCAGGTGCAGGGCGTCGAGGAGGACCTGGGGTATCGGCTGCCGGGTGCGTACCGCTCCTTCCTCAAGGCCGCGGGCGGATGCGCGCCGGTGGGCACGGCGCTGGACGCGGAGCTGGGTCTGCTGGTGGACCAGCCGTTCTTCACGGTGCGGGACGAGGCCGCGGTCAATGACCTGGTCTATGTGAACAAGTGCCTGCGTGACCATCTGACGAAGGATTACCTGGGTGTGGCCTTCGTGCAGGGCGGGTTGCTCGCGGTGAAGGTGAAGGGCGAGCGGCTCGGTTCGGTGTGGTTCTGCGCGTACGACGATGCGCGCGACGTGGATCCTTCGTGGCCCCCGGCGGAGCGCGTGGAGCGGTTGCTGCTGCCGTGCGGTGACGACTTCGACGTGTTCCTGTCCCGGCTGGCGGGCAGCCCGCCGGAGTTGGAGACGGTGGCGAACCTGATGGTGGACGGCGGTTTCGCACATGCCGTTCCGGTCTCTTCCATGGGGGAGTGAGCTTCGGCGATGGTGACGTTCGCGCAGGCGCAGGAGCGCGCCGAGGAGTGGGTCAACGGGGACGTTCCGGCGTATCAGCACCGTGAGGTGCGGGTGCGGGAGTTCGACCTCGGTTTTGTGGTGTGGGGCGAGGACCGTGCGGAGGGGCCGCGTTCGGACGCGGGCGCTCAGCGGCTCGTCATCGCGCGGGACAGCGGTGAGGCGACGCTGTGGCCGGCGCTGCCGGTGGGTGAGGTGATCCGCCGGTACGAGGAGGAGTACGGCCGTCCGGACGAGGTCGAGGACGCGGTGCCGGCGCCCGCGGCCCGCGTGGATCTGAACCAGACGTCGTTCCTGCTGAGCCCGCCGGAGTGGCTGCAGGAGGCGGCGGACAAGCTGGGGATCCCGGATCGGCGCTCGTCGGACGGTGAGCTTCCGCAGACGCAGGCCGGGGTGCCCACGGCCGCGGCCGCGGAGCCCTCCGCCGCGCCGCCGGCCGCGGGGACTCCCGCGCCGGGGACCCCGGTCGGTTCCGGGGGCAGTGGCGCGGCGTGGCCGGCCGCGGGTGGTGGCGAGCCGGGCGACGGGGCGCACGGTGTGCCTGCCGGGGCGACGCCCTGGGCCGGTACGGACACCAACGCGGACGCCGGTGAGGACCGTTCCGTGCCGCTGCCCGCGACGGTGTTCGCGCCGCCGCTGAGCGACTCCGGCGGCGGGGCCACGCCGCCGGACGCCAAGACGGCGCTGATGTCGGGTGGCAGCGGGCTGCCGCCGACGGCGGTCTCTCCGGCGCTCGGCGATCCGGGTGCGCCCGGTGTGCCGCAGGGCAGCACGCCGCCTCCGCCTCCGTACGGCTATCCGCAGGGGCAGGCGGCTCCGGGTACGCCCCCTCCGGGCGTGCCGCAGGGCAGCACGCCCGCGCCGCCGGCCGCGCCCACGTACGGCTATCCCCAGGGTCCCGGCGCTCCCGCCGGCCCGGGCACTCCGCCTCCGGGCGCCCCCGGTTACGGCTACCCGCAGGAGCCGGGCGGTGCCCCGGACGCGCCTCGTCCCCCGGCCGGTCCGGGTGGGCCGGGGCGGCCGCTGGCGCCCAACGCCAGTGACATCGCGGACGCCGCGACCAGCAAGGCCGCGCCGCCGCCGCGCCGGCCGCGGGGCCCGGTGGGCGCGCCGCCTCCGCCGCCGGGTGTTCCGGGTGCGCCGGGCGCGCGGCCGGGGAGCACGCCTCCGCCACCGCCCGCGCCGGGCGCTCCGGGTGCGCCGGCGGGTGGGTACGTGCCGACCCAGCTGATGTCGTCGCTCGGTCCCGAAGGGCCGGAGGGTATGGCCGGTCCGGGCGTGCCGGGCGTGCCGACTCCGCCGGGCGCCCCCAACCCGCCCGGTGCGCCGGGCACGCCGGGCGGCACGCCTCCCGGCAATGTGCATCACGCGGCCACGGTGCTGGCCGACCCGTCCCAGATGGGCGGGGGCACGGGCGGGGGCGCGCCGCAGCCGCCCGGTGCCCCGGGCATTCCGGGAGCGCCCGGCGCACCGGTTCCGCCTGGCGCTCCGGGCGCTCCCGGGATGCCCCCGGCGGGCCCCGGCGCTCCCCAGCCGCCGGGTGCTGCGGGGGGTGCGCGAGAGGCCGTACACCACGCGGAGACGGTGCTGGCCGGGCCGCCGGTGGCCGGGCCCGGCGCACCTCCGCCGCCGCAGGCCCCCGGCGTGCCCGGCATGCCCCCGGGCGCCCCGCAGCCGATGCCGCCGCACGGCGCCATGCCGCCGCCCGCACAGCCCATGCCCGGTCAGCCCATGCCGGGTCAGCCCATGCCCGGTCAGCCCATGCCCGGTCAGCCGGTGCCGGGTCAGCCCATGCCCGGGCAGCAGCCTCCGGCGTACGGCTATCCGCCGCAGGGGCAGCCGACGGTCGGTCCGGGGTATCAGGCCGTGCTGCGCTACCGAGCCCAGGACGGTTCCGAGCAGCAGCTGATCCGGCGTTCGGCGCCGGGTACGCCGCACCCGGAGTGGCAGATCTTCCACGAGCTGCGCGCCATGAACGTGCCGCCGGACAAGGTGCTGGAGCTGCACACGGAGCTGGAGTCGTGTGCGCTGCCGGGTGCCTACTGCGCGCGGATGATCCGGGAGCAGTGGCCGCAGGCGCGGATCACGAGCATCGCGCCGTACGGCACGGACCACGCGAGCCGGCAGCAGGGCATGCAGCAACTGCTGGCGCACCAGGGCGAGTTGCACCAGGTGGCGGACGGTCCCGCGCGGCCGGCGCCGGTGCGGGTGCCGGTGCCGCAGGTGCCGCCGGTGCCGCCCGTCCCGCCGGAGGGGATCGCCCAGGAGCTGGCGGCGGCGTTCGGGCCGGGCGTGTTCCGGTTCGAGCAGGCGGCGGTTTCGCGGCAGGGCGTGCCGCCGGTCGTGGCGCACACGCTGGTGGCGGCCGGACTGCCGCTGGACATGGGTCCGTTCTTCTGGGCGCAGGCCCAGCCGGGCCGTCCGGTGCCGACGCTGGCGGAGCTGGCGCAGGAGCGCGGGGTGCAGCCGGCCCCGGACGCGGGTTCGTACCTGGTCATGGGCACCGACTTCGGCAAGGCGATCTGTGTGCAGTACGGCACGGCGAACATCGTCGCGGTCCCCGTGGAGGCGGGGCCGGGCGGTGCGCCCGTACCGCCGCAGTTCGTGAACTCCGGGCTGCCGGAGTTCGCGCGCTGTCTGGCGCTGCTGGGCCGGATGTGGCGGCTGCGGTTCGGTCTGAATCAGGAGCAGGCGGGCCGCTGGACCGTCGACTTCCAGGCGCAGCTCGCCTCGCTCGACCCGGCGGCGCTGGGTTCGCCGGAGAGCTGGTGGTCGGTGCTGCTGGAGCAGATGTGGGACGGGTTGCTGTGACCCGTGTCCGACTTATCTGACGCATTGTCAAGGGCAGGGCCCGGTCGTACGACTTCGTACGACCGGGCCCTGCCCTTTTCAGGTGGTGTCTCGCCATGTTCGTTGCTTATGCGTGGAGTGTCGCGTTATAAACACTTGCGCCTGATCCATAAAGATGTGCGCACCATCGTCGGTGCGTGTGGGGCAGGTGGAGAGGGGTTCCACGGTGAGCAGCGCTTCGGAGTCGCCGTACGGCTTCGCGACCGTCCGGGGGCGCGGCTACCGCCCCGAGCAGGTCGATGTGTACGCGTCGGCACTCTCCCGGGACCGTGACGCCGCGTGGGAGCGGGCCGCGCGGCTCACCGTGCTCGCCAAGGACATGGGGGCGGAGGCGGAACGGTTGCGCGAGACGGTCGCGCGGCTCGCCCCGCAGACGTACGAGACGCTCGGGGAGCGCGCACGGCGCGTGTTCCAGCTCGCGGCGGAAGAAGCGGCGGACGTGCGGGAGGGCGCGCGGAGCGCGGCACAGGAACACCTCGCCGAGGCGGAGGCGTACGCCCTCGACGTGCGGCGCACGGCGCAGGAACAGGCGGACGCGCTGCGTGCGGAGGCCGAGGAACGCTCCCGGCAGCGGCTGCTCGTGGCCCGCGCCGAGGCGGACGACCTGCGTATCGGCGCCCGGCGCGAGGTGAAGGAGGGGCGCGGCGAGGCGCTCGCCGCGTTGCGGGAGGTGCGGCAGCGCACCGAGGGGATGCTCGCCGAGCAGGCCACGGAGCACGCCGAACGATGGGCCGAGGCCGACCGGGAGGCCGTCGAGCGGGCCGCCGCGCTGGAGAAGCGGCATGTCGAGCAGTTGGCCCGGGCCGAGGTCGCGCTGGCCGAGGCGAAGCGGGAGTTCGGGGAGGCGGAGGCGGCGGCACGGCGGTGCCAGGAGGACGCACACGCGCGTGCCGCCGATCTCGTTGCCGCGGCGCGGGTGCGGGAGGACCGGATCGCGCGGGAGACGGAGCGGGTGCTGCGCGAGCACGGGGAGCGGTGGGACGACGTACAGGCACACATGGATCACATGCGCGACAGCCTGACGTCGCTGACCGGGCAGGCCGCCCGGGAGTGAACCGGGCGCGACCCGCTCCCCCCGCGCTTCAACTCTCCTCACGCCTCGCCCCCCTACGCCTCAACTCCCCTTGCGCACGGCCCCCGCCAGGATCCAACCCTCCACCGCCTCGTACTGCCGCCGTTGTTCCTCCGCCTTGCGCCGGCCGGAGGCCACGGTGCCCAGCCAGCCGAAGAGGAAGCCCGCCGGGATCGAGACGATGCCCGTCGTCGTGAACGGGAACCAGTTGAAGTCGGCGTCGGGGAAGGCCGAGATCGGTGAGCCGGAGACCAGGTTGGTGCCCGGCATCAGGAGCAGCACGGTGAGGGAGCCGCCGATCAGGGTGCAGATCAGGCCGGTTCGGGTGTAGCGGCGCCAGAAGAGGCTGTAGACGAGGGCGGGGGCGATGGCGGAGGCGCCGAGGCAGAAGGAGAGGGTCACCAGGGGCTGCAGGCTGCGGTGCTGGACCAGGGTGGCCAGGAGAATGGTCGGGGCGCCGATCGCCAGGGCCGAGAACCGGGCCAGGGTCATCTCGCGGCGGGCCGACATCTCCCGTACCCGGCCCGCGAACACGTCGTGGGCCAGGGAGTTGGCGCAGGCCAGGATCATTCCGGCGACGGAGGCCAGGAGGGTCAGGAAGATCGCCGTGGTGACCGTGGTGAACAGGAAGGTCTCGGCGCTCGACACGTCCGGTCCGAAGGCCGCTCTGGAGCCCAGCAGATACGCCGTGTTGCCCTGGGGGTCGGCCTGGGCGATCGTCGTACGGCCGATCAGGGCCGTCGCGCCGAGGCCGACGACCGTGATGACCAGGACGAACACGGCCACGCTGGACACCGCCCAGGACATCGAGCGGCGCACCTGACGGGCGCTGGACGCGGTGTACATGCGCATGGTGATGTGCGGCAGACAGGCGCCGCCCACGACGATCGTCAGTTCGGACGTGATCATGTCCAGTCGGGGGCTGGTCCCGCCCATGAACTGCAGTCCCGAGTGCAGGAAGGCGTCTCCGGCCCCGCTCTGCCGGGCGGCCGCGTCGAACAGGGCGCCGGGGTCCCAGTCGAAGCGGTGCAGGATCAGCAGGGCGACCAGTGCGCCCGAGCCGAGGAGCATCACGATCTTCACGATCTGGATGAGGGCGGTGCCCTTCATGCCGCCGATCGCCGCGTAGCTGATCATCAGCGCGCCCAGGCCGATGACGCAGCCCGTCTTCAGCGACTCGCTGGAGAAGCCGAGGAGGAAGGCCAGCAGTTGTCCGGTGCCGGCCAGCTGCACCAGCATCAGCGGCAGCAGCGCGGCGATGGTCACCGCGCACGCCGTGACGCGGACGCAGCGTCCGGGCATGCGGCGGGCGAGCGCGTCGCCCATGGTGAACCGGCCCGCGTTGCGCAGGGGTTCGGCCAGCAGGAACATCATCAGCATCAGCGACAGGGTGGTGCTCAGCGCGAGCACGATGCCGTCGTATCCGCACAGGGCGATCACTCCGCCCGTGCCGAGGACGGTGGCCGCCGAGATGTAGTCGCCCGCGATCGCCAGGCCGTTGCGCATGGGGGACAGGGAGCCGTAGCCGGTGTAGAACTCGTCGAGGTCGTCACGGTCGGGGCCCGTCATCACGCACAGCAGGAGGGTGATGGTGGCTACGGCGGAGAACGCGACCAGGGACATCGCCTGCGCCGAGTCGCTGAATCCCGTGAACCCGGTCATGGTTCACGCCCCCCGCCTGGCGTCCAGCTCCGCCTGCTTGCGGATGCGGTCCGCGATCGGGTCGACACGACGGCGTGCGGTGTGCTCGTACAGCGCGATCGCCAGCCAGGTGACGGGGAGTTGGAGGAGCGCGAGGAGGAGTCCGGCGGGGATGCCTTCGGCGACCGTGGTGGTCATGACGTCCGGGGCGAACGCCGACAGGACGAGGAAGAGCGTGAAGTAGCCGAGGGCGGTGAGGGTGGCGGTGCGTCGCTGCCAGCGGTAGGCGGTGCGCAGGACCCGCAGATCGCTGTGGTGGCCGAGGGGGGTGCGGTGGGGCCGGGGGCGGGGCCTGGGTGGTTCCGGGGGCAGTGGCTGCCAGGGGTAGGTGAGATGTGCCGGGGCGGATGGGTACGGGGAGGGGACGGATGAATAGGGGGACGGGGCGGACGAATAGGCGGACGGGGCGGAGGGATACGAAGACGGGACGGGTGGATACGGGTCGTGGGACATCCCGTGCTCCTTGCCGGCTCGGGTCCGTGGCGGCGGACCGCAGGGAGATTGGGGGGTGCGAGCCACGCACGGTACTCGCAGGTATCCGGAGCGCGCGACGTTTTCACCAAACTGGACGGTCGGTATGCGCTTACTACGCAAAAAGGCCCCTGACCTCGGGTGTTACCCGCGTTAACTCATATTTTTTTCTGGCTCTCCGTCAGTCCTTCAGCACGGGGAAGCGCCGCGGTGCCAGGAACAGCAGCACCAGAAACGCCAGTCCCGCGGCGCACGCGGCCCCCAGATACACCGCGTGCACCGCGTCGGCGATCGCATGCCGCGTGGCCTGTGGCGCCGTACCGGCGTCGAGCCCCCGCGTCACCGAGTCCAGGTCGCCCGCGCCGCCCAGCCGCGCGGCCAGCACCCCGTTGGCGACCGCGCCGAACACGGCGGCGCCGACGGTCTGCCCGGTCTGCCGGCAGAAGAGCACCGACGCCGTGGTGGTACCGCGCTCGGCCCACCCCACGGTCGACTGGACCCCCACGATGAGCGGCAGTTGGAACAGCCCCAGCGCGCCGCCCAGCAGCAGCATCAGCAGCGTCGGCTGCCAGGCCGCTCCCGGGTACGGCAGGAACGGGAACGCGAACAGGATCAGCGCGGCCGTGCCGATGCCGAGCATCGCGGTGTCGCGGAAGCCGATCCGCCGGTACACATGCTGGCTGAGCGCGGCCGACACCGGCCAGCTGAGCGTCCACACGGACAGCACGAATCCCGCGGCCACGGGCGCGAGGCCGAGCACCGACTGCGCATACGTGGGCAGGAACACCGCCGGCGCCACCATCAGCAGACCCAGCGCGCCCAGCGCCAGATTGACCGCCGCGATCGTACGGCGCCGCCACACCCACCCGGGGATGATCGGCTCCGCCGCCCGCCGCTCCACCCACACCACCACGCCGACCAGCCCGAACCCCGTGGCGAACAGGGCGAGCGACGGGACGGACAGCCACGCCCACGCCACCCCGCCCTGCACCAGCGCGGTGAGCAGCACCCCGCCGCACGCGAACACCGCCAGCGCGCCCGCCCAGTCGACGCGCGCCGACGCGGGCCGCTCGCGCGCCGGTTCGTGCAGATGACGGACGACCAGCCAGAGCGCGGCCCCGCCTATGGGCAGATTGACGAGGAAGATCCAGCGCCAGTCCGCGTACGCCGCCAGCACCCCGCCGATCCCCGGTCCCGCGACCGCCGACACCGCCCACACCGTGGACAGCTTGGACTGGATCTTCGGGCGCTCCTCGAGCGGATACAGGTCGGCGGCCAGGGTCTGCACCGTGCCCTGCAGCGCCCCGCCGCCCAGGCCCTGCACGATGCGGAACGCGATCAGCGCGCCCATGTTCCATGCGGCCGCGCACAGCAGTGAGCCGAGCAGGAACACGGCCGCGCCCGCCACCAGGACGGGCTTGCGGCCGAAGGTGTCGGAGAGCTTGCCGTAGACGGGCAGGGTGACCGTGACGGCGAGCAGATAGCCGGAGAACAGCCAAGAGAAGACGGAGAACCCGCCGAGGTCGGCGACGATCTGCGGCACGGCCGTGGAGACGACGGTGGAGTCGAGCGCCGCCAGTGCCATCGCGAGCATCAGGGCCGCGACGACCGCGCCCCGCCGGGCGGGTGCGGTGCGCTCGGCACTGTCCCGGGTCGCCGGTCTCGTACTGCCCACCCGGATCCCTCCCTCTACTGGTTTCCCTCTGCATCCATCCGCCCCGCGACAGCTTCCCACTTGACCATGACGCAACGGGAGGGTGGAGCCTGAGTGCGCCGGTGGGTGGACCTTCCCCGGAGAAGGACTCCACCTGGCGGTGGACGTCCCCTAGGGGGATCTCCGCACGAAGGCTCGGGGAAGGTTCGTACCCCTGGAGGAGGAACCGGCCCCCGGGTCGTCCTTAACCTGGCTTTACGTCGCCGGGGGGCGGTTGTCCGAACCGGCGGGGGTGGGGTTTTCCCCCGGGGAAGACGGGGCTTCGCACCAGCGCGCGGCACCCACGCCACCCACGAGACTCATCGGCGTACCACTTCGACCGACCGGTGCGGCACCGAGCGCCGCTCGCCCGTCAACCGACATAGGAGACTTACCGTGACATCGGCTATGACCATTCCCGGGCACGGGGGCGATTCGGAAGGTGCGGCGCGAAGCACCTCGATGAGGGGCGGTGGTCGGGCGGCGGGCGGGACTACGGCCGTTGCCGCGCGGGCCCGGCAGGTCGTCAAGGCGTACGGGTCGGGGGAGACCCGTGTCGTCGCCCTCGACCACGTCGACGTGGACATCGCCCGCGGCCAGTTCACCGCGATCATGGGCCCCTCGGGGTCCGGCAAATCCACCCTGATGCACTGCCTTGCCGGACTCGACACCGTGACGAGCGGCCAGATCTATCTGGACGAGACCGAGATCACCGGCCTGAAGGACAAGAAGCTCACCCAACTGCGCCGGGACCGGATCGGGTTCATCTTCCAGGCGTTCAACCTGCTGCCGACGCTGAACGCGCTGGAGAACATCACCCTGCCCATGGACATAGCCGGCCGCAAGCCGGACAAGGCCTGGCTGGACCGGGTCGTGGAGACCGTGGGTCTGGCCGGACGGCTCAAGCACCGGCCGACCCAGCTCTCCGGCGGCCAGCAGCAGCGCGTCGCCGTGGCCCGTGCCCTGGCCGCCCGCCCGGAGATCATCTTCGGTGACGAGCCGACCGGAAACCTCGACTCGCGCGCGGGCGCCGAGGTGCTGGGCTTCCTGCGCCGCTCGGTGGACGAGCTGGGCCAGACCATCGTGATGGTCACCCACGACCCGGTGGCCGCCTCCTATGCGGACCGGGTGCTCTACCTCGCCGACGGCCGGATCGTCGACGAGATGTTCCAGCCGACGGCCGACCAGGTCCTGGACCGCATGAAGGACTTCGACGCCCGGGGACGTACGTCATGACCGTCCTGAAGACCTCGATGCGCAACTTCTTCGCGCACAAGGGACGCATGGCGCTGTCGGCGATCGCGGTGCTGCTGTCGGTGGCGTTCGTGTGCGGCACGCTGGTGTTCACCGACACCATGAACACGACGTTCGACAAGCTGTTCTCGGTGACCGCCTCCAACGTGACGGTGTCGCCCAAGGGCGCGTCGAACGACAAAACCCCGCAGAACGGTGTGCCGCTGTCGCTGCCCGCGTCCGCCGTGGCGAAGGCCAGGACGGCTGACGGCGCCAAGTCGGCCGAGGGCGCGGTCAGTTCCCTGAACGTCACCGTCGTCAACAGCGACAACGACAACATGGGCTCCAGCACCGGCGCGCCCACCATCGCCGGCAACTGGACCAGGAACGACCTGCGGTCCATGGAGATCACCTCCGGGCACGCCCCGCGCGGGCCGACCGAGGTGATGGTCGACGCCGACACCGCCGACAAGCACCACCTCAGGATGGGCGACGAACTGCGCACCATCGCGCAGACCGGCGACTTCACGGCCCGGATCGTCGGCATCGCCACCTTCAAGGTGACCAACCCCGGTGCCGCCGTCGTCTACTTCGACACCGCCACCGCCCAGCGCGAACTGCTCGGCGCCACCGGTCGGTTCACCCAGATCAACGTCACCGCCGCGGCCGGCGTCTCCGACGCGCGGCTCAAGCGCAACGTCGCACAGACGGTCGGCGCGGGCACGTACAAGTACCAGACCGCCAAGGAGAACGCCGACGAGAACCGCAAGGGCGTCGGCGAGTTCATGAACGTCATCAAGTACGCCATGCTCGGCTTCGCCGGCATCGCGTTCCTGGTGGGCATCTTCCTGATCATCAACACCTTCTCGATGCTGGTCGCCCAGCGCACCCGCGAGATCGGCCTGATGCGGGCGATCGGCTCCTCCCGCAAGCAGGTCAACCGGTCGGTGCTGGTCGAGGCGACGCTGCTCGGCTTCGTCGGCTCGATCCTCGGCGTCGGCGCCGGTGTCGGCATCGCCGTCGGCCTGATGAAGCTCATGGGCTCGATGGGCATGGACCTGTCGACCCGGGACCTGACGATCAAGACGACCACCCCCGTGGTGGGCCTGATCCTCGGCGTGATCGTCACCGTCCTCGCCGCCTATCTGCCCGCCCGCCGCGCCGGCAAGGTCTCCCCGATGGCCGCGCTGCGCGACGCCGGTACGCCGGCCGACGCCAGGGCGGGATGGATCCGGGGCCTGATCGGCCTGGTCCTCACCGGCGCCGGCGCGGCCGCCCTGTTCGCCGCCGCCTCGGCGAAGAAGGCCAGCGACGGCTCGCTCGTCCTCGGCGCGGGCATCGTCCTGTCCCTGATCGGCTTCGTCGTCATCGGCCCGCTCCTTGCGGGCGGGGTGGTGCGGGTGATCAGCGCGGTGCTGCTGCGGGCCTTCGGCCCGGTCGGCCGGATGGCCGAGCGCAACGCCCTGCGCAACCCGCGCCGCACGGGGGCCACGGGCGCCGCCCTGATGATCGGCCTCGCACTGGTCGCCTGCCTGTCGGTGGTCGGCTCCTCCATGGTCGCCTCCGCCACCAGCGAGCTCGACAAGTCGGTCGGCGCGGACTTCATCGTCACCGGCCACCAGCGGATCGTCCCGCAGGCCCAGCGGGCGATGGAGCGGACACCGGGCCTGGCCCATGTCACCAGCTACAAGGAGATCGAGGCCACGCTGACCTCGCCCGACGGCAAGACCGACGACAAGGGTGTGACGGCCGCGGACCCCTCGTACTCCGGTGACCTGCGCCGCACCACCACCGAGGGCACCCTGACGAACGCCTACGGCAAGGACGCCATGGCGGTCGGCTCCGACTACGCCAAGCAGCACGGCGTGCACGTCGGCGACACCATCACGGTCGCCTTCAAGCACGGCCGCATGGCCAGGCTCAAGGTCGCCGCCATCACGGACGACGACACCGCGCTCGACAAGGGCGCGCGCTACATGAGCATCGAGACCATGGCGAAATACGTCCCGAAGAGCCAGATCCCGCCGAACGTGATCATGTTCGCCAAGGCCAAGCAAGGCCAGGAGAAGCAGGCGTACGCGGCTCTGAAGACGTCCCTGAAGAAGTGGCCGCAGTACGACGTCAGGGACCAGACCGACTACAAGAAGGAACTGAAGGACCAGGTCGGCCAGCTCCTGAACATGGTCTACGGCCTGCTCGCCCTGGCGATCATCGTCGCCGTCCTCGGTGTGGTGAACACCCTGGCGCTTTCGGTGGTCGAGCGGACGAGGGAGATCGGCCTGATGCGGGCCATCGGCCTCTCCCGCCGCCAGCTGCGCCGCATGATCCGCCTGGAGTCGGTGGTCATCGCCCTCTTCGGCGCCCTGCTCGGCCTCGGCCTGGGCATGGGCTGGGGAGCGACCGCCCAGAAGCTCCTCGCCCTGGAGGGTCTGAACGTCCTGGAGATCCCCTGGCCGACGATCATCGGAGTCTTCATCGGCTCGGCCTTCGTGGGCCTGTTCGCGGCACTGATCCCGGCGTTCAGGGCGGGGCGGATGAACGTGCTGAACGCGATCGCGACGGATTAGCCGCGCAGGCGAAGCCGTCGGTACGACCACCGCATACGGGGGTTGCGGGGGAAGACCCGGTGCCGGGGAGTCTTGGGGGACTTCCCGGCACCGGGTTGCTTGCTGACTGTCGAGCCCCGCTTCCTGGCCGACCGAGCCGGGTGGTGGGTGGGCATGGGCCGGGGGTCCAGGGGGCGGAGCCCCCTGGGAGGTCCGCCGCGGCGCGAGCACCGGAAAGCGCAGGTTACCCACAGCCCCCGGCACCGGCGAGCGCAGCGTCGTACGCTGGAGACCCCCCGGCCGTCGGACGAGTCGGGTCATTCGTGTTGCCCACCCTCGGACGGAAGCCTCCTCCATGAGCCTGCACGGTCTGCTCGACGCCGTCGTCAAGGACGCCGCCCTCGCGGAAGCGATCAAGGCGGCCGAGGACGGCAATCGGATGCACATCGACCTGGTCGGCCCCCCGGCGGCCCGCCCCTTCGCCATCGCCGCCCTGGCCCGCGAGGCCGGCCGCCCGGTGCTGGCGGTGACCGCGACGGGACGCGAGGCCGAGGACCTGGCCGCCGCCCTGCGCTCCCTGCTGCCCCCCGAGGGCGTCGTCGAGTACCCCTCCTGGGAGACCCTCCCGCACGAGCGGCTCAGCCCCCGCAGCGACACCGTCGGCCGCCGCCTCGCCGTACTGCGCCGCCTCGCCCACCCGAGGCCCGACGACCCCGAGACCGGCCCGGTCTCCGTCGTCGTGGCGCCCGTACGCTCCGTGCTCCAGCCGCAGGTCAAGGGCCTGGGCGACCTGGAGCCGGTGGCCCTGAGGACCGGGCAGACCGCCGACCTGAACGAGATCGTCGAAGCCCTCGCGGCCGCCGCGTACTCCCGTGTCGAGCTGGTCGAGAAGCGCGGCGAGTTCGCCGTACGCGGCGGCATCCTCGACGTGTTCCCGCCCACCGAGGAACACCCCCTGCGCATCGAGTTCTGGGGCGACGACGTCGAGGAGATCCGCTACTTCAAGGTCGCCGACCAGCGCTCCCTGGAGGTCGCCGACCACGGTCTGTGGGCGCCGCCCTGCCGTGAACTCCTGTTGACGGAAGACGTCCGTACACGTGCGCGTGTCCTCGCCGAACAGCACCCGGAGCTGGGTGAACTGCTCGGCAGGATCGCCGAGGGCATCGCGGTCGAGGGCATGGAGTCGCTGGCCCCGGTCCTGGTCGACGACATGGAGCTGCTCCTGGACGTGCTGCCCAAGGGCGCAATGGCCGTCGTGTGCGACCCGGAGCGGGTACGCACGCGTGCCGCGGATCTGGTCGCGACGAGCCAGGAGTTCCTTCAGGCCTCCTGGGCGGCCACCGCCGGCGGCGGCGAGGCGCCCATCGACGTCGGCGCGGCCTCCCTGTGGTCCATCGCCGACGTCCGCGACCGCGCGCGCGAGCTGGACATGATGTGGTGGTCGGTGTCGCCGTTCGCCGCCGACGAGGAACTGACGGACACATATGCCGCTCACGCGGCGGGGGACACCCTCAAGCTCGGCATGCACGCCCCCGAGACCTACCGCGGTGATACCGCGCGCGCCCTCGCCGACACCAAGGGCTGGCTCGCCGACGGCCGGCGCACGGTCTTCGTGACCGAGGGCCACGGCCCCGCGGCCCGTACGGTCGAGGTGCTCGGCAGCGAGGGCATCGCCGCACGCCTCGACACGGACCTCGCCGAGCTCACCCCCTCGGTCGTCCACGTCTCCTGCGGCTCGATCGACTACGGCTTCGTCGACCCGGCGCTCGGACTCGCCGTCCTGACGGAGACCGATCTGACGGGGCAGAAGGCGGCCGGCCGGGACGGCGCCCGCATGCCCGCCCGCCGCCGCAAGACCATCGACCCGCTGACCCTGGAGCCGGGCGACTACATCGTCCACGAACAGCACGGCGTCGGCCGCTACGTCGAGATGGTGCAGCGCACCGTCCAGGGCGCCACCCGCGAGTACCTCGTCGTCGAGTACGCCCCCGCCAAGCGCGGCCAGCCCGGCGACCGCCTGTACATCCCCACCGACCAGCTGGAGCAGATCACCAAGTACGTCGGCGGCGAGGCACCCACCCTGCACCGCCTCGGCGGCGCGGACTGGACGAAGACCAAGGCGCGCGCGAAGAAGGCCGTCAAGGAGATCGCCGCCGACCTGATCAAGCTGTACAGCGCGCGGATGGCGGCCCCGGGACACGCCTTCGGCACGGACACCCCCTGGCAGCGGGAGCTGGAGGACGCCTTCCCGTACGCCGAGACCCCCGACCAGCTGACGACGATCGCCGAGGTCAAGGAGGACATGGAGAAGTCGGTCCCGATGGACCGCCTGATCTGCGGCGACGTCGGTTACGGCAAGACGGAGATCGCGGTGCGGGCCGCCTTCAAGGCGGTGCAGGACGGCAAGCAGGTCGCGGTCCTCGTCCCGACCACCCTGCTGGTGCAGCAGCACTTCGGGACGTTCAGCGAGCGGTACTCGCAGTTCCCGGTGAACGTGCGCGCGCTGTCCCGCTTCCAGACCGACACCCAGGCCAAGGCGGTCCTGGAGGGCCTGCAGGACGGCGCCGTCGACATCGTCATCGGCACCCACCGCCTGTTCTCCTCGGAGACCAAGTTCAAGGACCTCGGCCTGGTCATCGTCGACGAGGAGCAGCGCTTCGGCGTCGAGCACAAGGAGCAGCTGAAGAAGCTCCGCGCGAACGTCGACGTCCTGACCATGTCCGCGACCCCGATCCCCAGGACCCTGGAGATGGCGGTCACCGGCATCCGCGAGATGTCGACGATCACCACCCCTCCGGAGGAGCGCCACCCGGTGCTCACCTTCGTCGGGCCGTACGAGGAGAAGCAGATCGGCGCGGCCCTCCGCCGCGAACTGCTGCGCGAGGGCCAGGTCTTCTACATCCACAACCGGGTCGAGTCGATCGACCGCGCGGCCGCCCGGCTGCGCGAGATCGTCCCCGAGGCGCGCATCGCCACCGCCCACGGTCAGATGTCGGAGTCCACGCTGGAACAGGTCGTCGTCGACTTCTGGGAGAAGAAGTTCGACGTCCTGGTGTCGACCACGATCGTCGAGTCCGGCATCGACATCTCCAACGCCAACACCCTGATCGTCGAGCGCGGCGACACCTTCGGCCTCTCGCAGCTGCACCAGCTGCGCGGCCGCGTCGGCCGGGGCCGCGAGCGCGGCTACGCCTACTTCCTGTACCCGCCGGAGAAGCCCCTGACCGAGACCGCCCACGAGCGGCTCGCGACCATCGCCCAGCACACGGAGATGGGCGCGGGCATGTACGTGGCGATGAAGGACCTGGAGATCCGCGGAGCGGGCAACCTGCTCGGCGGCGAACAGTCCGGACACATCGCGGGCGTCGGTTTCGACCTGTACGTGCGCATGGTCGGCGAGGCGGTCGCGGACTACCGACGGCAGCTGGAGACCGGCGAGATCGAGGAGGAGCCGCCGCTCGAAGTCAAGATCGAGCTGCCCGTCGACGCGCACGTCCCGCACGACTACGCCCCCGGCGAGCGGCTCCGCCTCCAGGCGTACCGGGCCGTCGCCTCGGCCAACACGGAGGGGGACATCAAGGCCGTACGGGAGGAACTCGTCGACCGATACGGCAAGTTGCCCGAGCCGGTGGAGAACCTGCTCCTGGTGGCGGGCCTGCGCATGCTCGCGCGCGCGTGCGGCGTCGGCGAGATCGTGCTGCAGGGCACCAACATCCGCTTCGCGCCCGTGGAGCTGCGGGAGTCGCAGGAACTGCGGGTCAAGCGCCTGTACCCGGGCACCGTCATCAAGCCGGCGGTGCACCAGGTGCTGGTACCGCGTCCGAAGACCGCGAAGGTCGGCGGAAAGCCGCTGGTCGGGCGGGAGTTGCTGGGCTGGGTCGGGGAGTTCCTGGCATCGATCCTGGGTTCTTGACCGCGCCCCTCCCGCTCACCGTCGGACTGGGCCGTGTTTGCTGAGACCGGCGGCTGAGCCCGGCCGCACGCCGACGTGCACCCAGCCCCCCTCGGGCCGCGTCCACCCGCAACCTCCCGACGGCTACCGTGGGGTCAGGACCAGTCCGCCCGCGTGGAGGCGGTACAGGGGAGGCAAGGGGAGGGTGCGCTGTGATGCGTCTGAGGGGCGGGGCAGTCACCGCTGTCGTCATGATGTTCGCCGTGGCCGGCTGCACGGCAGAGCGGACCGAGGGGTCTTCCGGACCCGAACGGTCGGGAGGCGGGGGCGCTGCCCTGGCCGCCGCGGACTCGCTGACCGTCAAGGGACGCGCGCCGAAGACCGGTTACTCCCGCGCCAGATTCGGCACGGCCTGGGCGGACACCGACTCCAACTCCTGCGACACCCGGGACGACATCCTCAAACGCGACCTGAAGGAGTTGAAGTTCACCGGCGGCACCTGCAAGGTCTCCTCCGGCCTGCTCGACCCCGACCCCTACTCCGGCAGGGGCGTCACCTACCGGCGCGGCCGCAGCCAGGTGGACATCGACCATGTCGTCGCCCTCTCGGACGCCTGGCAGAAGGGCGCCAAGTACTGGGATCCCAGCAAGCGCATAGCCCTGGCCAACGACCCGCTCAACCTCCTGGCCGTGGACGCAAGCACCAACCGCAGCAAGGGGGATGGCGACACGGCCACCTGGCTGCCGCCCAACCAGTCCTACCGCTGTGCCTATGTCGCCGCCCAGGTGGCGGTGAAGAAGAAGTACGACCTGTGGGTGACCGCCGCGGAGAAGACCGCGATGAAGAAGGTCCTCACGACCTGCCCGAACCAGAACCTCCCTTCGGGAGGCAACCCGACGAAGGCACCGGATCGCTTCCGGGCGCATTGAGGGAAGGGGGGAGGGCCCGGAGGACGTAAAACCGTTTCCGGTCCGTCGGCCCCACCGCATACCGTCGCCCGCATGGACGTGAAGGTGGCGAGCCTCGCCGAGCAGCCCGGTAAGTTGGAGCAGGTTCTCGGTATGGCCGACACCTGGCCGGAGTTCACCGTCAACGACCCGGTGGGCGACGCCTACTACGGCCGCATCCCGATCGAGCTGCCGGAGTATGCGCTGTTCGCCGAGGACGAGCGGGGCGAAGTCGTCGCGCACGGCTACAGCGTGCCCTTCGCTCTCGGTGCCGAGGACCGCGGCATCCTGCCCGCCCGTGGCTGGGACCAGGTGCTCGGCTGGGCCTTCGCCGATCTGCGCCGCGGCACCCGCCCCGACACGGTCAGCGCCATCTCCATCGTCGTGGCCCCGCACGTCCAGGGGACCGGGCTGTCCGGCCGGATGCTCTCGGCGATGCGCGCCAACGCCCGTGCGCACGGCTTCAGCGAGGTCGTCGCCCCGGTCCGCCCGAGCGCCAAGCACCTTGAGCCCCGCACTCCGATCGAGGAGTACGCGCACCGGGTGCGCCCCGACGGTCTGCCGCACGACCCGTGGCTGCGCGTCCACGCCCGGGCCGGTGCCACCATCGACTCCGTCGCCCCGGCGTCCATGACCGTGGCCGCCTCGCTGGAGGAGTGGCGCCGCTGGACCGGGCTGCCCTTCGACACGGAGGGCGACATCGACGTACCCGGCGCACTGGTCCCGGTCCGCTGCGAAGCCGAGCGCGGATACGCCGTGTATGTCGAGCCCAACGTGTGGATGCGGCACCCGCTGTGAGGGGCGCCGCATCCCGGTTCAGCCGCCCAGCGCGTCCAGGTCGAGGATCTTGCCGGCGGGCTTCTTCGCCGGTACCGGCTGGTTGTAGTCGCCGAGGGTGAGGTGCACCGGGTCCTTGACGGACGTGCTGTCGATCTTCAGCAGATACGGCTTGCCCTCGGTGGCGACGTACAGCGTGTACTGGTCCTTGCCGTCCTTCTCGTGCAGGACGATCGCCGGCGTACCGTCGACGGTGGTCGTCCTGCCCCGGGTGGCGTCCGAGTTGACGTCCGCGGCGCCGCCGAGCACCGAGTCCAGGTCGCAGAAGCTCGCGATGTCCTTGGCGTCCTGGCCCTTCACGGCCATCTTGGTCCACTTCCCGGCCAGCATCGCCACGGCCGCGTCGGTGTCGGCCTTGGACTCGCCCTTGCTCTGGGCGCGCAGGAACGCCTCGTCGTACTTCATGTAGATGGTGTCGCCGGTCTTGATCAGGTCGGCCTTGCCCTGACCGTCCATGCTCATGGTGCCAGCGCATTCGCCCTTCTTGTTCAGGGCCATGTCGAGCTGGATGGTGCCGTTGCTCTCGTCGTCGGCGACATCGCCCTTGAGCCGTAGCGACGCGGCCCCGGTGGTGGCCTTCATTGCCCGGTCGGCGATCTCACCGCCGGTGAGCCCGGCGAACGGACCTTTCGGCTTGCTGTCCGCCTTGTCCTGCCCCGGCAGACAGCCGGTGAGCCCCGCGGCGGCCGCGGCGGCGAGACAGAGGGCGGCAAGTGCGGTGCGACGCATGGGAGTTCCTTGGTGAGTGTGGTGAGCGGTGTTGGGTGAGCGGTGTTGGGTGAGCGGTATGGGTGGGTGGTGTGACTGGCCGGCCGGGTCAGGCCGTCTTCTTCCAGTCCCCGCATCCGGCGGTCTTGAAGTACGCGTCGGAGGAGCTGATGGTGACGACGGCCGTGCCGGTCACGTTGTTGTTCGCGATGATCGAGTCGAGGCCGTGCTCGGCGTCCTTGGTGCGCTCCCAGTAGCAGGAGTCGTCGGCGTTGCCGGTGGACCTGTAGGTGCCGGGGGCGATGTCGGCGCCGACCTTGAACATGCCACCGTCGCCGTCCATCGTCGAGGCGCGCGAACCCTTCGCCTTCGGGTCGACGGCCTCCCAGTCCTTGCAGCCGCTGGACTTGAACAGCTTGTCGGTGGGCTTGATGGTGACGTAACTGGTCCCGCTGACGTTGTCGTTGGCCAGCAGTGAGTCCATCTCGCCCGAGGCGTCCTTGGCCCGCTCCCAGTAGCACATGTCGTCGGTGTTGCCGCTGGTGCGGTAGGTGCCGGGCTTGACGTCCGAGCCGACCTGGAAGTCGCCGTCCCCGTCGAACGCGGCCTTCTTCTTCGTGGCCGCCTCGGATCTGCCCGAGTCCTTCTTCCCGCCGTTCTTGTGCTCGGCGGACGCCGAAGAGCCCTTGTCGCTGCTGTCGGATCCGCCGCCGCTCTTGCCGCCGGCGTTCGCCGACACGGCGCCGATGACGACGATCCCCACGACGGCGCCCAGCGCGACCTTGCCCTTCATGCCCATGGCTGTCCCCTCCCCGAGACGGTGACCCACCCCCTCCGGCGGCCACTCGTTCGCTGGGTCAATAAGAGCAGAGCCTGTGAACCGAGTCAACACGGTTCACGCAATGAGTTCCGTACACGCGCGTGAATGGGTGGATCACATGTTCGCCGGTATGCTCGTGTCACACATGGACGAGGGGAGCGGGGCGGGTGCAGGACAACGCGACAGAAGTGACCGCCGCGGAAATCGCACGGCTCGCCGGCGTCGGCCGCGCCGCCGTCAGCAACTGGCGCCGCCGGCATGCCGACTTCCCGAAACCGGTCGGCGGCACCGAGACCAGCCCGTCCTTCGCCCTCGCCGAGGTCGAGGCCTGGCTGCGCAAACAGGGCAAGCTTGCCGAGGTCCCCCTGCGTGAACGCGTCTGGCAGCAACTCGCCGGCCACCCGGAGGGCCCGGTCACCGCGCTGGTGCACGCAGGCTGCGCGCTGCTGCTCATCCATGAGCGTCCGACCGACTGGCTGGAGATCAGCGCCGGCTCCGACGAGCGGCTGGCCGCGATGCTGCCCGCCGCGCTGGAGCAGGTGATCGCGCCGCGGTTCGGTCTGGCGCGTGGTCGCCGTGTTCACAGCTGGCAGGCCGCTGGCGGGGCGGCGGCCGTGAACACTCCGGCCAGTGTGAACAAGCCCGGGGTGGCTCACGGCTCGGGGGCCGCTCACGGCGCGGGAGCTGTGAACACCCCTGCCGCGGCGGATGTTCCACGCACTGCGAACGCCGTGAACACCCCGGCCCAGGTTCACACCCCACCGACGGGCAACACGTCAGCCGCGGTTCACACCCCTCCGGCCGTCACCGCCCCAGCCGATGTGAACCCTGCATCGGCCCGTGTGAACCCTGCGCCGGCCGTGAACACCGCCCCGGCCGTGAACAGCACCCCCGCCGTTCACGCCCCCACCGCCCCCCAACTCCTCCCCTCCATCCCCCTCCTGCGCGGTGCCGCCGAGCTGGCGGCCGAGACGGGAGCGCGGCAGACCTTCGAGTTCCTGCTGGGGCGGCATCTGGATGCCAATCCGCGCCAGTACACGCTCACCCCCGCCGAGCTCGCGCGGCTCATGGCCGACCTCGCCGGCCCCGCCCGCACCGTGCTCGACCCCGCCTGCGGCACCGGCGCCCTGCTGCGTGCCGTCGAGACCCGCCCCGGCCAGGAGCTCTACGCCCAGGACAGCGCGCCCGACCTCGCCGCGCTCACCGCGCTCCGGCTCGCGCTGCACACTCGGGCCACCGTGCGCGGCGCCGCCGGCGACACCCTGCGCGGTGACGCGTACCCGGAGCTGCACGCCGACGCCGTCCTGTGTCACCCGCCGTTCAACGAGCGCAACTGGGGGCACGACGAACTCGCCTACGACCCCCGCTGGGAGTACGGCTTCCCGGCGCGCAACGAGTCCGAGCTCGCCTGGGTCCAGCACGCGCTCGCCCGGCTGACGGACGGCGGCACCGCCGTGCTGCTCATGCCGCCCGCCGCCGCCTCCCGCCGCTCCGGCCGGCGTATCCGTGCCGATCTGCTGCGGCGCGGTGCGCTGCGGGCCGTCGTCGCGCTGCCGGTGGGTGCGGCGCCGCCGTACAACATCCCCCTGCACGTCTGGGTGCTGCGCCGCCCGGAGAAGGCGCCCGCGCAGCCCGAGGTGCTGCTCGCCGACACCGGGCAGTTCGCCGGCGAGGGGCGCGGCGGGCCGGACTGGCAGGCGGTGCGGGACGCCGCCCTCGACGCCTGGCGCGCCTTCGAACGCGCCGGGCGGCTGGACGAGCGCCCGGGGCTGGCCCGTTCGGTGCCCGTGATCGAGCTCCTCGACGACGACGTGGACCTCGCCCCCGCCCGCCATCTCCCGCCGCCCGCCGCGGCCGACGGCGCGGAGCAGCTCACGGCCGTGCGCGAGCGGCTCGGCGAGACCCTGCGCCTGACCAACGCCCTCACCCCGCCGCCCGCCGACTCCGCGCGACCCGTGCGCTGGCCGCTCACCACCATCGGTGAACTCGCGCGCGGGGGCGCCCTGGTGATGCGTACCGGCGGCAACGGCGGCCACGCGCGCGTGCCCGTCCTCACCGACCACGACGTCCTCGCCGGAACCGTGCCCTCCGGGACGCTCCCCGAGAGCGACGAGGAGGCCGTGCTCACCGAGCCGGGCGATGTCGTCGTGCCGGTGCTCGGCGGCGGCTCGGTGGCGCGCGTGATCGACGAGGCGACGGGAGGCGCCGCCCTGGGGCGCAACCTCGTGCTCCTGCGCCCCGATCCCACGGCGCTCGACCCGTGGTTCCTCGCCGGCTTCCTGCGCGGTACCGCCAACAACCGTCAGGCCAGCAGCTACGCGTCCACCGCCACGCGCCTCGATGTGCGCCGCCTCCAGCTGCCGCGGCTCCCGCTCGACGAACAGCGGCGCTACGGCGCGCGCTTCCGCGCCCTGGACGAGTTCGAGCGGGCGCTCAGGCACGCGGGCCGGCTCGGGGACCAGCTCGTGCGCGGGATGTACGACGGCCTGACCGACGGCACGGTGGCGCCGGAGTGACCCGCCGGGGGCGCCGCATCCCGCGCTCCCGCCCGGAACGTCCGGCTCCGCGTGTTCCTGTCCGTACCTGCGGTGTCGTGGGAAGTGTTCGGCACGACAACGGTTCGGTACAACCCGGGCCGCTTGTCCGTGTCGGGCCATATGCTCGAAGCGACAAGGGCATGACCGGTGTTGTCCGCGCAACGGGCGGCGCCGGACCGACACGTACGCATAATTCGGGCAACAGGAGCAACCATGCAGGGCCACGGCTACGCACAGCCGCTGAAGCGGCCGCCGGACACCGCGGTGCTGATCTTCCTGCGTGTGCTGTTCGTGGCGCTCGGGTTCACCTGCATCGGCTTCGCGACCTGGGCGATGCTGTTGCGCCTGGCCATCGTGACCCGCAAGTCGCTGGACTGGGGCCTGTTCGTGGCGGTCCTCGCGGCCGACGTCCTCAGCATCGTGCTGCTGGGCAGCGAATCCGGCGACGAGATCCACACCGCCGGCGGCTACCTGGGCATCACCCTGCTCCTGGGCACCCTCGTCGCAGCGACGGCGTACTACCTCGCGGCCGACATACGGCACTTCCAGCGGCTGCGGGACGCCTACCGCGCGCAGCAGCCGATGGCGTCGCCGTACGGGTACGCGCAACCCGCGTCTCCGTACACCGCGACGACCGTGCCCAGCTCGCCGATCGGGCCGACCGCGCCGCAGTCCCCGCTCGGCCCGCACACCCCGCCCCCGATGGCCCACACGCCCCCGTCCCAGCCCCCGATACCGGCCCCGCCGCAGCGTCCGGCGCCCGCCCGCATCGACCAGGTGCGCGCCGAGCTGGACGAGCTCAGTGACTACCTGCGCAAGCACGACGGGCATCACGAGGGCGGACGGTGACCGTGGCGACAGGACGTGTCGTCGCCGGCCGCTACGAACTGTCCACGCTCATCGGGCAGGGCGGCATGGGCCAGGTCTGGACGGCGTACGACAAGCGGCTCGACCGGCGCGTGGCGGTGAAGCTGCTGCGCCCCGACAAGGTGGCGGGGCAGGAGGCCGACGAACTGCGCCGCCGGTTCGTGCGCGAGTGCCGGGTGACCGCACAGGTCGACCACCCCGGTCTGGTCACCGTGCACGACGCGGGCAGTGAGGGCGAGGAGCTGTTCCTCGTCATGCAGTACGTCGACGGCGCCGACCTCTCCGACCACCTCGCCGAGCACGATCCGTACCCGTGGCAGTGGGCGGTCGCGGTCGCCGCGCAACTGTGCGCCGTGCTGAGCGCCGTGCACGCCGTGCCGATCGTCCACCGTGACCTCAAGCCGCGCAACGTGATGGTGAAGCAGGACGGCACGGTCACCGTCCTCGACCTCGGTGTCGCCTCCGTCATGGACACCGACACCACCCGCCTGACCCACACCGGCTCGCCCATCGGCTCGCCCGCCTACATGGCCCCCGAGCAGGCGATGGGCGGCGCGGTCGGCCCGTACACCGACCTGTATGCGCTGGGCGTGCTGATGCACGAACTGCTCAGCGGGGACGTGCCGTTCGCCGGCTCCACGGCGCTCGGGGTGCTGCACCGGCATCTGTACGAGCCGCCGCTGCCCGTGCGCCGGATCCGCCCCGAGGTGCCGGAGACGCTGGAGGCGCTCGTACTGCGTCTGCTCGCCAAGGACCCGCAGCACCGCCCCGCCTCCGCGCAGGAGGTGTACGAGAACCTGGCACTGCTCCTGCCCGCGCGCGGGATACCCACCGGGGCACCCCTGGACCCCACCCGCCCCTTCCTGCGCCCGCACGCCCCCTGGCCGGACCGCGCCCGCACCCCCGCGCCGCAGCCCGCCCCGATGGCGCCCGTGCCCGACAAGCCCGATGTCGCCGCCGCCGTCGACGAGGTCAAGCGCCTCCTCGGGGAGGGCCGCATCACCCAGGCCGTCGACATCCTCGGCGCGATCCTGCCCACCGCGGCCGAGCAGCACGGCGAGCACTCCCCGGTCGTCCGCACCCTGCGCAAGCAGTACGCGGCCACGCTCATGGACGACGGCCAGTACCGGCGCGCGCTGCCCGAACTGCGCCGCCTCGCCGACGAACGCGCCTCCGAGGCGGGCCAGGCCGACCCGCAGTCCCTGCGGTTCCGCTACGAGGCCGCCCAGTGCCTGGAGCAGCTCGGCGAACCGGCGGCGGCCCTGGCGGAGTACCGCGCGCTGCTGCCGTACTACGAGAACCAGTACGTCTCCGGCGACCCGCAGCTCGCCCATGACGTCCGCCGCCGGATCGGCCTTCTGCTGCTGGCCCTCGGCGACCGGGCTTCCGCCCACGACACGCTCGCGCGACTGGTGCTGGACGTGGAGCGCCTGCACGGTCCCGGACACCCGCTGGCCGCGGAGGTCCGGCGGACGCTGCAGTGGCTGGGGCAGGTGCGCGGCTAGATTTTGCCGTTCCCTGGGGGAAGCTTGTGATCTTGCGGGGGCGCTGTTTCTCAAAGCGGCACGCCGCACCCGATAGGTTGCCGTCCGTTTTAGCTGCACAGTGCACACACAGGGGTGGGGTTCCAGGCATGTCCAGCCATCGGCAGTCGAAGAAGCGCAGGTACCTGACATGGGCGGCCGTCGGTGCCGCCGTCGTCGCCGGGGCCGGCATCGCCGCGCAGACGTCGATGGCGGCCACGACCTGGCCCGCGCAGCGGACGTACACCGGCCGTGCCTTCGACACCTGTGCCGCGCCCTCCCTGGCCGCCATGAAGGCCTGGCACACGAACGGCTTCTACGGCGCCGCCGCCGTCTACGTGGGCGGCAAGAACCGCGGCTGCGCCCAGCCCAACCTCACCGCCTCCTGGGTCAAGTCCGTCAGCGCGGTCGGCTGGAAGCTCATCCCGCTCTACGTCGGCGCCCAGCCCCCCTGCCAGAGCGGCGCCAACCCCGAGAAGCTCACCGCCGCCAACGCGGCCTCCCTCGGCAGGACCGACGCGGACGACGCAGTGGCCAAGGCCTCCGCCCTCGGCATGAAGGCCGGCAGCCCGATCTACCTCGACATGGAGGCGTACGACACGACGAACACGTCGTGCAACAACGCCGTGCTCACCTATGTGCGCGCCTTCGACAAGGAACTGCGCGTGAAGACGTACCGCGCGGGCTACTACGGCTTCACCAGCTCCAGCGCCAAGGCCGTCGCCAACGCCACGGACAGGACCGATCTGCCGGGCAACCTCTGGTACGCGCTGTGGGACAAGCAGAACACCACGACCGCGGACTGGCCGTTCGGCGCGAGCCAGTACACCGGCCACAGCCGCGCCCACCAGTACATGGTCAACAGCAAGGAGACCCGCGGCGGCTACACGATCACCGTGGACCGGGACGCGTGGGACGCCCCGGTGGCCATCACCGGCTGACCTCCGCGCCCCGGAGGCGACGCGGCGGTGCCCGAAGTGTGCGTGAATCGTTGGTCGAATGGGTTGGCCAGAGCTTGCCCACTGCCTACCATCGATCACCGCAAGACTTTGTGCACCGTCGCACAATCTCCTCAGGAGGTCTCCTTGCTCCGCCGCCGTCGCACCGCGCTCGTCCTGTCCGCCGCGATCGCCGCCGCGGCTCCTCTCCTCGCCGCCTGCGGAAACGACGCGCATCCAGGCGCGGCGGCCGTCGTCGGGGGCCAGCGGATCACCGTCGCCCAGTTGGAGAACCGGGTGGACGAGGTGCGCCGGGCGCAGCGGGCCGCGGTGCCGGACGAGGCGCAGTACCAGCAGGTCCTCGCCTCCACCAGCAGCCTCACCCGCGACACCCTGCACAACATGGTCCTCGACCGGGTGCTGCACCGCGCCGCGCAGGACCAGGGCATCACGGTCACCCGCAAGGAGATCCAGCGGCTGCGCACCGGCCTGGAGCAGCAGTTCGGCGGCGCCGCGGCGCTGGAGACGGACTGGCTGCAGAAGTACGGCGTCGCACCCAAGCGGCTCGACGACAACCTGCGCCTCCAGGTCGAGGCCCAGAAGCTCGCCCAGAAGCTCGGCACCAGCACCTCCGAGCCCGCGTTCTGGAAGGCGCTGTCCACCGCGTCCGGCGAACTGAACATCGACCTCAACCCGCGCTACGGCTCCTGGGACGTGCAGAACAGCAGCCGCGTCGACGCGAAGACACCGTGGGTGCGAGAGGTCACGAAGACCGGGACGCAGCAGCAGTCGGCGTAGGCGCCGGGGCGCCGGGGCTCTGGGGCCTCGGGTTTCCGGGTCTTCGGGCTTCTGGACCTCCAGGCCCCGGGCTTCCGGGCCCCCGGGCTTCCGGGCTTCCGGGCCCCCAGGCCTTCCGGGCCCCCAGGCCTTCGGGCTCCCGGGTCCCGGGTTCTCAGTTCCCTGGGTCCCCCAGGCCTCAGGCCCGGCCCCGACCACCGCGTCGCGGTCTTACGATCGCATCGCCCGCCCAAGCCTGTGGACAACTCGCGAGGCCGTCGACGGACGTGCGTTACGTTCGATGCGTGAACACCACCAGCCTCGAAGCCGCTCAGGAACCGGGCCCGGCCGCGGCCCCCGGCCGTGTCGTCCTGCTCACCACCAGTCACCGCGTCGCCCCGGGGCTGCTGTCCTGGCCCGCCTGGCAGGCGCTGCGCTCCGCCGACCGTGTGCTGTGCGCGGACGGGGCCCACCCACAGCTGCCCTATCTGCGCGAGGCCGGGATAGGGGTGGAGGAGACGTCGCCCACCGCCCAGGAACTGGTCGACGCCTGCGTCGGCGGACACACGGTGGTGGTCGTGGCGACCGGTGAGGGCGAACCGGCGCTCACCGACGGCCTGGCCCGCCTCGCCGGCTCCGGCCGCGTGCGGATGCCCGAGCTGGAGCTGCTCCCCGCCTCCTACGACCTGCCGGGCGCCCGTCTCCTCGACCTCGTCCAGGTCATGGACCGCATCCGCGTCGAGTGCCCCTGGTCGTCCCGGCAGACCCACAAGGGCCTGGCGAAGTACGGCATCGAGGAGGCCTACGAACTCGTCGAGGCGATCGAGGCCGGCGACCGCGAGGAGCTCAGGGAGGAACTGGGCGACGTGCTGCTCCAGGTCGTCTTCCACTCCCGCATCGCCGAGGAGGACCCCGAGGCGCCGTTCTCCGTCGACGACGTGGCCGGCGGCATAGTCGCCAAGCTGATCCACCGCCACCCGCATGTCTTCGGCGACGAGACGGCCCAGACCCCCGAGGAGGTCAAGGAGCACTGGCTGCGCACCAAGGCCGAGGAGAAGCGGCGCACCTCCGTGACCGAGGGCGTCCCGCTCGGCCAGCCCGGCCTCGCCCTCGCGGCGAAGCTCGCCTCCCGCGCGCGCACGGCGGGACTGGAGGTGCCGCTGCCGCACGGCGAGGGCATCGGGTACGAGCTGCTCGCGCTCGCGATACGGGCCGAGGCGGACGGGGTGGACCCGGAGGCGGCACTGCGGGCGGCGGCAAGGGCGTACCGGGACGCGGTGCGGGCCGCCGAGGGAGTGGAAGGCATGGAGGGCATAGAAGGCATGGAGGGCTCGACGTCGGCCTGAGGGATGGCCCGAGGGAGGGGCACGGGGGCTTGCCCATGGGCGCGAGGGCGTGCGGGGAAAAGGAGTTGGAGGAGTCACCACTTCGGTGGCCGGTGCCCGCACCGCCCTCCGCGCGGCATCCGCCGGAAAGCCGGATACCGTCGAGGAGTGACCAACCAGCCCCACCCCCCGAACCCCACCCCCGCCGCCCCCGACCTGTTCAGCTGGGAGTTCGCCAGTAACCCCTACCCGGCCTACGCCTGGCTCCGCGAGCACGCCCCCGTGCACCGGACGAAACTCCCGAGCGGTGTCGAGGCCTGGCTGGTCACCCGGTACGCCGATGCCAAGCAGGCGCTGGCCGACCAGCGGCTGTCGAAGAACCCCGCGCATCACGACGAGCCCGCGCACGCCAAGGGCAAGACCGGTATCCCCGGTGAGCGCAAGGCGGAGCTGATGACGCATCTGCTCAACATCGACCCGCCGGACCACACCCGGCTGCGCCGGCTGGTCAGCAAGGCGTTCACACCCCGCCGGGTCGCCGAATTCGGCTCGCGCGTACAGGAACTGACAGACCGGCTCATCGACGGGTTCGCGGCCGAGGGGTCCGCCGACCTCATCCACGAGTTCGCCTTTCCGCTCCCCATCTACGCCATCTGCGACCTGCTCGGCGTTCCGCGCGAGGACCAGGACGACTTTCGGGACTGGGCGGGGATGATGATTCGGCACGGGGGAGGGCCGCGGGGCGGGGTCGCGCGGTCGGTCAAGAAGATGCGGGGCTATCTCGCCGAGCTCATCCACAGGAAGCGCGAGGCCCTGCCCGACAGCCCCGCTCCCGGCGAGGACCTCATCTCCGGGCTCATCCGCGCCTCGGACCACGGCGAGCACCTCACCGAGAACGAGGCCGCCGCGATGGCCTTCATCCTGCTGTTCGCCGGGTTCGAGACGACCGTCAACCTCATCGGCAACGGCACCTACGCCCTGCTCACCCATCCCGAGCAACGGCACCGTCTGCAGGCGTCCCTCGCCCGCCGGGAACGGGACCTCCTGGAGACCGGTGTCGAGGAACTCCTGCGCTACGACGGCCCGGTCGAACTGGCCACCTGGCGGTTCGCCACCGAGCCGCTCACCATCGGCGGGCAGGACATCGCACCCGGCGACCCCGTCCTGGTGGTGCTCGCCGCCGCCGACCGGGACCCGGAGCGGTTCGCCGACCCGGACGTCCTCGATCTCGGCCGACGTGACAACCAACACCTTGGATACGGCCACGGCATCCACTACTGCCTGGGTGCCCCGCTCGCCCGGCTGGAGGGCCAGACCGCGCTCGCCACCCTTCTCACCCGCCTCCCGGACCTCCGACTCGCGGTGGATCCGGCCGATTTGCGGTGGCGTGGCGGGCTCATCATGCGTGGACTGCGCACTTTGCCCGTGGAGTTCACGCCCGTCCGGTAAGTGAGGGAAGCGCGGCCTGTCGCGCCCCAAACCTGATGAATGCTCAACTCTGTGATCTTCACGTGATCTACGCGGCATTAACTTGTGACAAGTGATCGTCAGTGGATACGTTTACCGGGCAGCGCGGTACGTCGGCTTTCTGTGCCGCGCCGGTTATCGCTGTCGCACGAAAGGCTTCCGCATGCTCTCCGGGAACGGTCGTCACCGTCGCCCCCGTCAGGCTCCGGCCCTCCTCGTCGCGGCCGGAGTGACCGGCTCCGCCATCGCCATCCCGCTCCTGGGGGCCGCGAGCGCCAACGCGGCCGACGGCACCACATGGGACAAGGTGGCCGAGTGCGAGAGCGGCGGCTCCTGGAGCGCCGACTCCGGCAACGGCTACTACGGCGGTCTGCAGATGTCGCAGGACGACTGGGACAAGTACGGCGGCCTCGCGTACGCCTCCAGCCCGGACGAGGCCAGCCGTTCGCAGCAGATAGCCGTCGCGGAGAAGGTTCTCGCCGACCAGGGCACCAAGCCCTGGGCCACCTGTGCCCTGCTCTCCGGGCTCACCGCGAGCTCCGGGTCGGTCGATGTCGACACCGGCGTCTCGGCATCCGATTCGCCCGGCTCATCCGATTATTCGGACTCCTCTGATTCATCCGACTCATCCGATTCACGCTCGAAGTCGGACTCCTCGGGGAAGGCTTCCCCCTCGGCGAACGCCGACGAGGGGAACGGGGCGAAGGGCAAGAGCGAGGGCAAGGGCGAAGATTCCGCCAAGTCGGACAAGTCGGAATCCGAAGGCTCGGGTAACTCGCAGGGGAGTGGTGGCGCGCCCACGGAAGTCCCTAAAACGGACGATTCCGACAACTCGTGGCAAAGCGGGGGGTCTTGGAGTCTGGTCGACACCGGCGCGATCGGGGGCGGCCGTCACCGCGGGGGTAATGCGGACGAAAACGCAGCAAACGGGCAGGGCTCGGCCTCGGTGGGTCGTCACGCCTCGCGCACCTACACGGTTCGCGACGGCGACACTCTCGCATCCATCGCCGACTCCCTTGACGTCGACGGCGGATGGCGTGCGCTCTATGCCGCAAACAAGGCCGCCATCGGCACCGACCCGAACGACATCACCCCCGGTCAGACCCTGGACGTCGCTACCGAAATCGGCGAAAAGTAGCGGGAGTTGACGTCCCACTTTCACGCCCAATGTCCGGTTTGGTGAAAGTGTGGGATGAGTCTCAGAAGCCCTGATCGTCTTTGGAATTCCCCGGATCGCGTGTCTACGGTCGAGTCCGCTCGTCACCACGAGCCCCGGCTGTCGCAACGCCGAGTCCTGCCAGCGGCCGCACGGGAACAGTCGTCGCGTCACGCGCCGTAGGCAGGAGCGGGGGACCCAAGGTAAGTGCCGCGCCGGACAGTTGAGCCGGAGCGGCTAGGGGTGGAGCCACGCCTCCCAGCGGAGGTGTGGCCGGGCAACTCAACCGGCCCGAACCCGACAGCTCACCTCGCAGGCGTCGGTGAGGGGATCCATCCATGCTGTTTTCCGCCCAGGGCAAGCACCGTCGTCCCTCGAAGGCCAGGGCCACCCGTGCCATCGCGCTCGCCGGTGTCGCCTGCGCCGCCGTCGTCGCCCCGCTGATGGCCTCCGGCGCCGCCTCGGCCGCCACCGCCTCCGAGTGGGACGCCGTAGCCAAGTGCGAGTCCGGCGGCAACTGGTCCATCAACACCGGCAACGGCTACTACGGCGGTCTGCAGTTCTCCGCCTCGACGTGGTCCGCGTACGGCGGCGCGAAGTACGCCGGCACCGCCGACAAGGCCACCAAGGCGCAGCAGATAGAGATCGCCGAGAAGGTCCTCGCCGCCCAGGGCGAGGGCGCCTGGCCGGTCTGCGGCACGGGCCTGTCCAGCACCCCCTACGGCGGCGCCGCGGCGAGCACCGCCCCCCGGGCGACCGAGAAGCCGGCCGCCTCCCGCTCCGCCGAGCGCCCGGCCGCGGCCAAGACCGTCACCACCCCGACCGGCAAGAAGGTCAAGAAGGGCGACGGCGAGTACAAGGTCGTCAAGGGCGACACCCTCGGCTCGATCGCCCAGAAGCACAAGGTCAAGGGCGGCTGGCAGAAGCTGTTCAAGCTGAACAAGAACATCGTCCAGGACGCGGACCTCATCTACCCGGGCCAGCAGCTCCACCTGAAGTGATGCGCGGCCGGTAGCCCGGCTGCAAGAACCGCAGCCGCCCCCGTCCCCACGGTCTCCCCGCCCCGGTGCGTATTCCCCCGTACGCGCCGGGGCGGGGCTTGTTCATGGGGCGCTGTGTTCGAGCCGTTCTCCACCCCGCCTTTGTTTCGAGCCGGAACAATGGGTACGGTCGGACCCTGTCCACGGGACGGTCGGTCGGTGGCCGATGCCCCCGGGACGGTTAGGCTCTAGTCGCAAGGCACCCAGCCCCGCACTTCCAGCGTCACATCCATGAAGGAGATGCTCGTGCCGTCCATCGACGTCGTCGTAGCCCGGGAAATCCTGGACTCCCGAGGCAACCCCACGGTCGAGGTCGAGGTCGGCCTCGACGACGGCAGCACGGGTCGTGCCGCCGTTCCGTCCGGCGCCTCCACCGGCGCCTTCGAGGCCATCGAGCTCCGCGACGGCGACCCGAACCGCTACCTGGGCAAGGGCGTCGAGAAGGCCGTTCTCGCCGTGATCGAGCAGATCGGCCCGGAGCTGGTCGGCTACGACGCCACCGAGCAGCGCCTGATCGACCAGGCGATGTTCGACCTGGACGCCACCGACAACAAGGGCTCGCTCGGCGCCAACGCCATCCTCGGCGTCTCCCTCGCCGTCGCCCACGCCGCCTCCGAGGCCAGCGACCTCCCCCTCTTCCGCTACCTGGGCGGCCCGAACGCGCACCTGCTGCCGGTGCCGATGATGAACATCCTGAACGGCGGCTCGCACGCCGACTCCAACGTGGACATCCAGGAGTTCATGATCGCCCCGATCGGCGCGGAGTCCTTCTCCGAGGCGCTGCGCTGGGGCGCCGAGGTCTACCACACCCTGAAGAAGGTCCTGAAGAGCAAGGGCCTGGCCACCGGCCTGGGCGACGAGGGCGGCTTCGCCCCGAACCTCGGCTCCAACCGTGAGGCCCTCGACCTCATCCTGGAGGCCATCAAGCAGGCCGGGTACGTCCCCGGTGAGCAGATCGCGCTCGCGCTCGACGTCGCCGCGTCCGAGTTCTACAAGGACGGCAAGTACGAGTTCGAGGGCAAGTCCCGCTCGGCCGCCGAGATGACGGAGTACTACGAGGAGCTCGTGGCGGCCTACCCGCTCGTCTCCATCGAGGACCCGCTGTTCGAGGACGACTGGGCCGGCTGGAAGGTCCTGACCGACAAGCTCGGCGACAAGGTCCAGATCGTCGGCGACGACCTGTTCGTCACCAACCCGGAGCGCCTGGCCCGCGGCATCGAGGAGGGCACCGCCAACGCCCTGCTCGTGAAGGTGAACCAGATCGGTTCGCTGACCGAGACCCTGGACGCCGTCGAGATGGCCCAGCGCAACGGCTTCAAGTGCATGATGTCCCACCGCTCCGGCGAGACCGAGGACGTCACCATCGCCGACCTGGCCGTCGCCACCAACTGCGGCCAGATCAAGACCGGCGCCCCGGCCCGCTCCGAGCGCGTCGCCAAGTACAACCAGCTGCTGCGCATCGAGGAGATCCTCGACGACGCGGCGGTGTACGCCGGCCGCAGCGCCTTCCCGCGCTTCCGGGGCGGCGTGGAGATCTCCAAGGGCTGAGCCCGGTAAGGGCAAGGCTTAGCCAGTCGTACGTACGTCCCCGTACCCGGTCCCGTACCGTGTCCGGGGACGTACGCACGTATGAGGGAGGCGGGGACATGGCCGCGAAGGACCGGGACCGGTTCTCCACCGCGACCAGACTGCGACTGCTCGGCGAGCAGACGGCGGCCCGGGTCTACCGCTCCCAGACCAAGCGGCAGGCCCGCCGGTCCCGGCTCACCGGCCGGGCCGCGTTGCTCGCCCTGGTGCTGTGCACGATGGTGGTGGCCCTGGCCTATCCGATGCGGCAGTACGTCTCCCAGCGCGCCGAGATCGCCAATCTGGAGCGGCAGCGGCAGCGGGCCCAGGAACGGGTCGAGCAACTGCGCGACCTCAAGGCGCGCTGGCAGGACGACTCCTTCGCCGAGCAGCAGATCCGCCGGCGGCTGCACTACGTGATGCCGGGGGAGACCGGTTACGTCGTGATCGACCCCGGTGCGGCCAAGCAGGCGCACGCTTATCTGGGGGCGGCCGACCGCCCCTGGTACGCCAACGTCTGGGACGGGGTCGACAAGTCCGACGCCTTCGACCAGTGAAGCCGGCGGCGCCCGGACGACGCCGGCCAGTGAACCGACAGCCAGAGAAAGACAGCCTGAAGACAGTCATGGAAACGCCCCCGCCGCCCACTCCGCGCACCGAGCCCACCGACGCGGACGTCGAGGCCTTCAAGCAGCAGCTCGGGCGTCCGCCGCGCGGGCTGCGGGCGATCGCGCACCGGTGCCCCTGCGGTCAGCCGGACGTCGTGGAGACGGCTCCGCGCCTGCCCGACGGCACGCCCTTCCCCACGCTGTACTACCTGACGTGCCCGAAGGCCTCCTCGGCCATCGGCACCCTGGAGGCGAACGGCGTCATGAAGGAGATGACGGAGCGGCTACAGACGGACCCGGAACTGGCCGCCGCCTACCGTGCCGCGCACGAGGACTACATCCGGCGCCGGGACGAGATCGAGGTGCTGACGGGCTTCCCGAGCGCCGGCGGTATGCCGGACCGGGTGAAGTGTCTGCACGTGCTGGTCGCCCACTCGCTGGCCGCCGGGCCGGGGGTGAACCCCCTCGGCGACGAGGCGCTCGCGATGCTGCCCGAGTGGTGGATGAAGGGGGCCTGTGTGACGGTCCCGAAGGAGGAGGACCGGTGACCCGGGTCGCCGCGATCGACTGCGGTACGAACTCCATCCGTCTGCTGGTCGCCGACGCGGACCCGGAGACGGGTGAACTCATCGACCTGGAGCGCCGGATGACCATCGTGCGGCTCGGCCAGGGCGTCGACAGCACCGGACGGCTCGCTCCGGAGGCGCTGGAGCGGACCTTCGCCGCGTGCCGCGAGTACGCGGCGGTCATCAAGGAGCACGGCGCCGAGCGGCTGCGGTTCGTGGCCACCTCCGCCTCCCGGGACGCCGAGAACCGCAACGAGTTCGTCCGGGGCGTCCTCGACATCCTCGGAGTAGAGCCGGAGGTCATTACGGGTGACCAGGAGGCCGAGTTCTCCTTCACGGGCGCCACGAAGGAGCTCACCGGCCGCGACGACCTCACCAGGCCCTACTTGGTGGTGGACATCGGCGGCGGCTCCACCGAGCTGGTCGTCGGCGACGACCACGTGGGGGCCGCGCGGTCCGTGGACGTGGGCTGTGTGCGGATGACCGAGCGTCACCTGGTGCACGAGGGCGTCGTCAGCGACCCGCCCACCACGGAGCGGATCGCCGCCATGAGGGCCGACATCGAGGCCGCCCTCGACCTCGCCGAGGAGACGGTCCCGCTGCGCGAGGCGCACACCCTCGTCGGGCTCGCCGGCTCGGTCACGACGGTGTCGGCGATCGCGCAGGAGCTGCCGGAGTACGACTCAGCCCGCATCCACCACTCCCGCGTCTCCCACGACCGGGTCCGGGAGATCACCGAGTGGCTGCTGCGCTCCACCCATGCCGAGCGGGCCCGGATCCCGTCCATGCATCCGGGCCGGGTCGACGTGATCGGCGCCGGGGCCCTCGTGCTGCTGGCGATCATGGAGCGGATCGGCGCCGAGGAGGTCGTGGTGAGCGAGCACGACATCCTCGACGGCATCGCGTGGTCGGTGGCGTAGACCCGCCCTTGCGGGGTGGTCCGGGTCTCTTTTCCTACTGGTCAGTAGCTCTCTGCTGAGCAGTTCGCATAGCGTATGAGCGCGTTCCGGGGGCGGTGACACACCCCTTCCGGGCGCGCTCCCGAGAAAGTTCGTGAAGTTCTTCACAAGGAATTCGGCCCTGTCGAGGGGCCGAAGGTCCTTCATTGAGCCGTACGAGGGTTCAGCGGCCCTCGGAGCGCACTTGAGAGGGCGTCACGGAGGCGCTCGGCGACGGTGTCGCCGGAGGGTCGCGCAAGGGGTCTCACAGGCCCTCCGAACGGACGGAGAGGCAGCTCACGCGGCATTGACAACAGGTCATCAGGCACAGTGGTTCCGGCTTGTCGACATGACCTGTGTCACGCGGGTCGCGGAGTGTAGCACGCACCCTCAAGAAGCTTGTGAAGGGGCGCACGAGCGGCCCCCTAGGGGCGGGTGGATACTCGATGGCATGAGCACCACGGAGCGTCCCAGGATCCTCGTAGTAGGCGGTGGGTACGTAGGCCTGTACGCAGCTCGGCGCATTCTCAAGAAGATGCGCTACGGCGAGGCGACCGTCACGGTCGTCGACCCCCGGTCGTACATGACCTACCAGCCCTTCCTGCCCGAAGCCGCCGCCGGCAACATCTCCCCTCGCCACGTCGTCGTCCCGCTGCGACGCGTGCTGCCGAACGCGGAGGTTCTCACCGGCCGGGTCACCACCATCGACCAGGACCGCAAGGTCGCGACGGTCGCCCCCTTGGTCGGCGAGGCGTACGAACTGCCCTTCGACTACCTGGTGATCGCGCTCGGCGCGGTCTCCCGTACCTTCCCGATCCCCGGCCTTGCCGAGCAGGGCATCGGCATGAAGGGCATCGAGGAGTCCATCGGACTGCGCAACCACGTCCTCGAGCAGCTCGACAAGGCCGACTCCACGACCGACGAGGAGATCCGCCGCAAGGCGCTCACCTTCGTCTTCATCGGCGGTGGCTTCGCCGGTGCGGAGACCATCGGTGAGGTCGAGGACATGGCCCGGGACGCGGCCAAGTACTACAAGAACGTGTCCCGTGAGGACATGCGCTTCATCCTCGTCGACGCCGCCGACAAGATCCTTCCCGAGGTCGGGCCGAAGCTCGGCCAGTACGGCAAGGAGCACCTGGAGAGCCGCGGTGTGGAGATCTACCTCTCCACCTCCATGGACTCCTGCGTCGACGGTCACGTGGTCCTGAAGAACGGCCTCGAGGTCGACTCCAACACGATCGTCTGGACGGCCGGCGTCAAGCCGAACCCGGCGCTCGCCCGCTTCGGCCTGCCGCTCGGTCCGCGCGGTCACGTCGACTGCGCGCCGACGCTCCAGGTCCAGGGCACGGACTACATCTGGGCCGCGGGCGACAACGCCCAGGTGCCGGACGTCGCCGCCCGCAAGGCCGGTGTCGAGAACGCCTGGTGCCCGCCCAACGCCCAGCACGCGCTGCGCCAGGCCAAGGCGCTCGGCGACAACGTGATCTCCGGTATGCGGGGCTTCCCGCAGAAGGACTACTCGCACGCCAACAAGGGCGCGGTGGCCGGTCTCGGTCTCCACAAGGGCGTTGCGATGATCGTCATGGGCAAGACGAAGATCAAGCTCAAGGGCCGGCTGGCCTGGTACATGCACCGTGGCTACCACGGTATGGCCATGCCGACCTGGAACCGCAAGATCCGCATCTTCGCCGACTGGACCCTCGGCATGTTCCTCAAGCGCGAGGTCGTGTCGCTCGGCGCCATGCAGAACCCGCGCGAGGAGTTCTTCGAGGCCGCCAAGCCGGCGCCGGTCGCCGCCGCGAAGACCGGGGAGAAGGCCAAGGCCTCCTGACCTCAGGGGCCTTCTGCCCCAGGTCACCGAAGTGCCCGAAGGGGCCGCCCGCCATCCGTGGTGCGGGCGGCCCCTTCGGCATGCACGGCGGCGGATGCCCCGTGCCGCGGTCGGCCGTGCCGCTTCGTGGCGTGGCGTCGGTGTGATGGTTGGGAGAGCGTGTCGGCACAGGCCGGGTGAGGGGGAATGACGTCGGCGTGGGCGGTCGTTCACCGGTAGACCGGGTGGAGACCGGAACCAATGGGCCGATACCTTTCACGGAGGTGCGCCATGGCCGACGCCGCGTCGCGGCTGACTAGTCTCGCCGAGCAGCTGCTGGGAGAACCGCTCCCCGTACGGATCCGCGCCTGGGACGGCTCGCGGTCCGGCCCGCCGGGCGCCCCGACCCTGGTCGTCCGCAATCGCCGCGCCCTGCGCCGCCTGCTGTGGAAGCCGGGCGAACTGGGCCTGGCCCGGGCCTGGGTGGCCGGCGACCTGGAGATCGAGGGCGATCTCTACACCGCCCTCGACGCGATGTCCGCACTGGTGTGGGAGCGCGCGGAGGGCTCCAGGACCCTCTTGCAGGCGCTGCGCGACCCGGACGTCCGGGCGGCCGCCGTCCGGCTGCTGAGGCTCGCCGGCCCCCCGCTGCCGCCCGCCCCGCCCCGGGAGGAGGTCCGCCGCACCACCCGCCGTCTGCACACCCGGCGCAGCGACCGACGCGCCATCAGCCACCACTACGACGTCGGCAACGACTTCTACGAGCTCGTCCTCGGCCCCTCCATGGTGTACTCCTGCGCCTACTGGGAGGACGCCGGCACCCTTGAGTCCGCCCAGCGCGACAAGCTCGAACTCGTCTCCCTGAAACTCGGCCTGACACCGGGGCAGCGGCTCCTCGACGTCGGCTGCGGCTGGGGCTCGATGGCCATGCACGCGGCCCGTGAGCACGGCGTGAGCGTCGTCGGCGTCACCCTGTCCCAGGAGCAGGCCGCGTACGCCCGCAAACGCGTCGCCGACCAGGGCCTCACCGACCGGATCGAGATCCGGGTGCAGGACTACCGGGACGTCGCCGACGGCCCGTACGACGCGATCTCCTCCATCGGCATGGCCGAACACGTCGGCGCGGAGCGCTACTTCGAGTACGCCACCAATCTGTACGGCCTGCTGAAACCGGGCGGCCGGCTGCTCAACCACCAGATCGCCCGCCGTCCGCAGCGCGACGAGTCGTCGTACCACCCGGACGCGTTCATCGACGCCTATGTCTTCCCCGACGGCGAGCTCGCCCCGCTCGGCTCCACCGTCACCCAGCTGGAGCGCGCCGGGTTCGAGGTGCGCGACGTGGAGTCGATCCGCGAGCACTACGCCCTCACCCTCCGCCGCTGGGTCGCCGCTCTGGACGCCGGCTGGGACCGCGCGGTACGGCTCACCAGTCCCGGTCGCGCCCGTGTCTGGCGCCTGTACATGGCGGCCTGCGCCCTCGCCTTCGAACGCAATCGCATCGGCGTCAACCAGGTCCTGGCGGTGCGCACACCCGAGTCGGGCACGTCCGGGATGCCGTTGCGTGCCCGCGTGTGGAGTGCGTGAGGCCACATGAGAGAGGGGCCCCGCTCCGTCTCCGGAGGGGGCCCCTCGGCAGTGATGAGTACTACACCGCTATTCCGCCTTGATCGCCGCCAGCATGTTCAGGCGGGCCGCCCGCCGGGCCGGCCACAGCGCGGCCAGGACGCCGACCGTCCCGGCCAGCAGGAGGAAGAGGCCCATCCGGGCCCACGGCAGGACCAGCTCGTACGTCGCCATCTTCGTGCCGAGCAGCTCTCCGGCCGCCCAGCCGAAGAACACTCCGAGCCCGATGCCCAGCACCCCGCCGAACAGGGAGATGACCAGGGACTCCAGACGGACCATCCGCTTGACGGCCTTGCGGTCCAGGCCGATCGCGCGGAGCATGCCGATCTCCTGGGAGCGTTCGAAGACCGACATCGCCAGGGTGTTGATGACACCGAGGACCGCGACGATCACCGCCATGGCCAGCAGGCCGTAGACCATGTTCAGGATCAGCGTGAACATCTGTGCGATCGAGTGGGACAGGTCCTTCTTGTCCTGGACCTTGATCGCAGGGTTGGTGCCGAGGGCCTTCTCCAGTTTGTCCTTCGTCGCGCTCGACGCACCGTCCGCCGTCTTCAGCATGACCTGCATGTCGGCCGGGTCGCTCTGGTGCGGGGAGAGGGCCGTGTTGTCGAGCATGATCCCGTGGATCATCTCGTTGCCCTCGTAGATCCCGGCGACCGTCAGCTTCTGCTGCTTGCCGTCCTCGTAGTGGACGGTGAAGCTCGAACCTGTCTTCCAGCCGTAGGACTTGGCGCGCTCGTCGTCGACGACGACCTGGGAGCCGCCCACCTTGAAGGTGCCGCTGTCGACCTTCAGATCGGTCAGCTTGCCGATCGCGGAGCCATTGACGCCCGTCAGGAACTCGGTCTCGCCGTCGATGCGCGCGGGCGCGTTGCGCAGCGGGCTGATGGCGGTCACGCCGTCGGTGGCGGCGAGCTCGCGGGCCACCTTGGGGGAGAGCTCGTTGCCGTTCGCCATCGAGACCACGTAGTCCGCGCGCAGCGCCGAACTGGCCATCTTGTCGATGGACTTCTGCAGGCTGCCCGCCATCACCGTCATACCGGTGATCAGGGTCAGGCCGATCATCAGCGCCGAGGCCGTGGCGGCCGTACGGCGCGGGTTGCGGACCGAGTTCTGGCGGGCGAGCTTGCCCGAGACGCCGAACACGCGCAGCAGCGGGGCGGCCGCGGCGATCAGCGGGCGGGACAGGAGGGGGGTGAGGACGAACACGCCGATGATGAGGAGGACCGCGCCGAGAGCCATGGGCGCCTCGCCGTCCGAGCCGTCCATCGTCGTGGCCGCCAGGACCACCGCCACACCGGCCGCCGAGAACAGGGCGCCGATCGTGTTGCGCAGCACCAGCGACTTGGTGGTCGCCTTGGCGTGGACGCTGTTCATCGCGGCCACCGGCGGGATCTTCGCGGCCCGGCGGCCCGGCAGCCACGCCGCCAGCATGGTGATGACGATGCCGACCGTGAGGGCGGCCGCGACCGTGCCCGGCGAGACGACCAGCGGCCCGTCCGGGACGGTCGCCCCGATCGAGCCCATCAGGGAGCGCAGTCCGGCGCCGATGCCTATGCCCGCGACCAGACCGGTCACACCGGCCACCGTGCCCACCACGAAGGCCTCGATCAGCACCGACCGGGTGACCTGCCGGCGAGAGGCGCCGACCGCCCGCATCAGGGCGAGCTCCCTGGTGCGCTGGGCGACCAGCATGGTGAAGGTGTTGGCGATGATGAACGTGCCGACGAACAGCGCGATGCCCGCGAACACCAGCAGCATCTGACGCAGGCCGCTCATGCCGTCCGAGATCTGCCGCGCCTGGTCGTCGGCGAGCGTCTTGCCCGTGGTGGTCTCGACGAGCTTGGCCGGCAGCGCCTTGTCCAGCGCGGACTTGAGCGCGCTCTGGCTGGTGCCCGGCTTCGCCCGGACGTCGATCTCGTCGAACGAGCCCTTCTTGCCGAACAGGTGCTGCGCGGTCGCGGTGTCGAAGAGCGCGAGGCTTCCGCCCGCGGCGACATTGCCGTCGTCGGTGGTGAAGATGCCGGTGATCTTCGGCGTCAGCACGGGGCCGTCGACCGAGATGCGCACGGTGTCGCCGACCTTGTAGCCGGCGCGCTCAGCGGTCCTGGAGTCGATCAGCACCTCGCCCTTGCCGCTCGGGGCGTGGCCGTCGACGAGCGGGTACCGGGTGTCCTTGGTGCCCCAGTAGTTGCCGCCCTGCGACTGCCAGCCGCCGCCGATCAGCTTGCCGTCCTTGTCGGCCATGGCGGTGAACCCGTTGACGACGCCGATCGCGGAGGCCGCCCCCGGTACCCCGGCGCTCTTGTCGAGCAGCGCCCGGGTGAGCTCGGGGGTCTTGCCGATGGTGTTGCCCTTGTCGTCCTGGGCCTTCGGCGTCACGGCGACGTCGACCTGGTCGAAGCCCTTGGCGGAGCTCTTCTGGTAGGCGTCCGAGATGGTGTTGGTGAAGACCAGGGTCCCCGAGACGAACGCGACGCCGAGCATCACGGCGAGCACGGTCATGAGGAGCCGGGCCTTGTGCGCGAATACGTTGCGCAAGGCGGTGCGGAGCATGGGTTCTCTTCGATCCGTGGTGTGGTCGGCGGTCAGCTGGTGCGGCCCTTGGCGTCGAATCGCTTCATGCGGTCGAGCACCGAGTCCGCCGTCGGGCCGTGCATCTCGTCGACGATCCGGCCGTCCGCGAGGAACACCACCCGGTCCGCGTAGGCAGCGGCCACCGGGTCGTGGGTCACCATCACCACCGTCTGGCCCAGCTCCCGGACGGAGTTGCGCAGGAAGCCCAGCACCTCGGCGCCGGAGCGCGAGTCGAGGTTTCCGGTCGGCTCGTCGCCGAAGATGATGTCGGGCTTGGCGGCCAGGGCACGGGCGACGGCGACGCGCTGCTGCTGGCCGCCGGACAGCTGGGACGGGCGGTGGCCGAGCCGGTCCGCCAGGCCGACCATGCGGATCACCTGGTCGAGCCACTGCTTGTCCGGCTTACGGCCCGCGATGTCCATCGGCAGGGTGATGTTCTCCGCGGCCGTCAGCGTCGGCAGCAGGTTGAACGCCTGGAAGATGAACCCGATCTTGTCCCGGCGCAGCTTGGTCAGCTGCTTGTCCTTCAGCGAGCCGAGCTCGGTGTCGCCGATGCGCACGGACCCGGAGGAGAACGTGTCCAGACCGGCCACACAGTGCATCAGCGTCGACTTGCCGGACCCGGACGGCCCCATGATCGCGGTGAATTCGGCCTGGCGGAACTCGACGGAGACCCGGTCGAGGGCGACCACCTGGGTCTCGCCCTGTCCGTAGATCTTCGACAGATCCGTGGCACGCGCGGCCACTGTGGTGGTCCGGTCGGCGATGGGTGTGGTGGTCACGGAAGGGCACTCCTGTCGGGACGGCGGTGTTCGTCGGTACTGATCCATCGTCCCGGCCGTCCACCGCCGAGTAGTCACCCGCTGTTCCCGTTCCAGAGACAGACTCCGGTCGGACCGGAGGGCGCCGTGTCATACCTGGGGATGACGCCGGACCCCGAGTCGGGGACAGGGAGACGTCGCAGGAGACGTCAAGAACGGGTGGAGCCCCCTCGTTCGGACGGTGAAATTCCGTCATTCCGTGTACGCGCACACCCACCGCACGTAACGCTACTGGCAAGTGCGGATGGCCCGTACCGCGGGCTGATGCTCCCTCAGACGTCAATAAAATAAGACAACATCGGGTCAGCCCTACCGCTGTTCGGGGGATGTATCCCGATAGGCTCGGGCCCTCGAAGCGGAGCCCATGGCCTGCCCGGATGGTGGAATGCAGACACGGCGAGCTTAAACCTCGCTGCCCCTCGCGGGCGTACCGGTTCAAGTCCGGTTCCGGGCACTTCCCGCGCCTGCTGACGGCGCCACGGGATCACCGCCTCCCGGTCGCAGCCACCACACGTCGTCGTGGCCGCGGCCGAGGCGCACCACCCGTCTCTCCCCCGAACGCGTCGCTCCCCTCTCTCCCCCCTCTCTCCCCGCCGACGACCGGCGCCAGGGGATGCGACGACGCTGCCGTACCGGACCCCCGAGGCCACCCCGTTCGGCCGACTGGTTTCCGGCCGGTTCCGGGCAGGTAGCAGGTTGGTCATGGAATGGGGCCCTCCGTGGCCGGGAATGAGGCACCCGCGTAGCGTGTTGGCGTGCACGGCGAGGGAAAGATCCTCCCCAAGAACTAGGGTCAGTCCTTTGCCAACCTATTACTCTTGAGCCAAGGCCACGCAGGGTGGCCATGGAGGAGTGAAATGAGGAGCAGTAACCCGGTCTTCTCGCGACGGGGGTTCAGCCGCGACAACGGCTACGCGGGCTTCAACACCGCGCCGCAGGCCGGGTACGCACAGGGCAACCCCTATGCCCAGGGCAACCCGTACGCCCAGGGCGGCAACCCCTACGCGCAGAACCCTTACGCCCAGCAGGACCAGCAGTACGGCGCCCCGCCGCAGGCCCCGGTCACCACCGGCCGGATGACGATGGACGACGTCGTCATGCGCTCGGCCATGACGCTCGGCACGGTCGCCGTCGGCGCCGTCCTCGCGTGGGCGGTGCTGCCGGTCTCGGCGACCAGCTACGGCCTGGCGTTCGTCTCCGCCATCATCGCGATGGTGCTGGCGCTCGTGCAGAGCTTCAAGCGCACCCCCTCGCCCGCGCTGATCCTGGGATACGCCGCCTTCGAGGGCGTCTTCCTCGGCGTGATCAGCGAGATGTACAACAGCCAGTGGAGCGGTGCCCCGTTCCAGGCGGTGCTCGGCACCATGGCGGTCACGGCCGCGACCCTGCTGGTCTACAAGGCCGGCTGGATCCGCGTCACGGCGCGCTACGCCCGTATCGGCATGTCGATCGCCATCGCGTTCGTGCTGGTCATGGCGGTGAACCTGCTGCTGGTCGCGTTCGGTGTCGCCTCCGACGGCGGTCTGCGCAGCTTCGGCCCGCTGGGCGCGATCGTGGGCATCATCGCCATCCTGCTCGGCGCCTTCTTCCTGACCCTCGACTTCAAGCAGATCGAGGACGGCATCGCCTACGGCGCGCCGCGCCAGGAGGCCTGGCTGGCCGCGTTCGGCCTGACCCTGACCCTCGTGTGGATCTACGTGGAGATGCTGCGGCTGGTGGCCATCTTCAGCAGCAACGACTAGCGCGAGGCGCGGCGCCGAGGTGCCGCGGTGACAGGGAAGGGCCCCGGGTGCATCCGGGGCCCTTCGTCGTATGCGTGGTGCGCGCCTAGAGCAGTTTGCGCGCGGCCCTCCTCAGGTCGTATTCGTGAACGATTGCCTTGGCGTGGCCGTACGCGAGGTTGTGCTCGTGGCGAAGCCAGCTGACCTTCTCCTCGAAGCGGAAGAGAGCGGGGCCTTCCTCGACGGCGCGAAGCCAGTCCGAGACTTCACGGCCGGTGCAGTGGGGGATGCGGGCGAGCAGATTGCGATGGGTCTCCTCGGAGAAGACTTGGGACATCGGCGCCTCCGGACGCATTCGATGAAGCCGGTCCTTCACGTCACCGTGCCTGAGCGTTGGCGTATTGGCAACAGTCCAGGTGCGACGCGTAGTCTCGCGGCGTGGTTGACACGACACCTCTGACCCGAGCCGTGGATCACTTCGCCGACCGGCTGCGGGCCGCGCCACAGAGCCGCCTCCAGCGGAGTGCCGCCGCCGAAGCGCTGGCGCTGGCCAGGGACTTGGCACTGCGTGCCCAGCGGATCGAGGATCCCTCGGGGGAGCCTCGAGAGATGCCGGACGCGGGCATGTTCGCGGTCGCCGACCAGATCACCGTGGCCGTACACGACTTGGCACTCGTGCTGAAAACCGACGCCGAGGTGGAGGAGGCGGTGACGTTGGTCGAGGAGGCACAGAAACGCGCCGGGGTCTGAGCGACCTCCGGCGCGGGGGCGGCCGAGCCGCCGTGAGCGTCGACTACAGGGACGCGATGACCCGGTCGGCGAGGATGTAGACGTTGTCCTCGCCGCACGCGAACGTCAGCGTGTACGCGCCCGAGATCCCCGAGCCGCCGAGGAGGTACGGGTTCTTGCCCGCGCGCAGGGCGGCCGCGAGGCGCTCCGCCGTCTCACGGTGGCCCGGCGTCATGCACAGGGTCGTGCCGTCGGCGAAGACATAGACGTCGAGGGTGCCCAGCGGGCCCGGGCGGACGTCGGTCAGCTCGACCCGGCACTCGGCCAGCTGCTCCAGGGCGATGACCGTGCGCTCGTGGTCGTTCACGACGGGCGACTGCACCGGTACGAAGTCGGGGTGCGAGGGGTGGCGGCGGCGGGCCGCGGCCAGCTCCGGGGAGTCGGCCGCGAACTCGTCGGCGTCCGTGGTCGGCTCGGTCACCGGCTCCAGCGGCTCCAGGCCCACGAAATCGGCCTGCCGGGGCAGGAACAGCTCGGTGTCCGCCAGAGTGTCGGCCAGACCGAGCAGGGAAGGCGCGTCGGAGGCGTCACGGGACTCCTGTGCGGCCCAGAACGCACGCGCCTCGGCGAGCTCCCGCTCCCGCTCCTCGGCGAGGGCCTCGGCCACCGCGGCGCGTATCTCCTCGGTGTCGGCCGTGGTGCGGGCGGCGGGCAGCAGGGCGCGCGTCGCGGCCGCCTGGCTCTCGGCGAGCTGGGACTGCAGGGCCGCGACCTGGCGGCGCAGCACCAGCACGGTGCGCAGGACGGCGACGCCCACGGCACCGGTGGCGGCCGTGGTGAGCAGCAGGGCGAGGGGCATGGCGCTCACTGACGTACTCCCTGGTTCAAAGTCGACCCCCGACTTCCTACATCAGCTTGAAGGGTGGACTAACCAGCTGTCAGTGCGTAACGTCACGAATCGGACAGGGGCTTGGCCCTGGGTTTTACCCGTACGACCGCTCTGACCTGCGTTGATATCCCCACTGAGGGAGATAGGTCACATCCTGGGGGAGATTGGATCACAAATCGACCCGACGTTCGAATTGGGATCGAACGCCGGGCCGAGAGGTCACGCTGGGTCCCGCGCCGGTCACCGTGCGGGACCCGACCGGATCAGCTGAGGCGCTCGATCACCATCGCCATGCCCTGGCCGCCGCCGACGCACATCGTCTCCAGACCGAACTGCTTGTCGTGGAACTGGAGGGAATTGATGAGCGTGCCGGTGATGCGGGCGCCGGTCATGCCGAAGGGGTGGCCGACGGCGATGGCGCCGCCGTTGACGTTCAGCTTGTCGAGGTCGATGCCGAGGTCCCGGTAGGAGGGGATCACCTGGGCGGCGAAGGCCTCGTTGATCTCGACCAGGTCGATGTCGTCGATGGTCAGGCCGGCCCGGCGCAGCGCCTGCTGGGAGGCCTCGACCGGGCCGAGGCCCATGATCTCGGGGGACAGACCGGAGACACCGGTCGACACGATGCGGGCGAGCGGGGTCAGGCCGAGCTCGCGGGCCTTGGTGTCGCTCATGATGACGACCGCGGCGGCGCCGTCGTTCAGCGGGCAGCAGTTGGCGGCGGTGACCATGCCGTCGGGGCGGAAGACCGGCTTGAGGCCCGTCACGCCCTCCAGGGTGACGCCGGCACGCGGGCCGTCGTCCTTGCTGACCACCGTGCCGTCCGGGAGGGTCACCGGGGTGATCTCGCGCTCCCAGAAGCCGTTCTTGATGGCCTCTTCGGCGAGGTTCTGCGAGCGGACACCGAACTCGTCCATGTCCTGGCGGGTGACGCCCTTCCAGCGGGCGAGGTTCTCCGCGGTCTGGCCCATGGCGATGTAGGCGTCGGGGACGAGGCCGTCCTCGCGCGGGTCGTGCCAGGTCGTGCCCTCCTGCTCGGCGACCGCGGCGGTACGGGCCTCGGCCTCGGCGAAGAAGGGGTTGTGCGTGTCCGGCAGGCTGTCGGAGTTGCCCTTGACGAACCGCGAGACCATCTCGACACCGGCCGAGATGAAGACGTCGCCCTCGCCGGCCTTGATGGCGTGCAGGGCCATGCGGGAGGTCTGCAGGGACGAGGAGCAGTAACGGGTGATGGTGCAGCCCGGCAGGTGGTCCATGCCCATCTGCACGGCGACCACGCGGCCGAGGTTGTTGCCCTGCTCGCCGCCGGGAAGGCCGCAGCCGAGCATCAGGTCGTCGATGTCCCGCGGGTCCAGCTCGGGAACCTTCGCGAGGGCCGCCTGGATGATCGTGGCGGTGAGGTCGTCCGGGCGCAGGTCCTTGAGGGAGCCCTTGAAAGCGCGGCCGATCGGGGAACGGGCGGTCGAGACGATGACGGCTTCGGGCATCACGGCTCCATTGACTTACGGGGGATTGGCGGCTGGTTGGGAAGTTACCCGTACGTATGGTCCGGGTCACGTGTGAAGCGGTGTGACCCTGGCCGCAATTGTCTAAGCGCTTGCTTGGCGCCCCGCCTGTCCCGGGGCGCCCACCGCGCCTGTCCCGGGGCGCCCACAGCGCTCATACTCCGCCTATACCCACCCGCTCCCCGACTCGGTCGGCTGGGACGCGGGTTCCTGGGAGGCGGATTCCGGCACGGAAGGCTCCGCCGGGGCGGGCGCCGCCTCCGGTACGCGCCGCCGCCTGCGGCGCTTGAGCAGTGCCCACGGACCCCGGGGGCCGGTCGGCATCGCCGCCGTGACCTCCGTGCCCGCCTCCGAGGCGGCCTCGGCCGCGGCGCGGGCGACCGGCAGGAAGCCCTCGCGCCGGGAGACGTCCGGCCGCTCCTCCTCCGCCGGCCACAGGCCCAGGGTCGCGCAGACGGTCGGCAGTACCGCCATCGCCGCCGTGGCGTAGCCCTCCGCGGAGGGGTGGTAGTTGTCGGGGCCGAAGAGCTCGCGCGGGTTCGCCGCGAACTCCGGGCCCAGCAGATCGCCGAGGGACACCGTGCGGCCCCCCTGTTCCACCACGCCGATCGTCTGGGCCGCCGCCAGCTGCCGCGAGGCCCGGCGGGCCAGCCAGCGCAGCGGCTGCTGCACCGGTTCGATCGTGCCCAGGTCCGGACAGGTGCCGACGACGACCTCGGCGCCGGCCGTGCGCAGCCGCCGTACCGCCGCCGACAGATGGCGCACGGAGCGGGTCGGCGGCATCCGGTGCGTCACGTCGTTCGCGCCGATCATGATCACGCAGACGTCCGGGATCGGAAAGGGCGAGGACAGCACCAGGGCCACCTGGCGGTCCAGGTCGTCGGACTGGGCCCCGGGCAGGGCGACATTGCGCAGGTCCACCGGCCGCTCCGCCACCGCCGCCAGCCCGTGGGCCAGCAGCGCGCCCGGCGTCTGGCCCGCCCGGTGCACGCCCTGGCCCGCCGCCGTTGAGTCGCCGAGCAGCGTCAGCCGCAGCGGCGGTTCGCCGGGGATGTCATAGGAGTCGCCGTACAGGCCGTCGGCCATCGGCACATGGTTGCTCGTGCCGTTGCCCACCCGGCTCCTGGCCATCCGCACCTCGGCCAGCAGCAGGCCGACGGCGGCCGCGCCGACCAGCCCGACCCCGCCGCCGCCGTACGCCGCACCGGCCGCGATCCGCCGGGCCACCCTCGCCCTCGACATGCTCGTCATGCGTCGCCGCCACCTCCTCGTAGCCGTACATCCACTCATTGCCCCGTACCGGCCGTCGGCCAATCTCAACAGGGAGTGAACGCACTTCCCGGGCCGTAGGCTGGCGGAACAATCACGACCATTTTTGAAAGCGACCGGAGACAACGGTGCGATTCCACGACTCGATGATCAGCCTCGTCGGCAACACCCCGCTGGTGAAGCTCAACAGCGTGACCAAGGGCATCCGGGCGACGGTCCTGGCCAAGGTGGAGTACTTCAACCCGGGCGGTTCCGTGAAGGACCGCATCGCCCTGCGCATGATCGAGGCCGCCGAGGAGAGCGGGGAGCTCAAGCCGGGTGGCACGATCGTGGAGCCGACCAGCGGAAACACGGGTGTCGGACTGGCGATCGTGGCCCAGCAGAAGGGCTACAAGTGCATCTTCGTGTGCCCCGACAAGGTGAGCACCGACAAGATCAACGTCCTGCGCGCGTACGGCGCCGAGGTCGTCGTCTGCCCGACCGCCGTGGCCCCCGAACACCCGGACTCGTACTACAACGTGTCGGACCGGCTGGTGCGCGAGACGCCCGGCGCCTGGAAGCCCGACCAGTACTCCAACCCCAACAACCCCCTTTCGCACTATCACTCGACCGGCCCCGAGCTGTGGGAGCAGACGGAGGGGAAGATCACCCACTTCGTGGCGGGCGTCGGCACCGGCGGCACCATCTCCGGCACCGGCCGCTATCTGAAGGACGTCAGCGACGGCCGGGTGCAGGTCGTCGGCGCCGACCCCGAGGGCTCCGTCTACTCCGGCGGCTCCGGGCGGCCGTACCTGGTCGAGGGCGTCGGTGAGGACTTCTGGCCGACGGCCTACGACCGGACCGTCGCGGACGAGATCGTCGCCGTGTCCGACAAGGACTCCTTCCAGATGACCCGGCGCCTGGCGAAGGAGGAGGGCCTGCTGGTCGGCGGCTCCTGCGGTATGGCCGTGGTCGCCGCCCTGCGGGTCGCCGAGCGGCTGGGCCCGGAGGACGTCGTGGTCGTCCTGCTGCCCGACAGCGGCCGCGGCTACCTCAGCAAGATCTTCAACGACGAGTGGATGGCCGACTACGGCTTCCTGGAGGACGAGGGCCCCAGCGCCCGCGTCGCCGACGTCCTCAACGACAAGGAGGGCGGCTCCATCCCGTCCCTCGTCCACATGCACCCGGAGGAGACCGTCGGCCAGGCCATCGAGGTGCTGCGCGAGTACGGCGTCTCGCAGATGCCGGTCGTGAAGCCGGGCGCCGGTCACCCGGACGTGATGGCCGCCGAGGTCGTCGGGTCGGTCGTGGAGCGGGAACTGCTCGACGCCCTGTTCAACAAGCGGGCCTCGCTCGACGACCCGCTGGAGAAGCACATGGGCGCCCCGCTGCCCCAGGTCGGCTCCGGCGAGCCGGTCGCGGACCTGATGTCCGTGCTCGGTGAGGCGGACGCGGCGATCGTCCTCGTCGAGGGCAAGCCGACCGGTGTGGTCAGCCGGCAGGACCTGCTGGCCTTCCTCGCCAAGGGCGGGAAGCAGTAGCCAACCTCCGGTGAACTGCCCGTTGCGGCGCCGAACTTGCGGTATCGCGTCCGGATGGTGGACTTCGCGGAAGTGGTACGAGCGCGTCACGTGCGCGCAGCACCCGCTTAACACGGGTCCGGCACATTAGTGGGTGTCGGCAGGGCGGGAGCGGCTCCCCGCCCAGGCCGGCGCCGAACGGCGCCAAGGACCTCCGGAGCGGCTCCCGGACCTCCATGGACGCCACGGACGCGCAGCCCGGCCCTGACCCGGCCCGCGTCCCTCGCGGGGACCGCCGTCGTCCCGCCCCCCGGCAACGGGGGTGCGGCGGTCCCCGCGCACATTTTTTCGGCTGAACCGCCGCCGCTCTCGCGGAGGTGGTTGCTCGCCGTCGTGGTTCCTCAACCAATGGTTGCGGCCGTCGTCGCTTTTCAACTGCCGGGCAACGCCTCAGTCCTCCCGGTCTGGGCGGCGGAACAGACCAGGATTGAGACGGACGGCCTGGACCACGTTGACGCCGACGATGCCGATCCAGGCGGTGATGAGACCGGGCAGGTGTCCGATGCCGCCGCCGATCGCGGACAGCGGGATCGCCAGCACCAGCGAGACGATGGCGAAGCCGAAGCGCTCGCCCCATGAGTCCGTTCCCCTCGGGGACCTGGCCCCGCGGGCGACCTGCATCTGCTGCTCGGCGAGCTGCCTGCGCAGCCGGCGCTCGACCGCGGCGTCGATCCGCTGGTCGACCTTCTCCAGGAAGGAGTCGACCAGCGCCGGCTCGTACTCCTCGCCGAGTTCCCTGCGGGCCCGCAAAGTGGCGTCGAGTTCCTTCTTCAGGTCGGCGTCCTGCGCTTCCATTCCCGTCATACGGGCCACGTTAGGGAGCCGGGGCCCGCGCCGCACTGGGGATATCCCCCCAGCCGGCGCGGGGGCTGTCAGGGCAGCAGGGAGACGAGCCCGGTGCCGAGGTCGAAGCGCGCGGCGTCGACCCGGGCCGGGGCGAATGCCGGGTCGGCGCGGATGGCGTCCCGGACCCAGGCGGTGTGGGCCCGCATGGCGTGCTCGGCCCAGTCGCCGGGGACCGCGCGGGTGCGGTGCGCGGCGGGGGCGATCTCGGCCACCAGCAGCTCCAGATGTCCCGGCACGGGCGCCCCGGACCGCACATGGCCGAGCGTCGCCGCGATCGCCCCGCACCGCTCGTGCCCGAGGACCAGCACCAGCGGAATGCGCAGTTCCTCGACGCCGTACTGGATGGACCCGAGCACCGCCTCGTCGAGGACCTCGCCGGCGGTCCTGGTGCACAGCAGGTCACCGAGCCCCTGGTCGAAGACCAGCTCCGGCGGTACGCGCGAGTCGACACAGCCGACGATCACCGCGAACGGGTGCTGCCCGGCCGCGAGCGTCCGGCGCACCCCTTTGGACTCGTGGGGGTGCCGGGGGCGTCCGGAGGCGAAGCGCCGGTTGCCGGCGAGCAGCCGGTCGAGCGCCGCGCGGGCGGTGACCGGGCGGGGGCGGGGGACGCCGGCCGTCGGCGGCGGGGCGGCGGCCAGCGCGCCGACGGCCGTGGCGGCCAGAAAGGTCCTGCGGGGGGAGGCCATGGCGCTTCCTCCGGTGTCGTGCCTGCAGCGCACCATCACCGTATGCACCCGTCGCATCACGGTGCGTTGCTGTTTAACGACTCTTGGTGTCCCTTGCCCGGCTGCATAGCATCATGCAGAGTTCTTGTTGGGTGAATAGACCGGCTGAACAGAGAGGGGCATGGTGGACGCACCCGCATCCGTGCACTCCCGACTCGTGGTCCTCGACGGGATCGGCCTCGGCGTCGAGGACGTCGTGCGTCTCGCCGACGGCACCGTGCGGCCGGTACCGGGGAGCGACGCGATGCGGCGCGCGGAGGAGTCCTGGAACGCCGCCCGCCAGATCGCCGCCACCGGACGCGTGTACGGCCGCTCCACCGGCGTGGGCGCCAACCGCAACGAGGACGTGCCGACCGAGGCCGCCGCCGGACACGGGCTGCGCCTGCTGCGCAGCCACGCCGGCGCCATCGGCGCGGAGCTGCCCGCCCGCCAGGTGCGGGCGATGCTCGCCATCCGCGCCAACCAGCTGCTCACCGGCGGCGCCGGACTGCGGCCCGGCGTGATCACGGCCCTGTGCGAGGCACTGGAGTCGGGCGCGTATCCCGTCGTCAACGAGTTCGGCTCGGTCGGCACCGGCGACATCGCGGCGCTGGCACAGGCCGGGCTGGCGCTGGTCGGGGAGCACCCGTGGCGGGGCGCCGAGCCGCCCGCGCCCCAGCCCCTGGACAACAACGACGCCCTCGCCCTGATCAGCAGCAACGCCCTCACCCTCGGCCAGTCCGCGCTCGCCCTGCACGAACTGCGCGGGCTCATCGAGGCCACCCAGGTCGTCGCCGCCCTCTCGCTGCTCGCCGTCGACGGCTCGCACGAGGCGTACGCCGCCCCCGTCCATGCCGCCCGACCGCACCGGGGCAGTGTCGAGGTCGCCCGGCGGATGCGGCAGCTGACCGGCGCGGCCGACCGGCCGGTCCCGCCGCTCGGCCGGATCCAGGACCCCTACGGCTTCCGCTGCCTGCCCCAGATCCACGGCCCCGCCCATGACGCGGCGGACGCGCTGGAGCGGGTGCTGACCGTGGAGATCAACGCGGCCGCGGAGAACCCGCTCATCTCCCCCGAGGACCTGGCCGCCTACCACCACGGCGGCTTCTACCAGGCCCAACTCGCCCTCGCCCTGGACCACTTCAGGCTCGCGGTCACCCAGGTGGCCCGCCTGTCGACCTCCCGCCTGTCCACCCTCAACGAGCCCGCCTACACCCGACTGCGCCCTTTTCTGGCCGACCACGAGCCGGCCTCGTCCGGCGTGATGATCCTGGAGTACGCCGCCGGAGCCGCCCTCGGCGATCTGCGGGCCTTCTCCGCCCCCGCGTCGCTCGGGCACGCTGTACTCTCCCGGGGCGTCGAGGAACAGGCCAGTTTCGCCTCGCTGGCCGCCCGCCAGACGCTGCGCGCCTGCGGTGCGTACCGTCTGGTGGTCGGCTGCGAACTCGTGGCCGCCGTACGGGCGCTGCGCCAGCGCGATCTGAAGCCCGGCCCGGAGCTTCCGGCGGGGCGGGCGCTGGCGCTCGCCGAGTCGGTGCTCGACGAGGACCCGGCCGACCGCCCGCTCACGCACGACGTGACGTCGGCGGCCGCACTGCTTGACCGGTTCACGGACATCTGGAGGGGGAGCGGGACATGAGCGTCGACAGGAGTACGGGTGTGACGGACAGCCCTGCCACACGGCTGCAGACGCTGTTCGAGGGGCACCGGCTCACACCGACCCAGCGGCGCATCGCGCACAGCATGGTGCGGCGGGCCGCCGACGTGCCGTTCCTGTCCAGCGTGGAGCTGGCCGAACTGGCCGGGGTCAGCCAGCCGTCCGTGACCCGTTTCGCGGTCGCCCTCGGCTTCGACGGCTATCCGGCCCTGCGCAGGCATCTGCGCGAGGTGGTGCCCGCCGAACCCGCCGCGGGCCCGGGGTCGTACAACGAGTACCAGCAGGCCGTCGAGGCCGAGATCGAGAACCTGCGGCACCTGGCCGAGGTGCTGGCCGATCCGCGGCCGGTGCAGAAGGCCGGCCGGATCCTCGCCGCATCCCGCCCGCTGCCCGTGCTCGGACTGCGGGCCGCGGCCTCCCAGGCCTACGGCTTCGCGTACTTCGCCGCCAAGGTCCACCCGGACGTCCGGCTGCTCGACCAGGGCGGCACGATGGTCCAGGACCGCATCGACGCGGCCGTGCGCGCGGGCGCCTCGGCCCTGCTGTGCTTCGCGCTGCCGCGGCATCCGCGCGAGGTCGTCGACACCCTGGCGTACGCCAAGGAGTGCGGACTGACGGTCGTCGCGGTCGCCGACTCGGCCTTCGCGCCGGTCGCCAAGCACTCCGACCTGCTGCTGCCGGCCGCCGTCGGCACCGGGCTCGCCTTCGACACCGCGTGCGCGCCCATGCTGCTGGGACGGGTGCTGCTGGAGGCCATGTGCGACGACCTGCCCGACGCGCAGGTCCGGCTGGAGGAGTTCGACGCGCGGGCGACGGCACGGGGGCTGTTCGTGGAGTGACCCGGCGTCTCCCGCCGCGCCGCTCTCAGACTCGTCTCACCTTCGCTCGTTAGCGTGCCCGCCCTACGGACTGTGCCGCGAGGACGAGGAGGCGGAGCGTGGCGCGCGGAGCACGCGGAGGACAGGGACTGGCCCGGGTGGCCGTCGTCGTACGGGCCGGGGCGGCGCCGCTGTGGTGGTGCGGGGTGTTCGCGGCGGGCATCGGCGTCCTGCCGCCTGGGGTGACCGGGCGCCGGATCGGCGTCATGGCCGGGGCCGCACTCTTCCTCGTCGGCGCCGCCGTCGTGGCCTACGCGCGCCGTCGGCGGTACGCCGCCCTGGCCCGGGGCACGGCCCGTGCGGGCAAGCACGATGTGCTCCAGGACCGTGCGGTGACCGTGCGCAACTGGCGCCGGGGCCACCGCTGGTGGCTGCTGCTCGCCTGCGCCGTCGCGCTCGGCAGCTCCTTCGCCGTGCCCGCTGCGGGCGGCATGCTGCTGGCCGGGACCGGCGCCGGGCTGCGGCTGAAGGCCGCCTGGCTGGGCCGCCGCGAGCGGGCCGAGGACACACTGCTGTGGCTGCGCGTCGACTGGCTCGACGGGCGCGGCGGGCGTCCCGCGGGCAAGGCCGTCAAGGCCTATCGCGGGACCGGCATCGCGGCGGGCGACGCGGCCCCGGGCGGGGCCCGCCGCCGCACCGCGGCGCTCGTCTGACTCAGACCTCCAGGTCCTCCTCGATCCTCTTGAGCTGGTGCCGGGCCATCGCCAGGTTGGCCCGGGACTGGTCGAGGACCAGGTACAGGAACAGACCGTTGCCGCCGCGCCCCTTGAGCAGCCGGATCAGGTGGTACTGGTTGGACAGCGTGATCAGGATGTCCTCGATGTCGCCCTTCAGGCCGAGGTGCTCCATGGTGCGCATCTTGGCGCGGATCACGTCCGTGTTGCCGGCGGCGGCCACGTTCAGGTCGAAGCTCTTGCTGCCTCCCATCGTGCCCAGCGCCATGCCGCTGGTGTAGTCGACGAGCGCGACTCCGGTGGCCCCTTCGATGGAGGTGAGGGCCTCTTTGAGCGAGGTCTCGGCGTTGGCCATGGTGCTGCCTCTTTTCCTTTGCTGCTTCTCAACTGTCGGTTGCGGTGCGCGCGTCGGTCGCCGGGCGCGCTTCGCCTGCGGTGGTTCGTGGTGTGCGGGTGGCTCTCGTGCGCACGGCGGGTGTCCTGGCCGCGGGGCCCGCTCGCCCCGCCCGCTTGGCCGCGGCGGCCTCTGCCGCGTCGACCAGCTCCCCGATCCGGGCGCCGGCCCGGCGGCCCTCCAGGTGCAGCCGGCCGACGTTGACCCGGTCCTGGGCGAGCAGGGTCAGCACGGCGCTGCGGCCCGCCGCGTAGGTGGCGACATAGCCGTCCATGCCGCGGACCAGCAGTTCCCGGAAGTCGCCCTGCCCGGTGGCGTCCGCCATCCGCATGGCGACGCCGAGCGCGGCCGCGGTGAGCGCGGCCAGGCCCTCCGGGTCGACGCCGGGGGCGTCCTGGGCGACGACCAGGCCGTCCACACCGGCCGCCAGGGCGCCGGTGAGCTGGGGAACGCGGCTGCGCAGCCGACGCAGTTCGTCCAGGATGTCGGACTCGGCCGCCATCAGATCTCTCCTCTCGGCGGGTCGTTGCCGTTCAAAGGGCCTCCAGCGCATTCCTGAGCCTCTTCAGCAGCGCGATGTCGGGGTCGGTGACCTGGGGAAGGGGCGGGGGTGCCGGTCCGGGCACCGTGGGACCCGGCGAGACGAGTCCCGCCGCCGCCAGCCGGCGTATGTCCACCAGCGTGTGGAACGCCTTCCGGCCCAGCTCCCTGGCTATGTCCAGGGCCGTGCGGACGCCGTTCACCCGCTCCAGGACCGCTTGCTGGCGGGCCGAGACCGGCGGAGCGGCCACCGGGTCGGCCCGGATCAGCGGCCCGCTGTCGGTCGCCGGGTCCGGCCAGATGCGGTGCAGCAGGGCGCGGCGGCGCAGCGTCTCCCGCTCCAGGGCGATGACCGGCACCGGGCACAGGGTGGCCGGGTGGGGTGCGGCGCCGTACCGGAAGCGGCCCGGGGTGCTGCTGGGCGCCAGGGCGAAGTACCCGGCGTCGTACAGCGCGCCCAGGTGGCACAGTTCCAGCGTGCCCGTGGTCAGCCGGCCGGCCTCCAGCAGCCGGCGGGCGATGCCGGGCGCGCCGTCGGCCCGGCCCGCGGCCCGCAGCCAGTCCGCCGCGTCGAGCGTGCCGTGGGCCGTGAGGAGCACGTCGAGGCCGGGGGCGAGGGGGCTCTCGGCGTGCACCACGCGGCCCTCGGCGAGGTGCAGGCTGCCGTTCTCGCGGACGAGGACGCCGGTGGCCCGCTCGTCGGCGAGCCGGGTCAGCATCGGCGAGAGGTCGCCCTGGCCGCGCTCGCGTGCGCCGACCTTGTCCCGTACGGGCAGGGGCGGAGGCGTCCCGACCACGGTCATGCCAGTACCAGCCGATCCGCCATCTCGCCGAGCCGGATGCGGGCGAGCGCGAGGTTGCCGTCCGCCCTGGCCAGCCACAGATGCAGGAACACGGTGCTGTCGAAGGACGTGACCACGAACCGCAGTAGGTGGTAGCTGTCGTGGTTGCTGATGATCAGGTCCTCGACCGGTGGCCGCTCGCCGTCCGGGTCGCCGGACGCGAACGCCCCGTGCTCGGCGGCCAGCCGGGCCAGTTCGGCGGCCTCGGCCGCGGTTGTCTCGTGGTCACCGCCGGGAGCCTCCCCGACGGTGCCCAGGGCCAGTCCGCTCGTCCAGTCCACGAGCGCCGCGCCCCGGGCACCGGGCAGTCGCATCGCTTCCAGCAGGCACTCGTCGATTCCGGGCACCGCGGTTCCCCTCCCACCTGGAACTCCGGCTGAGTGACGGAGACACTACGCAACGTGTGCGGGGGGAGTGACTCTTCTGGCATTTTCCGGTGGAACATGCGTCCGCGGGGCTAGGGTGGGTCAACTTGCCTGTGTGTCACTCCAGTTGATCGCCATAGCAGTCGGGGTGCGTCAACGGCTTCCGGCTGCCCGAAGGGTGGTGAGGGCGGACGCGTGCGCCCCTCCCGAATCGGCCACGATCTGATCGAGCGTCTGCGGCTCGCGCACCGTCGCGAAGGTCACGCCCCCCGACCCGTCGGGCACGAAGCCGTGGATCCCGGGCCGGACGAGGGAGTTGTACGCGTAGTGGTGGGCGAAGTAGTACGCGCCCGTGTCCAGCGCCGCCGCGTAGTCGCCCGGCTCCAGCGGCGGCAGGGCGCGCCCCTCGGCGAGCAGGTCGCCCGAGAAACAGGCGGGACCCGCGACGTCCTGCACCACCTCGGGCCCCGGCTTGGGGCGCCCCTTCGCGTCGTACGCGGCGATCCTGAGCGGCCACGCCCCCGGCACGTACACCGTCCGCGTCGCCACCTGCACGCCCGCGTGCGTCACCGCGACCCGCCGTCCGCCGGCGCTCTTGGTGTACTCCACCCGTGCCACCACGGTCCCGTGCTTGGCCAGCAGCGACCGGCCGAACTCGGTCACCAGCCCGTACCGCCCGTCGAACAGCCCCGGCACCGCCTCGCCCAGCAGCCGCGCGTACTGCGCGTACGTCGGTGTCGTCGCGTCCGACTCGAAGTTCACCGGCAGCCCGCCGCCGATGTCGAGAGTGTCGATCTGCCGCCGCCCCACGCGCGTGTTGATCTCCTCGGCGAGCGCGTACGTCTCCGCCACGCCCTGCGCCAGGAGCGACAGCGGAATGCCCTGCGAGCCGGTGTGCGCATGCAGCCGGGTCAGCCACGGACGGTCCGCGTACGCCCCTACGACCCACTCCCGGGCCCCCTCGTCGCGCAGTGCCACCCCGAACTTCGAGGTCGCCGTCGCCGTCGAGGTCGCCTCGATCGAACCGCCGCCGACCTGCGGATTCACCCGGATTCCCAGCGGGGAGCGGCTGGGGGCCGACCGCATCAGCGCGTCGATGCGGTCCAGTTCCTGCGGGCTGTCCGCGTTGACGGCGATCCCCAGCGCCAGTGCCTCGCGCAGTTCGGCCAGGGTCTTGGCGGGCGAGTCGAGGACGGTGCGGGCCGGCGGGATCCCGGCCGCCCGCGCCAGCGCCAGCTCGCCCGGGCTGGCCACCTCCGCGCCCACGCCCGCCTGGTCCAGCAGTCGCAGCACCGGCACCAGCGGGGTCGCCTTCACGGCGAAGGCGTGCAGCACCGGCGTCCCCGGTGCCACCACGGCGTCGAACGCCGCCCGCAGCGCCGCCGCCGACTCCCGGATGCCGGTGACGTCCAGCAGTCCGGCGACGGGTGCCGAGAGCCCGACCAGCCCCCGCTCCACCGCGGCCCGCACCGCCTCGTCGCGCCGGGCGACCCGCTCCGCGTCGTCCCCGTGCCCGCCGCCCTCGTACCCGGTGTCACCGCTGCCCATGACGCCCCCCGTCCTGCCGCTGTCCGCACCCATGCATCCAGCCAAACACCCGCGACGCGCGGATGCGGGCACGCCGATGTATTGACTAGTTCTATTCAGAGCGCCAGGATGTGAATAGACGCAGTAACAATCCACTGGGAGCAATCCGCTAGGAGGCAGACCATGTCAGGACCCCGCCCCGTACGAGCGCCGCGCGGTACGGAACTGAGCGCCCTGGGATGGCAGCAGGAGGCCGCCCTGCGGATGCTCCAGAACAACCTCGACCCCGAGGTCGCCGAACACCCCGACAAGCTCGTCGTCTACGGCGGCACCGGCAAGGCCGCCCGTGACTGGCGCTCCTTCGACGCCATGGTCCGCACGCTGCGCACCCTCAAGCAGGACGAGACCATGCTGGTCCAGTCCGGCCGCCCGGTCGGCGTCATGCAGACCCACGAATGGGCCCCGCGCGTCCTGATCGCCAACTCCAACCTGGTCGGCGACTGGGCCAACTGGGAGGAGTTCCGCCGGCTGGAGGCCCTCGGCCTGACCATGTACGGCCAGATGACCGCGGGCTCCTGGATCTACATCGGCACCCAGGGCATCCTCCAGGGCACCTACGAGACCTTCGCCGCCGTCGCCACGAAGAAGTTCAACGGGACCCTCGCCGGCACGATCACCCTCACCGCCGGCCTCGGCGGCATGGGCGGCGCCCAGCCGCTCGCCGTGACGATGAACGACGGCGTCGCGATCTGCATCGACTGCGACCCGCGCGCCATCGAGCGGCGCATCGAGCACCGGTACCTGGACGTGCAGGCCGACAGCCTGGACCACGCCCTCCAGCTGGCCACCGAGGCCCGCGACGCCCGCCGCCCGCTGTCCATCGGCGTCCTCGGCAACGCGGCCGAACTGGTCCCGCAGCTGCTGGCCATGAACGCCCCCATCGACATCGTCACCGACCAGACCTCCGCCCACGACCCGCTGTCGTACCTGCCGGTGGGCGTCGCGTTCGAGGACATGGCCTCCGCCGCCGCCAAGGACCCGGCCGGCTTCACCACCCGCGCCCGTGAGTCCATGGCCCGGCACGTCGAGGCGATGGTCGGCTTCATGGACGCCGGCGCCGAGGTCTTCGACTACGGCAACTCCATCCGCGGCGAGGCCCAGCTGGCCGGCTACGACCGGGCGTTCGCCTTCCCCGGCTTCGTCCCCGCCTACATCCGCCCGCTGTTCTGCGAGGGCAAGGGCCCCTTCCGCTGGGCCGCCCTGTCCGGCGAGGCCTCGGACATCGCCAAGACCGACAAGGCGATCCTGGAGCTCTTCCCCGAGAACGAGTCCCTGCACCGCTGGATCAAGATGGCCGGCGAGCGCGTCCACTTCCAGGGCCTGCCCGCCCGTATCTGCTGGCTCGGCTACGGCGAGCGCGACAAGGCCGGCGAGCGCTTCAACGACATGGTCGCCTCCGGCGAGCTGGCGGCCCCGCTGGCCATCGGCCGCGACCACCTCGACTGCGGCTCCGTCGCCTCCCCGTACCGCGAGACCGAGGCCATGCTCGACGGCTCCGACGCGATCGCCGACTGGCCGCTGCTCAACGCCATGGTCAACGTGGCCTCCGGCGCCTCCTGGGTCTCCATCCACCACGGCGGCGGCGTCGGCATGGGCCGCTCCATCCACGCCGGCCAGGTGACCGTCGCCGACGGCACCCGTCTCGCCGGCGAGAAGATCCGCCGTGTCCTCACCAACGACCCTGGCATGGGCGTCATCCGGCACGTGGACGCCGGGTACGACATCGCGGAGTCGGTGGCCGCCGAGCGCGGTGTGCGGGTGCCCATGCGCGAGGGTGACGAGGCGTGACCTTCCACAGCATGTGGGCGGAGCTGCTGCCGATCGGCCGCAGCTCCGCCTCCGGCGGCTACCGCCGCTACGCCTGGACCGGCGCCGACGCCGAGTGCCGGGAGTGGTTCAAGGCGCAGGCCGAGACGCGCGGGCTCGCCTACGAGGTCGACCGCAACGGCAACCAGTGGGCCTGGCTCGGCGACCCCGCCGCGGGCGACGCCGTCGTCACCGGGTCGCACCTGGACTCCGTGCCGGACGGCGGGGCCTTCGACGGGCCCCTCGGCGTCGTGTCCTCCTTCGCCGCCCTCGACGAACTGCGGGTCAGGGGGACGGAGCTCAGCAGGCCCCTCGCCATCGTGAACTTCGGCGACGAGGAGGGCGCCCGCTTCGGGCTCGCCTGTGTCGGATCGCGGCTCACCGCGGGAGAGCTCACCGTCGGGCAGGCGCACCGGCTGACCGACGGCGACGGGATCAGCCTCCCGAAGGCCATGGAGGCCGCCGGGTACGACCCCGACGCCATCGGACCGGACCCGGAGCGGCTCGCCCGGATCGGCGCCTTCGTCGAACTCCATGTCGAGCAGGGCCGGGCTCTGGACCTGAGCGGCGACCGGGTCGGCATCGCCAGCGCCATCTGGCCGCACGGCCGCTGGCGGTTCGACTTCCGCGGCGAGGCCAACCACGCCGGCACGACCCGGCTGGTGGACCGGCGCGACCCGATGCTGTCGTACGCCGAGACCGTGCTCGCCGCCCGCCGTGAGGCCGGGCTCGCCGGTGCCGTGGCCACCTTCGGGAAGATCGCCGTCGAGCCGAACGGCGTCAACGCCATCCCCTCCCTGGTGCGCGGCTGGCTCGACTCCCGGGCCGCCGACCAGGAGACCCTCGACACCGTCGTGGGCGGTGTGGAGAAGGCGGCCCGTGAGTACGCCGCCGCGCACGGCGTCGACCTCGACGTCGTCCGTGAGTCCTTCACGCCGGTCGTCGAGTTCGACCACGCCCTGCGCGACGAACTCGCCCGCATCCTCGGCAAGGACACCGACCTCACGGTGCCCGTCCTGGGGACCGGCGCCGGACACGACGCCGGAATCCTCTCCGGGAGCATTCCGACCGCCATGCTGTTCGTGCGCAACCCCTCCGGCGTCTCGCACTCCCCGGCCGAGTTCGCGGCCGAGGACGACTGTGTGGCCGGGGTGACCGCGCTCGCCGACGTACTGGAAGGGCTGGCCCGCAGGTGACCACACGGACCTATTGGCTGGAGCACGCCTGGCTCGACACCCACGTCGAGCCGGGCGTGGCCGTCACGGTGTCGATCGGCGGCGGTGCCGCGGGCGCCGACGGCCGCATCACCGCCGTCCGCACCGGCGTGCCCACCCCGCCCCCCGGTGCCGAGATCCTCCGCGGCCTCACCCTCCCCGGGCTCGCCAACGCCCACAGCCACGCCTTCCACCGCGCCCTGCGCGGCACCGTCCAGGTCGGCTCCGGCACCTTCTGGACCTGGCGCGAGGTCATGTACTCGGTCGCCGACCGGCTGACCCCGGAGACCTACCACGCCCTCGCCCGCGCCGTGTACGCGGAGATGGCGCTCGCGGGTGTCACGGCGGTCGGCGAGTTCCACTACGTGCACCACGCGCCCGGCGGCACCCCGTACGCCGACCCCAACGCCATGGGCGAGGCACTCGTCGCGGCCGCCGCCGAAGCCGGTATCCGCATCACCCTCCTCGACACCGCCTATCTGTCCTCCGGCTTCGGACAGCCGCCCAACACCCACCAGCTGCGCTTCTCCGACGGCAGCGCGGAGGCCTGGGCCGAACGCTGTTCAGTTCTCAAGGAACGGGATCACGCACGGATCGGGGCGGCCATCCACTCCGTACGGGCCGTGCCCGCGCGGGAGCTGGCGACGGTGGCGCGCTGGGCCGAGGAGCGGCGGGCCCCGCTCCATGTGCACCTGTCCGAGCAGACCGCCGAGAACGACGCCTGCCAGGAGGCGCACGGCTGCACCCCCACCCGGCTCCTCGCCGACCACGGCGTCCTCGGCCCGCGCACCACCGGCGTCCACAACACGCACCTGACCGACGAGGACATCGCCCTGCTCGGCGGCTCCCGCACCGGCACCTGCATGTGCCCGACGACGGAACGCGACCTGGCCGACGGCATCGGCCCCGCCGTGGCCCTTCAGCGCGCGGGCTCCCCCCTGTCCCTCGGCTCCGACAGCCACGCGGTCATCGACCTGCTCGAAGAGGCACGCGCGATGGAGCTGAACGAGCGGCTGCGCACCCGCTCCCGGGGCCACTGGACAGCTGCGGCACTGCTGCGCGCGGCCTCGCCGGACGGTCACAGGGCCCTGGGCTGGGACGAGGCCGGCACCATCGAGGCCGGTGCGCTCGCCGACCTGACGACGATCTCCCTCGACTCGGTCAGGACAGCGGGGCCGCTGCCGCGACTCGGCGCGGAGACAGCCGTATTCGCCGCCTCCGCGGCGGATGTGCGGCACACGCTGGTGGGCGGCCGCCATGTCGTACGCGACGGCGCCCACACCCTCGTACCGGATGTGCCGTCAGCGCTGGCCACGGCCGTCGAAGCCCTGCGCGGCTGAATCCCACCGTCATCCCTGAGGACACCATGAGCAGCAGCACCGCCATCACGAACATCGCCACGCTGGTCACCAACGATCCCTCCCTCGGGTGGGGGTCCCTCCGCTCGAGCAAATTCGAGAGTGGGGGAGGTTCTCCCCTCGGCCTGATCCAGGACGCGGCCGTCGTCATCGACGGCGACCGTGTGGTGTGGACCGGTGAATCCAGCAAAGCACCCGCCACTGACAAACGGGTCGACGCCGGAGGCCGGACGGTGCTGCCGGGCTTCGTCGACTCCCACTCCCATCTGGTCTTCGCGGGCGACCGGACGCAGGAGTTCAACGCCCGTATGTCGGGGCGGGCCTACAGCGCGGGCGGCATCCGGACGACCGTCGCGGCCACCCGGGCCGCGACGGACGAGGAGCTGGAGGCGAACCTCACCCGCTACCTCGCCGAGGCGCTGCGCCAGGGCACGACCACGTTCGAGACGAAATCCGGCTACGGCCTGACGGTCGCCGACGAGTCCCGCGCCCTGCGCATCGCCTCCGCGCACACCGACGAGGTCACCTACCTCGGCGCCCACATCGTCCCGCCCGACCACGCCGAGGACCCGGCCGCCTATGTCGCCCTGGTCACCGGCGAGATGCTCGACGCCTGCGCCCCGCACGCCCGCTGGATCGACGTCTTCTGCGAGAAGGGCGCCTTCGACGGCGACCAGGCCAGGACGATCCTCACCGCGGGCATGGCCAAGGGCCTCACGCCCCGCATCCACGCCAACCAGCTCTCCTACGGCCCGGGCGTCCGGCTGGCCGTCGAACTGGACGCGGCCAGCGCCGACCACTGCACCCACCTCACGGACGCGGACGTCGACGCCCTGGCGAGCGGCCGCACGGTCGCCACGCTGCTCCCCGGCGCCGAGTTCTCCACCCGCGCCGAGTGGCCGGACGCCCGCCGCCTCCTGGACGCCGGTGTCACGGTGGCGCTCTCGACGGACTGCAACCCGGGCTCGTCCTTCACCTCCTCGGTGCCCTTCTGCATCGCGCTGGCGGTACGGGACATGAGGATGACCCCGGACGAGGCGGTGTGGTCGGCTACGGCGGGCGGGGCCGCTGCCCTGCGCCGCGACGACATCGGCCGCCTCACCCCGGGCGCGTACGCCGACCTGACCCTGCTGGACGCGCCGAGCCATGTGCACCTGGCCTACCGGCCGGGCGTGCCCCTCGTCAGCGGTGTGTGGCAGCGGGGCGTGCGCGTGGTCTGACCGGAGAGAGCGTGGTCTGACCGGAGAGAGGAGAACAGGCCCCCGCACACGAGGGTCTCAGCGGGCTCCGGCCCGCCACTGCTGATCCGCGTCCCCGCTCAGCCAGTCCAGCGACAGACCGTCACCCCCGTCCGGCGTGACCGCCGTCTCGGTGGCGATCGCCGGGCGGATGACGCCGTCGGAGTCGACGGTGAAGCGCAGGTTGTCGCCGTTGCGGCCGTAGACCGAGTCGCACCCCCAGATGCCGACGCCCCGGTCGACGTCACCCCGGCTGTCCAGGCAGAAGTCGGGGTCGCCGGCCGACTGGAGGACCTCGCGGTCGGTGTCGACGCGCCAGCGCTGCGAGGAGGTGCCGTCGCAGCGTGCGGTGACGACGTCCGTACCGTTCTCGAAGTTGCCGTACCGGACGTCCAGACAGAGGCCGGTGGCGGCGTTCACCACCTCGGCGTAGGCGCTGCCCGGAGCCGACGGGGTGGGGGACGGAGCGGGCTTCGGCTTCGGTTTGGGCTTCGGCTTCGGCTTCGGTGCGGCGGACGGGGTCTTCGGCGGGTGTGAAGTCTTCGTCGGCGAGGGGGACTTGCTGGTCGGTGACGGGGCCGGCACGGAGACCGTCGCCGTCACCGTGACCGGCGGGCTCGATGGCGGCAGCGTGGCCGCCGTCGGGCGCCGGCCCTGCGAGCCGGACTGCGCCAGCGCGAAGACCAGCAGCGGCGCCATGGCCACGCCCAGCGCGACCGAGGTGAGGACCACGCGCCGGGTCGGGGGCCAACTCCGCTTCTCCTGCGGCCGGTCCGCTTCGGCGGTCGGCGCGGCATGGCGCGCGTACGCCGTCCCGGCCCAGGGCAGCAGTCCCTCCGCCAGTGCCGCCCGCGGGGCGTCGCGCAGGGCGGTGAGGTCCTCGTACGCCGCCGTGCAGTGGGCGCAGTGCGCCATGTGGGTGCGCAGATCGGAGCTGTAGCGGGGAGTGTCCGGCCGTACCGACTCCTCGATCAGCCGGCGGAAGTCCCCGCACTGCGGGTCGTCGGAGGCGGCCAGCCGGTGCTTCAGACAGGCCTGGGCCATGGCCTGGAGTGCCTGCGGGATGCCGAACCGCACGTCCTCGCGGGTCAGGCCGAGCAGGGCGGCGGTGCTCTCCTCGGGTTCCTGTTCCACGATCCCGTACCAGATCAGGCCCTGGGTGCGGGAGGGGAGGGAGCGGAAGGGCGCCAGCAGGGGAGGGGTCGGACCCTCCGGGGCGGCGGTCGTGTTCAGGACCAGGAGGAGGCCGGGGTCCAGACCCGCCGAGCGCTCGTCACCGGCAAAGGACGCGGCCGACCGGCAGATCAGCAGCAGGAGCTGATGGCGCAGCGGCACCTGCGGCTCCACCCCGCGTGCGGTCTCGCGCGCCAGGGTGGTGAAGGTCTGCGCCGCCAGCTGCCGTGCCGACGACTCGCTCGACGCGCACAGCCGGGCGTAGCCGAGGACCGCGTCGTGGTGGCGCCGACGGATCTCCCGCAACGCCGGGTACGCGGCCGCGGTCCGGGCGCGCAGCAGCTCGGTCAGTCGGGCGTCCGGTACCCCCGCGTTCTCGTCCCGGTCGTCGGCCCGGTCCCCCTGAGCCATCCCTGCGCCTCCTAGCACCCGGTGCGGCCGAACACCCTGTCTTGACGTACCGGCCAGTTTGGGGGCCCATAGTGATGGAGAGGGGGCCTGAGGGAAAGACGTTTCTCTGGGTAACCGGTGAGAGCTCTGTGAGTCCTCCCCTCAGCGCGGTGCCGTCGTCCACAAAGCGAAGCGGCCCGGCACCCGGCCGGACCGCTCGATGTGTGGGGGGAGGCTCACTCCTCCACCGTCAGCCCCCTGCGCAGGCGCACCAGCGTCCGCGAGAGCAGCCGTGACACATGCATCTGCGAGATGCCGAGCTCGTCGCCGATCTCCGACTGGGTCATGCCCGCGACGAAGCGCAGGGAGAGGATCTGCCGGTCCCGGGACGGGAGTTCGGCGATCAGCGGCTTCAGCGACTCGACGTACTCGATGCCTTCGAGCCCGTGGTCCTCGTAGCCGATGCGGTCCGCGAGCGCGCCCTCGGAGTCGTCCTCCTCGGGCTGGGCGTCCAGCGAGGAGGCGGTGTAGGCGTTGGAGGCCGCCATGCCCTCGAGCACCTCGTCGTTCGACAGGCCCAGGCGCTCCGCGAGTTCCGCGACCGTCGGCGCGCGGTCCAGCCGCTGGGCCAGCTCGTCACCGGCCTTGGCCAGGTCGATCCGCAGCTCCTGCAGCCGGCGCGGGACGCGCACGGACCACGAGGTGTCCCGGAAGAACCGCTTGATCTCGCCGATGATGGTCGGCATCGCGAAGGTCGGGAACTCGACGCCGCGGCACAGTTCGAAGCGGTCGATCGCCTTGATCAGACCGATGGTGCCGACCTGGACGATGTCCTCCATCGGCTCGCTGCGGGAGCGGAAGCGCGAGGCGGCGAACTTGACGAGCGCGAGGTTGAGTTCGACCAGCGTGTTGCGGACGTACGCGTATTCGTGCGTGCCTTCCTCCAGCGATTCGAGTCGCTCGAAGAGGGTCTTGGACAGGGCCCGTGCGTCCACCGGCCCGACCTCGTCGTAAGGGGGGATCTCGGGGAGCCCGTCGATGGGATCCAGCTGTTCCGGTGGGGGTGTCGACGTCGCGGTCACGGTGTGCGATGCGTCGAGCCGGGGTGACATGGGTGTCCTCCATCGTTCTCGGCATAAGGCTGCCGAAGCCATGCGTGCACTGCGGTGTGCGGCGCCTCCAAAGCCGGCCGTGTCGGTTTCTTGTCCCTACTAGCCCTACCGGCTTCTGCGAGCCCATGGCAAGTGCGGTATGAGGTGATATGGCCGATAATGAGAGGTTGTTCGGGTGTTTGGAGTGCGCAGGGAAGGCGTAGTGTTCGAGGGCACCGGCCGGGTGCCGACAGGGCGCCGGCCGGGGAGCGGACAGCACATCCGCAGGAAGTCAGACAGCAGCCACGACCTCGGGAGACAGACGGCATGGACCGCGGGACGGTCGGCAGCGCACAGTCGGGCCGGCTATTGGTGGAGGTGCGGGAAGAGGGCTCCAGCGCCGTCGTGACGCCGGCGGGTGAGCTCGATCACCACACCGCCGATCTCTTGCGTGAGCCGCTCGACGGCCTGCTCGCCAAGGGCTTCTCGCGACTCGTCGTGGACTGCTCACGGCTTGAGTTCTGTGACTCCACGGGCCTGAACGTGCTGCTCGGGGCCCGTCTGAAGGCGGAGGCCGCCGGCGGCGGGGTGCACCTGGCGGGGATGCTGCCCGTGGTGGCCCGTGTGTTCGAGATCACGGGGGCGGATGCGGTCTTCACCGTTCACGACTCCGTCGAGGCGGCCCTGGCCGACGAGGCCGACGAGGCCGGCTGAGCCGTCGCCCCGGCCGTCCCCCGCCGCGGCCGCCCCGGTGGCCGCACCGGTCACACCGAAAAGGGGGTGTTCCGCCGGATCCGCCGGGCAGGAGACAAGCTGGACCTGTTGGCCCCGGGGGGCGCCACGGAACCGGCGAACGCCCCGTGTACGACCTGCGTACTGACTGGTACCGACCGACCGAGAATTCTGAATCGTGTGAATCGTGAACTGGTGAATCGGTGAGGTGAAGCGCTGATGAGCACCACCCGGCCCTGCTCGCCGGGCGACCGCGGCCCGGAGCCCAGTGGCGCTTCCGGGGCGTCCGAGGGGGGAGCGCCGGCGGTCGGCGCGTCCATGGGGGAAACGGCCGCACCGTCCGCGCGGGCGGAGGACCGCCACAACGGCCAGGGTCATCGGGACCAGGGCCCGGGGAGCGGCCGGGACGGCCGGGGCCGGCAGGTCCGCAGGCTGCGTCTGGACGGCGAGAGCGGGGTCGTCCCGCTCGCCCGTGATTTCACCCGCCAGGCGCTGTACGCGTGGGGCTGGCTGCCCGCCGTCGGCGCCGATCGGCGGGCCGCCGCCGAGGACGTCCTGCTGGTCGTCTCCGAGCTGGTCACCAACGCCTGTCTGCATGCCGAGGGCCCGGAGGAGCTGTTCCTCGCCTGCGACAACAAGGTGATCCGCATCGAGGTCACCGACCGCGGCACCGGCCAGCCGGCCCCCCGTACCCCGCACCGCGCCGGCCGCCCCGGCGGCCACGGGATGTTCATCGTGCAGCGGCTGTGCCTGGACTGGGGAGTCGTCCGCACCCCGGGCGTGTCCGGCAAGACGGTGTGGGCCGAGCTGGGCGCACCGGCCTGACCCTGTTACTCACGGTCACTGTCTCCATCGGAGCCCCCTCCCGCGCACGCCGGATCGTCACAACTCCGGCGTGCGCCTTGTCTTCCCTCCTCAAGGCCCCGGGCGTACCTTGACGGCCGATCTGATGTACCGTCAGGAATGGGGTGGACCGTGTCGTACCCGAAACGAACCGCCGCGCTCGTGTCCGCCGCGGCGCTGGCCGGGTCGGCGGTGCTGCTGGCCGCCCCCGCGGCCCACGCCGAGGTCGTCGACGTCAACTACCAGTGCAAGACGCCCATCGGCGACAAGAACGCCGTCTCGCCCATCGACATCAAGGGCGTCAAGAGCGGCAGCGGCTACAGGATCACCATGTCCTGGCAGAAGGGCGTCTCCTCCAGCCCGGTCGAGCTGGGCAAGGGCGCGATGAACCCGAGCGCCACCATCGTGCTGGGCGGCGCCGACAGCGGCACGCTGTCCGTGTCGGGCCCGGCCAACCAGAGCGCGATCCCGGCCAACACCCCCATCAAGATCAATGACTTGAGCGGCACCTACACACCGAAGAAGACCGGCAAGGTCACCTTCACCGCGGGTGCGCTCACCATCAAGGCGCTCGGTACGACGACGACCTGCACGCCGGCCAACAGCCCCAAGCCGTCGCTGACCCTGGACGTCACCGCGGCCGGTGGCTCCTCCGGCTCCTCGTCCACGACGTCCAACAGCGGCACCGACTCGGGCGGTCAGCTTCCGAAGACCGGTCCCGAGGACTCGGTCGTCGCGCTCGGCACGCTCGGCGGCACCGTGCTCCTCGCCGGGGCGGCGGGCGCGCTGTGGCTGACACGGCGGAATCAGGCCGCACGCCGCTGAACCCCGGGTCCGACCGTTTGAACCCCCGGGTCCGACCGTTTGAACCCCCGGGTCCGACCGCTTGACCCTCCGGGTCCGACCGCTGGAGCCGCCGATGCCGTCCGCCGCCCGTGTCCCGCGCCCGTCCCTCGTGCCCGCCCTCGCCGCGCTGACCCTCCTGCCCCTGATCACCGCCGCGCCCGCCGAGGCGGCGGGCGGCTGGTCCGTCGCGCCCTCGGGCGGCGGACGCCCGTCCTTCTACGCCGAGGGCGCGCCCGGGACGGTCCAGCAGGACACGGTGTCCGTGACCAACCGCGGCGCACGGCCGGTCACGGTACGGCTGAGCGGCACCGGCGTCCGGGTCACCTTCGCAAAACCGCGGCTGAGCGTCCCCGCCCGCACCCGGGCCGACGTCCCCTTCGCGGTGGCCGTCCCCGCGGGCGCCGCGCCCGGCGACCGGGCGGGCACGATCACCGTGCGGGACGGCGACGGCCGCACGGCCACCGTCCCGGTCCGTCTGCGCGTCGCCGGTCCCGCGCTGTCCGCGCTGACCGTCGAGCATCTGGCCGTGCACGCCGGGCGCATCACGTACGAGCTGGTCAACCGCGGTACGACGGTCCTCGTACCGAGACTCGCGGTACGCGCGGACGGGCTGTTCGGACCGGTCCTGGAACGCGCCCCGCGCACCCTGCCCGTCCGGCTGCCCCCGGGCCGGCGCCTGCGGCTCGACGAGCCGTGGCCCGACCGGCCGGTGCTGGACGCGGTCGACGTACGGCTGACGGTGACCGCGTCCGGCGGGGCGCGGGACTCGGCGAGCGCGTCGGTGCGGTTGGTGCCCTGGGGCGGTGTGGCGGCGGGGGCGACCCTGGCGGCCGGGACGGCCATGGCATTCGTCGTACGGCGCCGCAGGCGTCGTACGACCGGCAGCGAGGCACAACCGCCGTGCGTGGAAGCCGAGTCGACGGGAGTGCTGACGTGAGCGGGAGAGTGCGGATTTGGGCGCTGGTGGCGGTGCTCGCACTGCTCCTGCTGCCGCTCGCGGGCACGGCGACGGCGGCGGACGGGCCGACCGTCGAGCTCTCCGACTCCCAGGCGGGAACGGGTGGTTCGGTCACCGTCAGCGGCAGCGGCTGGCGGCCGCACACGCTGCTGATGATGCTGATCTGCGGCCAGGCCACCCCGTCCCGCGGCGTGATCGGCGGCACCAACTCCTGCGCCAACGGCGACGGCAGGGCCGTCACCACGGACGCCAAGGGCGGTTTCGGCAAGAAGCTGCCGGTCGCCGAGCCGCCGGTGCCGTGCCCGTGCGTGGTGCACGTGGCCACCGTGACCGGGGCGAAGGCCGACGCGGACGCGGTCCTCCAGGTCGCCGGGCACGCCGTCGAGCCGCTGCCCGCCGAGCCGTCCGGCGGGCGCCTGTCGATCCTCACCGACACCCGGCTCGAGGGGTCCAGTGGGCTGCTGGCCTGGTTCGGCGCCCCGCCGTCGCGCACGCTGGTCCTCACCGTCGGCAACGTCGGCTCCTCCGCCGTCAAGAACCCCGTCTTCCAGGTCGGCACCTCGCACGGCGTGTTCGCTCCGCAGTGGGACGAGCAGCGGTGGCGCGGCACCCTCGGGCCCGGCAAGAAGGCGCGGATCAGGCTGCCCGTCGAGCTCGCGGCCGGGGCGCACGGCGACTACACCGTCTCCCTCAAGTACGGCGGCAAGGTCCTCGCCGAGCAGCCGTGGGGCGTGGGGCGGCCCTGGGGCGTGACCCTGTTCTGGATCCTGGTCTGTCTCGTCGTACCGGCCGCGGTGTTCCGCGTCGGGATGGCGGTGGTGGACCGGGTGCGGCCGCGCGGGACCGGCGGCGCGGCCCGCAACCGCGGACCCCGTCCCTCCCGGCCGGCCTGGCGGCTGCCGGGGTTCGGCACCCCGGACGGCGCGCCCGCTCCGTCTTCGACCCTGCCGTGGTTCACCCCGGACTCCGATCCGGGCACGGCGGCCGGTCGGCTCTCCGCACCGCACGACGACAGCCCGAGGAGTCCTACGACTCCCACCACGAAGGGACCCATGTGAGCATGCGAAGGAGAGTCACACCGGTCGGCGGCGGCGTACGGAGAGCGGGCGCGGCGGGGGCCGCGCTGGCGCTGGGCGGGGCGGCGGTCCTGCTGGGCGTGGCCGCGACGCCCGCCCAGGCCGCCGAGGTGTCGTTCGCGACGCACTGTGTGCCGCCCGCGGGCATCGACCCCGTCGACGGCACCACCAAGGTCGAGATCACCGCGCCGGCCACCGCGAAGGTGGGCGACACCGTCGACGTGGTGTGGAAGTTCGTACAGGCCGCGTCGAAGAACCCCGACATCATCGACCTGCCCGCGAACTCGGTCCAGCCGTCCGGCGTCCTCAAGGCGGCCGGCGCCCAGAGCGCCGACATCGCGATGCAGGGGCCGCGGCAGAACCCGGCGATCCCCAAGGGCGCGGCCATGGTGCTGTCCGACATGAAGGGCACCCTGAAGCTGACGGCACCCGGTGAGGTGACGCTGACGCCGGACGCGTACACGGTCAACGCCATGTCGACCGACACCAAGTGCACGCCGAAGGAGACGGTGCAGAAGGCGGCGACCATCGAGGTGACGGCGGGCGGCGGCGGTTCGTCGAGTACGACGCCGGGGCCGACGACCTCGACCTCGCAGTCGGCCACGCCGACCCAGTCGAGCACGGCCACCGCCTCGGCCTCCCCGAGCGACGGCACCGGTCAGACCGACTTCACCGGCAAGGAGGTCCAGGTCCCCTACGCCTGCAAGACGCCCATCGGCGACAAGAACGCGACCTCGCCGGTGCAGATCAACGCCAAGAAGAACGGCGGGAGTTTCGACCTCACGGTGCAGTTCAAGAAGTCGGTGATGAACAGCCCGGCCGACATCCCGAAGGACTCCGTGAAGCCGTCGATGGAGGTGGTCCTGGGCGGTGCCGACAAGGGCACGGTGCATGTGGAGGGCCCGACGAACTCCTCCGCCATCAAGTCCGGCGACCCGATCGAGATCCCCGATCTGACGGGCACCTACAAGCCGGGGGCGAGCGGCTCGTCGACCCTGTCGCCGGGTGTCCTGACCATCAAGGCCCTGGGCACGACCACGACCTGCACGCCGACCAAGTCGGAGGTCTCCCTCACGCTGGACACCTCGCAGCAGGCGAACGGCGCCTCGGGCGGCACGTCGTCGTCCGGCGGTTCGTCCTCCGGCGGGAGCAGCGGGAGCGGAGGCCTGGCCGAGACCGGTTCGGGCGACCACGGCGCCCTCAAGGCCCTCGGTCTGGTGGCGGGCACGGCGATCCTGCTGGGCGCGGCGGTGTTCACCTTCATGCCCCGGCGAAACCCCCGCTGACCTGCTGATCCGTGGTTCCTCAAACCTTGCTCAGATCCGCCGCGCGAGTTTGCTCCCAAGATCGTAAGTGTCATAGCGTCCCCTGCGTTCGCGCAAGCAAGCGCGTGACGACATTGCGTCTTGCGCAACAGGGCAGTTGAAGGGTCTATAACCCGGTCTGTTGCGCGGCAGGGGAAAGAGGAAGCAAATGACCTGGGGGAAGAAGGCGGCGGGCGCTGCGCTCGCCGCCGTTCTCATGGCGACGGGGACCGGCCTGGCCACGGCGGGCACCGCGGAGGCGGCCGGCGCCAAGTACAAGTGCAAGGCCGAGGTGCACCTCGACCTCGGACGTCCGAAGGCCACGTCCAGCTGCAAGAAGTCGGCTTCGGGCAAGCCGGTGCGCCTGCAGCGGGTCAAGCTCGTCTGCGACGTGGTCCGGGGCACGGGCACCGGCGCGGAGCACACCATTCCGTGGTACCTGTGGGGTCCCTGGAAGAAGCCCGGTGAGAAGTCGACCGTGATGTGCGGGTTCCGCAGCTTCACCCGTTCGTGGTCGGTGGAGACGAAGGCCTGACGGCCGGCGCGCATACGGCGAGGGCCGCCGCACATGAAGTGCGGCGGCCCTCGCCGTATGCCGGGCGGTGCGTCAGTGCACGTCGCCCATCAGCGCCTTGACCTTCCGGCGGTACATCCACACCGCGAATCCGGCGAGGGCCGCGAGGGCCGCCTCCCCGAAGACGGCGCCCTTGCCGCTCAGGTCGACCCCGGCTATGGCCGGGTTGGACAGCAGGCTGGTGATGGAGTCGCCCGCGGTGACCGCGAGGAACCACACGCCCATCATCTGGCTGGCGTACTTGGCCGGGGCCATCTTCGTCGTCACCGACAGACCGACCGGGGACAGGCACAGCTCACCGACGGTCTGGATGAAGTAGATGCCGACCAGCCACATCGGGCTGACCGCGGTGCCGTTCGCCGACATGCCCAGCGGGATCAGGAAGAAGAAGAACGACATGCCGATCAGGACCAGGCCCATCGCGAACTTCACGATGGTGCTGGGCTCCTTGTCCCGGCGGTTCAGCCACATCCAGATCCAGGCGAACACCGGGGCCAGCGCCATGATGAACAGCGGGTTCAGCGACTGGTACCAGGAGGTCGGGAAGTCGAAGCCCAGCATGTCGTGGGACGCCTTGCCCTCGCCGAACGCCTGGACCGTGGACGCGCCCTGGTCGTAGATCATCCAGAACACGGCGGCGGCGACGAAGAACCAGATGTAGGCGCTCATCTTCGACTGCTCGGGGCCCGAGAGGTCCTTGTCCCGCTTGATGCGCAGCAGCACGCCCGCCGGGACGACCAGACCGATGACGGTCAGCGGGATCATCGCCCAGTTCAGGGTGAAGTGGCCGGTGAGGCCGACGACGCCGTAGAACACGGTCGCGACGATCAGCCAGGTCAGACCCTTGCGCAGCCAGGAGGTGCGCTCCTCGCCGGTCAGCGGCTTGGGGACGATGTTGCTCTTGGGGCTCAGGGTGCGGGTGCCGATCAGGAACGCGGCGAGGCCGATGGCCATGCCGACCGCGGCCATGCCGAAGCCGAGGTGCCAGCTGACCTTCTGACCGACGGTGCCGATGGCCAGCGGGGCGAAGAAGGCGCCCGCGTTGATGCCCATGTAGAAGATCGTGAAGCCACCGTCGCGACGCGGGTCGTTCGGACCGTCGTACAGGTGGCCGACCATCGTGGAGATGTTGGCCTTGAGCAGACCCGAACCGGCCGCGACCAGTGCGAGACCCGCGAAGAACGGCGCCTGGCCGCCGGGCAGCGCCAGCACGAGGTGGCCGCACATGATCGTGACGGCGGCGATGGCCACCGTCTTGCGCGGGCCCCAGACGCGGTCACCGAGCCAGCCGCCGGGCATGGCGAGCAGGTACACCATCGCCGAGTAGACGGAGACGATCACTGTGGTGGTGGCCACGTCCATGGCCAGGCCGCCACCCATGCTGCCCTTGCCGGCGCCTGGGCCACCGGAGAGCAGGTAGACGGTGAGGAGGGCCTTCATGCCGTAGTAGGAGAATCGCTCCCACATCTCGGTCATGAAGAGGGTGGCCAGTCCGCGGGGGTGGCCGAAGAAGGTCTTCTCGGAACCGGGGGTGCCCGGTTGGACCGAGTCCTTCGTCAGGCTGGACGCCATGGTCGTTCCTTGCTGGTCGGGACGCGCGCTGCCGCGTTGCGCGCCCGGTGGGGGAGTGGCCGGCACCGGCGGGGTCGGCACGTCCACCCCCACGCCCGAGGGGAGTCCGCTCCGGATCGCGGAGCGGCGGACGGCGACCACCGGGATCCACGCCCCATGACGCGTCATGCGTACGGAGCCCGGCCAGAGGTCATTCCTTTCAAGGCCGGTGGAGGACCGGCCCGCACACAAAAGAGACCCTCGGCGTCAACTGCCCGCCAAAGGTCCCCGGTGTACTACAGGCGTTGCAAGTCACTGTACGTCAGGACAGTGCCGGATATGGAAGGACTTGAGACACGGATCACAGGTGTCGCGGGAACCACGCACCCGATTTCGAAGGTCCCTCCTAGGGTCGCACCTGTCGGCCATAGGTTCGTACCACTGTGCCCCAAGGTAAGAATCCGGCCAGCCGATCACACCCCTGCACTACGGGCGGGCGGACTACCATCACCTCATGACCCGAGTACTGCTCGCCGAGGACGACGCGTCCATCTCGGAGCCGCTGGCCCGCGCCCTGCGCCGGGAAGGTTACGAGGTCGAGGTGCGCGAGGACGGACCCACCGCGCTCGACGCCGGAATGCAGGGCGGCGTCGACCTGGTCGTGCTGGATCTGGGCCTGCCCGGCATGGACGGCCTGGAGGTCGCCCGCCGGCTGCGTGCCGAGGGCCACACCGTGCCCATCCTCATCCTGACCGCGCGGGCCGACGAGGTGGACACCGTCGTCGGCCTCGACGCGGGCGCCGACGACTACGTCACCAAGCCCTTCCGGCTCGCCGAACTGCTCGCCCGTGTCCGGGCCCTGCTCCGGCGCGGCGCCGCCGAGCCGCAGCAGCCGCCGGCCACGCACGGCGTGCGGATCGACGTCGAGTCGCACCGCGCGTGGATGGGCGACGAGGAACTCCAGCTGACCGCCAAGGAGTTCGACCTGCTGCGGGTCCTGGTGCGCGACGCGGGCCGGGTCGTCACCCGGGACCAGCTGATGCGCGAGGTGTGGGACACGACGTGGTGGTCCTCGACCAAGACGCTGGACATGCACATCTCGTGGCTGCGCAAGAAGCTCGGCGACGACGCGGCCAACCCCCGGTACATCGCGACCGTGCGCGGGGTCGGGTTCCGCTTCGAAAAAAGCTGAGCGCTGCCGCTGAGGTGGGGCGACTGCCTCTCGGGGCGCCGTACCGGGCCCGGCTGCACAGATGCCCAAGGCACACTGGTCGTCGTAGAGCCACTGCCCGGAGGGCCCCGTGCGTCGTCGTCTCATTCAGTCCACCCTTGCCGTCGTCCTCGTGGTGATCGCGGTCTTCGGCGTGTCCCTGGTGATCGTCGAGACCCGCACCATCAGCAACAGCGCCCAGGAACGGGTGGACTCCGAGGCGGTGCGCCTGGCCAGCATCGTCGACAGCCGGATCCTCGGCGCGGAGAACGTCAACGCCGAGATCCTGCGCGACCAGGTCGCCAAGGAGCAGTACGCGGTGATCCGCCTCCCCGGCCGCGCGCCGATCGAGGTGGGCACCAAGCCGGAGGGCGACGTCATCCACGCCACGCAGGCCGGCGAGGAGGGCGAGACGGTCACCGTGCAGGAGCCGCGCTCGTCGGTGACGCGCGAGGTCGGCCGTACGCTGCTGATCATCGGTGCGGTGGCGCTGCTCGCGGTGATCGCCGCGGTCCTGCTGGCCGTACGCCAGGCCAACCGTCTCGCCTCCCCGCTCACCGACCTCGCGGAGACCGCCGAGCGCCTCGGCTCAGGTGACCCGCGTCCCCGGCACAAGCGGTACGGCGTGCCCGAGCTGGACCGGGTCGCCGACGTCCTCGACTCCTCGGCCGAGCGGATCGGCCGCATGCTGACGGCCGAGCGACGGCTCGCGGCCGACGCCTCCCACCAGCTGCGTACGCCCCTGACGGCGCTGTCGATGCGGCTGGAGGAGATCACCCTCACCGACGACCCGGACACGGTGAAGGAGGAGGCGAACGTCGCGCTGACGCAGGTGGAGCGGCTGACGGACGTCGTGGAGCGGCTGCTGACCAACGCCCGCGACCCGCGGACCGGCTCCGCCGTCTCCTTCGACCTGGACGAGGTCATCCAGCAGCAGCTCGCCGAGTGGCGCCCCGCCTACCGCAGCGCGGGCCGCGCGATCGTCAGCTCGGGCAAGCGGCATCTGCGGGCCGTCGGCACTCCGGGTGCCGTCGCCCAGGTGCTGGCGGCGCTGATCGAGAACTCGCTCATGCACGGTGGCGGCACGGTCGCCCTGCGCACCCGGGTCACCGGCAACCAGGCCGTGGTCGAGGTCACCGACGAGGGCACCGGGGTGCCGGCCGACCTCGGCGCCCGTATCTTCGAGCGGACGATCAGCGGGCGGAACTCGACGGGGATCGGGCTCGCCGTCGCCCGCGACCTCGCGGAGGCGGACGGCGGCCGTCTGGAGCTGCTCCAGGCCCAGCCCCCGGTCTTCGGCCTGTTCCTGTCCCGCACGCCCCCGCTCAGGAAGCATGACGAGAACCATCCGACGGTCCGCTAGGCAGGTCCCGCGGGAGGGCTACGGCACCCGCTGGGTGGCCCGGCGGGCGGCGGATCCCTCATCGAGGAACGACTCCGCGCTGGCGACGGCCTCGCGGGCCGGAAGCGCCTTGAAGACCCAGCTCCGGTAGGACCAGAAGCGGAACAGCGTCGCGACGCCGATGCCGAGGAACTTGAAGACGTTGCTCTGCAGCGGGCTGTCCCAGCCGAAGCCGTACGTCGCCGCGTACAGCACGCCGTTCTCGATCACCAGGCCGACCACGCTGAACAGCAGGAACAGCGTGAGTTCCTTGGTGCGCCCGCTCTTGTCGCGGTCCCGGTACGTCCAGTAACGGAAACCGATGTAGTTGAAGATGATCGCGACGACGGTCGCGATCACGCTCGCCCTGACGACCGGCAGGTCGGTGACGTGCCGTACCAGGTTGAACACGCCGAGATTGACAAGAAGTCCCGCGCCACCGACGGCGCCGAACTTGGCCACCTCGCGCACGAGTCGTTGCAGCCCCGAGGAACGATGTTCCATGGTCGTGCAGGCCCCCGTCCGTAGGTTCGGTCAACCCAGCCATGCTAACCGGCGCTCTTCGGCCTTTCCTGTGGACGGGCTCACGGGTCGGCATCAGATCGGAAAGAGCCGGGGAAAAGCAGGGCAAGAGGTGGCGAAACGCAGGGTAAGAACCCTGCTCGGAGGCGCGCGATCCGGCCGCGCCGGCACGGCCGATACCCTGGGGGCGTGACGTTCCCGGTAGTCGGCATGGTCGGCGGGGGTCAGCTCGCTCGTATGACACACGAGGCGGGCATCCCGTTGGGCATCAGGTTCAAGCTCCTCAGTGACACCCCTCAGGATTCCGCGGCACAGGTCGTGAGCGATGTCGTCATCGGCGACTACCGCGACCTGGAGACGCTGCGTGCGTTCGCGCAGGGCTGCGATGTGATCACCTTCGATCACGAACATGTACCCACAGAGCATCTGCGGGCCCTGGAGGCGGACGGTGTCCCCGTGCGCCCCGGCCCCGACGCGCTCGTGCACGCCCAGGACAAGGGCGTGATGCGGGCGAAGCTCGACGCGATCGGTGTGCCGTGCCCGCGGCACCGGATCGTGACGGACGCCGCGGACGTCGTCCGCTTCGCGGCCGAGGGCGACGGCTTCCCCGTCGTCCTCAAGACCGTCCGCGGCGGCTACGACGGCAAGGGCGTGTGGGTCGTGGAGTCGGCCGAGGAGGCCACCGACCCGTTCCGCGCGGGCGTCCCGGTCCTCGCCGAGGAGAAGGTCGACTACGTCCGCGAGCTCGCCGCCAACGTCGTACGGTCCCCGCACGGCCAGGCGGTCGCCTACCCGGTCGTAGAGTCCCAGCAGGTGAACGGCGTCTGCGACACCGTGATCGCGCCCGCTCCCGGCCTGGACGAGGCCCTCGCCCTGAAGGCCGAGGAGATGGCCCTGACCATCGCCAAGGAACTCGGCGTCGTCGGTCACCTCGCCGTCGAGCTGTTCGAGACCCGCGACGGCCGTGTCCTCGTCAACGAACTGGCGATGCGCCCGCACAACTCGGGTCACTGGACCCAGGACGGCGCGGTCACCTCGCAGTTCGCCAACCACGTCCGCGCGGTCCTCGACCTGCCGCTGGGCGACCCGCGTCCGCGCGCCAGGTGGACGGTCATGGCGAACGTCCTCGGCGGTGACTACCCGGACATGTACTCGGCGTACCTGCACTGCATGGCCCGCGACCCCCAGCTCAAGATCCACATGTACGGCAAGGACGTGAAGCCCGGCCGTAAGGTCGGTCATGTCAACACCTACGGCGACGACCTGGACGAGGTGCTGGAGCGCGCCCGTCACGCTGCCGGCTACCTGAGAGGCACCATCACCGAATGAGCCCAGTTGTAGGCATCGTCATGGGGTCGGACTCCGACTGGCCCGTCATGGAGGCCGCCGCCCAGGCGCTCGACGAGTTCGAGATCGAGTACGAGGTCGACGTCGTCTCCGCGCACCGCATGCCGCGCGAGATGATCGCGTACGGCGAGCAGGCGGCGGAGCGCGGCCTGAAGGTGATCATCGCGGGCGCGGGCGGTGCCGCCCATCTGCCCGGCATGCTCGCCTCGGTCACCCCGCTGCCGGTCATCGGTGTCCCGGTCCCGCTGAAGTACCTCGACGGCATGGACTCCCTGATGTCGATCGTGCAGATGCCGGCCGGTGTCCCCGTCGCCACTGTCTCCGTGGGCGGCGCCCGCAACGCCGGTCTGCTCGCGGCCCGCATCCTCGCCACGCACGACGAGGAACTCCTCACCCGTATGCGGGAGTTCCAGCAGGAACTGAACGACCAGGCGACCGAGAAGGGCAAGCGCCTGCGCGCCAAGGTCGAGGGCGTGAGCGGCTTCGGCTTCGGCTCGGGGAAGTGACGGCGATGGCTTCACCGGAGGAAGCCCGGGCACTCCTGCGGGAGTTTCCCGTCGTCGACGGCCACAACGACCTGCCCTGGGCGCTGCGCGAACAGGTCCGCTACGACCTCGACGCCCGTGACATCGCCGCCCACCAGAACGCCCATCTGCACACCGACATCCCGCGGCTGCGCGAGGGCGGGGTCGGGGCGCAGTACTGGTCGGTGTACGTCCGCTCGGACCTGCCCGACGCGGTCCCGGCGACGCTGGAACAGATCGACTGCGTACGGCAGTTGATCGCGCGCTACCCGGACGACCTGGCGCCCGCGCTGACCGCCGCCGACATGGAGTCCGCGCGCGCCGAGGGCCGGATAGCGTCGCTCATGGGCGCGGAGGGCGGCCACTCGATCGCCAACTCGCTGGGCACGCTGCGCGGGCTGTACGGCCTCGGCGTCCGCTACATGACCCTCACCCACAACGACAACAACGCGTGGGCGGACTCGGCGACGGACGAGCCGAACGTGGGCGGCCTGTCGTCCTTCGGCCGTGAGGTCGTGCGGGAGATGAACCGCCTCGGCATGCTCGTCGACCTCTCCCATGTGGCGGCGACGACGATGCGCGCCGCGCTGGACACCTCCGTCGCCCCGGTGATCTTCTCCCACTCCTCGTCGCGTGCCGTCTGCGACCACCCGCGCAACATCCCGGACGACGTGCTGGAGCGCCTGCCGGTCAACGGCGGTGTCGCGATGGTGACGTTCGTACCGAAGTTCGTGCTCCAGGCGGCGGTCGACTGGACGGCCGCGGCGGACGAGAACATGCGTGCCCACGGCTTCCACCACCTCGCCACCACCGCCGAGGCGATGAAGGTGCACCGCGCCTTCGAGGAGAGCAACCCGCGTCCGGTCGCCACGGTGTCGACCGTCGCCGACCACCTCGACCACATGCGCGAGGTCGCCGGCATCGACCACCTCGGCATCGGCGGCGACTACGACGGCACGGCCTTCACACCCGACGGCCTCAGCGACGTCTCCGGCTACCCGAACCTGATCGCGGAACTCCTCGACCGCGGCTGGTCCAGGCCCGACCTCGCCAAGCTGACCTGGCAGAACGCGGTACGGGTACTGGGCGCGGCGGAAGACGTGGCCCGAGACCTCCAGACGACACGCGCACCGTCCAACGCGACCATCGGAGAACTGGACGGCTGATCGCCGAGGGGCGGAGCGGCCCGGTGCGTCCGGCCGCCCCGCCCCGAACGACAGCCCCTAGGCAGGGCCAGGGTCGATGCGGCACAGGCAGAACGGATGCCCGGCCGGATCCGCGAACACCCGGAAGTCCTTGTCCTCGCCCTCCTCCAGGTCCAGTGGCCGGGCACCCAGCGCCAGCACCCTCTGCTGTGCCGCGTCGACCTCCTCCCAGGTGGACCCGGCGTCGAGGTCGAGATGGAACTGCTGTGAGTTCCGGTCCGCGCGCGGCCACTCGGGCGGGGTGTAGCCCGGTGCCCGGTTGAAGGCGAGCCGTGGCACACCGGGTGCCTCCAGGACGACCCAGTCGTCCTCCTCGACGCGGGGCGTGCCGCCCACCACCGCCGCGTAGAACCCGGCGAGCGCGACCGGGTCGGGGCAGTCGACGACGACGGAACGGAAGCGGGCGACCGGCTCCATGGACTCCTCCTGGCTCAGCTGAGGCACAGACAGAAGGGGTGCCCCGCCGGGTCCGCGTACACACGCCAGGTGCGCGACCGGTCCGCCGCGTCCAGTGGCTTCGCGCCCAGTTCCAGCACCCCCTTCTCGGCCGCGTCCAGGTCCGCCACGACCAGGTCCAGATGGAACTGCTGGGAGCCGTCGGACGAGGGCCACTTCGGCGCTACGAACCCGGGCGACTCCTGGAACGCCAGCGCCTGCCCGTCGGACACCTTGAGGTCCACCCACTCCCCCTGGTCCTCGATGGTGCCGCCGAGCACCCCGGCGTAGAAACCGGCGAGCGCGCGTGGGTCGGGACAGTCCAGGACGACGACGCCCAGCTTGGCGAGAGCCATGACTTCCTCCTCGAAGCGAGTGACCAGGGAAAGGGGGTCACCTGTGTTACCCATAGAGGTGGGCAACCAGTAACCGTTACCTCATGCTCCCGCATCGGAGGTAACGTCGCAAGGGAATTCGTGAGAGGTAGCGTCACGGCCATGAGTGAGAGATCGCCCGCCCCCGGGGGCCTGGCCCTGGTCGAGTCCCTGGTGAACACGCTCGACCTCGAATCCGGCGGCGACTCGCTCGACACGCCGGAGGGACGGGCCCGCTTCGGGCTCACGCAGGACGAACTGCCCGGCGCGCGCGAACTGCGCGAGTCGCTGCGCGCGACGCTGCTCGCCCACGCCGGACACCCGCCGCACCGCGCGGTCACCCCCCTGGGCGAGCTGCTGGCCCGTGCCCCGCTGTATGTGGCGGTCGACGAACGGGACGGCTCCGCCGCCCTCGCCCCCGCCGCCCTCGCCGACGGGGCCCCGCTGCTGTCCCGGGTCGCCGCGGCCGTCGCCGAGGCGCTGGTGGCGGGCACCTGGAACCGGCTGAAGGCCTGCGAGGCGGTGACCTGTCACTGGGCGTACTACGACCGCAGTCCGGCCGGCCGCGGCCGCTGGTGCTCGATGCAGGTGTGCGGGGCACGCGCGAAGATGCGCCGCTACCGCGCCAAGGAGCAGTAACGGAGCAGTGGACGAAGGGGCCGTACCCACAGGGCGCAGTGCCGAAGGAGCGGCAACCCACAGGTGGTTCATCGGTCATCCAGTGGCCCCGTGGTGCAGAATGCAACAGGACGCCGGTTCGGCCGACTGAGCCTCGGCCGAACCGGCGTCACCCTGTCTGCGGGGACTCAGGCGGTCGGACGCCCCATCGCCCGGTACGTCCACCCGGCCCGCCGCCAGTGCTCCGGGTCCAGCGCGTTGCGCCCGTCGAGGATCACCCGGGCCGCCGCGACCTCGCCCAGCGCCGCCGGGTCCAGCTCGCGGAACTCCCGCCACTCGGTGAGGTGCAGTACGACGTCGGCGCCCCGGACGGCGGTGAGCGCGGAGTCGGCGTACCCCAGCGTCGGGAAGACGCGGCGGGCGTTGTCCATGCCCTTCGGGTCGTACACCGTGACCTGACCGCCCTGCAGATGGATCTGGCCCGCCACGTTGAGCGCGGGCGAGTCCCGGACGTCGTCCGAGTCGGGCTTGAAGGCGGCGCCGAGGACCGCGACCCGCTTGCCGAGGAAGGAGCCCCCGCCGAGCGCCTCCCGGGCCATCTCCACCATCTGCCCGCGCCGGCGCATGTTGATGGAGTCGATCTCCCGCAGGAACGTCAGCGCCTGGTCCGCGCCCAGCTCGCCGGCGCGTGCCATGAACGCCCGGATGTCCTTGGGCAGACAGCCGCCGCCGAACCCGATCCCGGCGCGCAGGAACTTCTTGCCGATCCGGTCGTCGTGCCCGATGGCCTCCGCCAGCTTGGCGACGTCGCCGCCGGCCGCCTCGCAGACCTCCGCCATGGCGTTGATGAAGGAGATCTTCGTGGCCAGGAAGGAGTTCGCGGAGGTCTTCACCAGCTCGGCGGTCGGGAAGTCGGTCACCACGAACGGCGTGCCCTCGCTCATCGGGGTGGCGTACACCTCCCGCAGCAGCTTCTCGGCCCGCTCGCTGCGCACGCCGACCACGATCCGGTCCGGGTGCAGGGTGTCCTCGACGGCGAAGCCCTCGCGCAGGAACTCCGGGTTCCAGGCCAGCTCGGCGTCGGCACCGGCGGGCGCGTGCTCGGCCAGGTAGGCGGCGAGCCGGTTTGCGGAGCCGACGGGCACGGTGGACTTGCCGACCACGAGCGCGGGGCCGGTCAGATGGGGGGCGAGGGAGGCGACGGCGGCGTCGACGTACGACATGTCCGCCGCGTACTCGCCGTGCTTCTGCGGGGTGTTCACACACACGAAGTGGACATCGCCGAACTCGGCCAGCTCGGCCCAGTCCATGGTGAACCGGAGTCTCCCGGAGGAACCCTCGATACCGGCGACATGCCTGCGCAGCAGCTCGTCGAGCCCCGGCTCGTACATCGGGGTCTCGCCGCGCTCCAGCATCGCGATCTTCTCGGGCACGACGTCCAGTCCCAGCACCTCGAAACCGAGTTCGGCCATGGCCGCGGCGTGCGTGGCGCCGAGGTAGCCGGTGCCGATCACGGTGATCTTCAGGCTCATGGAGTGCTCCAGATCGGGTACGTCGCAGGTGCGGAGCCGAGCATAGTCGGGCCGCCCACCGGGCAATTTCCCGGCTGTCGCCAAGCTCACGTAGGCGCGTCGTGGGCGGCCCTTTAAAATTTGAGTTACTTAACGGTAATTAGCGTCAGTATCACTGCGTCTTTGGAGCGTGAGAGACCGTGGCCGGATCGGCTGACTTCGACCTGTACCGCCCGTCCGAGGAGCACGACATGCTCCGCGACGCCGTCCGTTCGCTGGTCGAGGCGAAGATCGCGCCGTTCGCCGCCGCGGTGGACGAGGAGGCACGCTTCCCGCAGGAGGCACTGGACGCCCTGGTCGCGGGCGACCTGCACGCCGTTCACGTACCCGAGGAGTACGGCGGCGCGGGCGCGGACGCCCTGGCCACCGTGATCGTGATCGAGGAGGTGGCACGCGCCTGCGTCTCCTCCTCCCTCATCCCCGCGGTGAACAAACTGGGTTCGCTCCCGGTGATCCTCTCCGGGTCCGAGGACCTGAAGAAGAAGTACCTGTCCCCGCTGGCCAAGGGCGACGCGATGTTCTCGTACTGCCTCTCCGAGCCGGAGGCGGGCTCGGACGCGGGCGGTATGACGACGAAGGCGGTCCGCGACGGCGACCACTACGTCCTCAACGGCGTCAAGCGCTGGATCACCAACGCCGGCGTCTCCGAGTACTACACCGTCATGGCGGTGACCGACCCGTCCCGGCGTACCAAGGGCATCTCGGCCTTCGTCGTCGAGAAGTCGGACGAGGGCGTCTCCTTCGGCGCCCCGGAGAAGAAGCTCGGCATCAAGGGCTCGCCGACCCGCGAGGTCTACTTCGACAACGTCCGCATCCCCGCCGACCGCATCATCGGCGAGGAGGGCACCGGCTTCGCCACGGCGATGAAGACCCTGGACCACACCCGCATCACGATCGCCGCCCAGGCGCTCGGCGTGGCGCAGGGCGCCTTCGACTACGCCAAGGGCTATGTCCAGGAGCGCAAGCAGTTCGGCAAGCCGATCGCCGACTTCCAGGGCATCCAGTTCATGCTCGCCGACATGGCCATGAAGATCGAGGCCGCCCGCCAGCTGACCTACGTGGCCGCCGCCAAGTCCGAGCGTGGCGACCGCGACCTCACCTTCCAGGGCGCGGCCGCCAAGTGCTTCGCCTCGGACGTGGCGATGGAGGTCACCACGGACGCGGTCCAGCTCCTCGGCGGCTACGGCTACACGCGGGACTACCCGGTGGAGCGGATGATGCGCGACGCGAAGATCACGCAGATCTACGAGGGCACGAACCAGGTCCAGCGGATCGTGATGGCGAGGAACCTGCCGTAGGCGGCAGTTGCAGGAGTTCGAGGAAGGCGCCCCGCGGGGCGCCTTCTGCTCGTCGGGTGCGGGGAGCCGTCGGGGAGCCGTCGTACGAATGGCACTACCCGGCGGTCGGGCGTAGGACGGAAGCACACGGGGCCCGCCCAGGGCCCCTCTCCCTCTCAGGAGGAGCCATGACCCAGCCCGGAACCATGAGCGCCATGAGCAAGGAGATGCAGGACTGCGTCCAGGCCTGCATGTCCTGCCACGCCACGTGCGAGGAGACGATGAGCAACTGCATGCAGATGGGCGGCCAGGCCCAGATGCAGATCATGCGCGCGCTCATGGACTGCTCCGAGATGACCCGTATGTGCGCGGACATGATGATGCGCCGCTCGCCCATGTCCGCCGAGATGTGCGCGATGTGTGCCAAGGCGTGCGACATGTGCGCCGAGGCGTGTATGGCCATGCCCGACGACCCACAGATGATGCGCTGCGCGGAGGCGTGTCGCCGCTGCGCCGAGACCTGCCGCACGATGGCGGGCGCGCGTATGTGACGCCGGCCCGACACCGCTCAGGGGCACCCCCGCCGGGTGCCCTTGATCGTTTGTGCGGCAGGCTGTGCCCACGGGGATCCCGTCCGATGCGACCGCTGCCTTCGACGCCGCCGAACGCGCCATGTGGGAGGGGCGGGCCGCGGCGTACGCCGACAGCTTCGGCCGGTTGTGCGCGCACCCCGTCGAGGCGCTGCTGGACGCGGCGGACGCCGGGATGGTGGCGGCGGCCCGGGAGCGCGGGGTCGGCGCGCGCGTCGCGGTCCTTCCTGAACTGCCCTTCGCCGACGGCGAGTTCGACGCCGTCGTGGCAACTTCGTACTCAACCACGTCGGCCGCCCGCGCGCCGCGCTCGCGGAGCTGCGCCGAGTGCTGAGGCCCGGCGGGCGGATCGCCCTGACGCTGTGGGGCGCGCGCCGCGGCGTCGGCCAGGAACTGCTCGGCCGGGCCTGCGCCGAGGGCGGGGCCGTACCGCCCGCGTACCTGCCCCGCCTGGACCCCGCCGAGGACTTCACCCGGACTCCGGAGGGCCTCGCGAAACTGCTGGCAGAGGCCGGCTTCACCGACGGGCACGCCACCGAGCACACCTGGAACCACCGGACCACGGTGGAGGAGTGGTGGGGCGGAGCGGCCGGCGGGGTCGCCACCGTGGGGCTGGTCGTGACGGCACAGGACGCGGAGACGGTCGTACGGATCAGGCGGGAGTACGAGCGACTGAGCGCCGAATACGCCGATGGGGAAGGGCGCCTGGCCCTTCCCCATGTGGCGATCCTCGCGACCGGTACGGCCTAGTTGCCGGAGACGGTGACCGGCTCGTCGTTCTTCAGCTCGTCCACCAGGGTCTTCACCTTCGCCTTGTCCCAGACGAGGTTGCCGCCCGAAGAGCCGGAGACCGGCATGTTCATGGACTTGCCGTCACCCCCGCTGACGCCCTTCATCGCCCAGAACATGGAGGCCAGGTCCCACAGGCTCATGTCCTTGTCGACGGTCAGGGAGTCCAGGCCCGCGCCCATGGTCGGGTAGAACTTGAAGGGGTTCAGGACCGTCGACGGCGTGGCCACCTGGTGGGCCAGGGCCGACAGGAACTTCTGCTGGTTCTTGGTGCGCTGGAGGTCGCTGGTCGCGAAGGCGTGCCGGGTGCGGACGAAGGCGAGCGCCTCCTCGCCGTTCAGCGTCTGCTTGCCGGCCTTGAAGTCCGCGCCCGAGTACTTGTCCTTGAAGCCCTTGTCGATGTCGATCTCGACGCCGCCGACGGCGTCGACTATGTTCGCGAAGCCGGCGAAGCCGATCTCCACGTAGTGGTCGATGTGCAGGCCGGTGTTGTACTCGATGGTGCGCACGAGGAGCGTCGGGCCGTCGAACGCGTACGCCGCGTTCAGCTTGTTCGTACCGAGCGGCCCTCTGATCTTGCCGGACTCCGAGCCCTGGAACTTCGGAATCGTGACGTTCGAGTCACGCGGCAGCGAGATCAGCGTGTCGCCGTTGTCGCCGACGTGCAGGATCATCATCGAGTCGGTGCGCTGGCCCTGGGCGGAGCCGGTGTGCAGCTTCTTCTTGTCCGCGGACGACATGCCCTTGCGGCTGTCCGAGCCGACGATGAGGTAGTTGGTGCCCGAGCCCGTCTCCGGCCGGTCGATGACCTTCGACAGGTCGACGTCGCGGTGGAGCTTGGAGTCGGCCCAGAAGTAGGTCGCCACGGATGTGACGACCAGCACGGTGGCGAGGGTGATCGCCGTCCACTTGATGCGCTTGCGCCAGTTCGGCCGCGGCCGGTACTGGCCGACGTCCGGGTCCATGTCGTTGTCGTTGGGGACGAAACCGCCGCCACCGCCGCCGTACACCTGGCCGGTGTTGTAGCCGCTGTCGTAGTCGTCGTAGCCGTCGTCGTATCCCTGGCCGTCGACGTACGACGGCTGCTGCGGGACCCCGGCGCCGTACGGCGGCGCCGACCGGCCGCCGTTGTCGTACCCGCCCTGCCCGGGCGGGGTCGCCGGGCCGCGCCGGACCTGGCGCATCACGCGGGCGCCCTCGGGGTGCGCGCTGGCGCTACCGCGTCCGTACCGGTTGCCGCGGTTTTCGTCGGACCATGCCTCGGGCCAATCGTTCATGCGCCCCAGTGTGCAGTGCGCGGCCGTGTCCCTTACAAGGGTCATCGGAAAATCAGGGCCGTGCTGTTGCGAAGCTGACACAAATTCCCCGAATGTCACTTCGGCATAAGGTGGGGGTCATGACAGACCAGGTCTCCCCCGCGGACGCGGACGGAATAGACATACCGGGCAAGCCCACCTCGGCGTCCCGCACCACCCTCAGCCACATCATGACCCACAACGACGTCAATCTGCTGGGCACGGTGCACGGCGGCGTGATCATGAAGCTGGTGGACGACGCGGCGGGCGCCGTGGCCGGGCGCCACTCCGGCGGCCCCGCCGTCACCGCGTCCATGGACGAGATGGCCTTCCTGGAGCCGGTGCGCGTCGGCGATCTGGTCCATGTGAAGGCACAGGTCAACTGGACCGGCCGGACCTCGATGGAGGTCGGCGTCCGGGTCCTCGCGGAACGCTGGAACGAGTCGGCCCCGCCCACCCAGGTCGGCTCCGCGTATCTGGTCTTCGCGGCGGTCGACGAGGACGGCAAGCCCCGCCGGGTCCCCCCGGTCCTCCCGGAGACCGAGCGCGACAAGCGCCGCTACCAGGAGGCCCAGATCCGCCGCACCCACCGCCTGGCCCGCCGCCACGCGATCAAGGAACTGCGCGAGAAGCGCGCGGCACAGGGGTACGAGGACTGACCGGCCCGCGCGCCGTCACCACGTCTCCGCGGGTCGCCGCTACGCCCCGCACACCACCTCGTCCCCCCGCACCGCCTGGGACTCCGCCTCGGGCGGGTCCTCCGGCTTCACCTTGCGCACGTCGTTGAAGTCGGACCCGGCGATCACCTTCAGGAGCGGCCCCCGCCCGGGGTCCGCGCGCAGCTCGCTGCCCGGGAGCGCCGCCGCCAGGGATCTGGCCGAGCGGTCCCAGCGGGGGTCGTAGACGATCACCGTCCGTCGTACGGAGTGTTCCTTCGAGGTCGCGGGCTGGTGGGTGGTGGCGAAGCCGGTCGCGGCCAGGGCCGCGTCGACGCGCTTGGCCAGCCCCGCGGTGCCGGTGCCGTTCTCCACCTGCACACGGATCTGCTGCGGGGCCACGTCCACCGTCTCGGCCCGAAGGCGCGGCGGACGGTTCACGGCCAGCGGCTTGTCGTCGCGCAGGGACCGGAACAGCTGGTCCGCCTTGGGCTGGTCCCACTTCAGGGTCGAGCCGATGCCCGGCACGACGTATCCCATCCGGCCGATCGGGACCGTCATGAACTCGGAGGACGACGGGGAGAAGTTCCGCATCGCCCGGCCGAGGTCCAGCAACTCGTCGGTGCCGAAGCCTTGGTCCGCCCGGACCGACTCCAGCACGGCCCGTGTCACATCACGGAACTTCAGCGGGTTCAGCAGCACCCCGGACGAGGTCGCCCGCTCGATCAGCGCCGCCAGGAACCGCTGCTGGCGCTTCATCCGGCCCAGGTCGCTCGCCCCGTCGATGTGCCGCGAGCGGACGTACTGCAGGGCCTGTCCGCCCATGAGCGTGTGGGTGCCGGCCGCGAGGTCGAGGCCGGTGTAGGAGTCCTTGAGCGGCTTCGTCGTACAGATCCTGACCCCGCCGAGCACGTCCACGGTCTTCATGAACGTGGTGAAGTCGACCTCCAGATAGTGGTCGATCTTCACATGGGTCATGCTCTCGACCGTGCGCACGGTCAGCTGCGGCCCGCCCTCCGCGTACGCCGCGTTGATCCTGATCGGGTGCGGGCCGTGGCGGGCGCCGGTGGTCTCGTCGACGTGCTCGGGCAGCTCGGCGTACGAGTCGCGCGGCAGGCTCACCACGCTGGCCCGCTCCCGGCCCTCCGAGATGTGCACGATCATGATCGTGTCGGTGCAGTGGCACGGCGCCCCGCCCAGCCGGTACTTCCGCCGCTCCTGCTCCGTGACCCTGTCGCGGCCGTCCGTGCCCACCAGCAGCACGTTCATGCCGTGACCCGCCTGCGGGCGGTTCTTCATGTCCCTGAACGGGTCGACCCGGGCGATGTCCGCGTCGAGGCTGGTGACCACCGCGTGCCCGATCCCGGCGGACGCGAGCACCACCACGGACAGGGTCGTCACCGCCCGCATGGCCCAGCGCGGCCGCTTGCGCCGTACGGGCCGCACCGGCGCACGCGTGGGCCGGGGCGGTTGTGGACGGCGCTGCGGCCGTGCCGGGGAGCGTGGCGGCGTGGCGGGCATGGGGAAACCTCCGCTCGGGCCGTGGCCCCGGGGCCGTACGTGGGATCCTGAGAACCGTAGGCCCATACGATCTCCGGCCCGAGGCAGTGGACCGGTGGCGCGCAACGGTGTCCCCCGTTCGCGGTAACGTGAGCCCCCTATGAACGCCAAGCCCGACGTGCGGCTCCCCGCCGTTTCTGTGATCATGCCCGTCCTCGACGAGGAGCGGCATCTGCGCGGAGCCGTCCAAGCGATCCTCGCGCAGGAGTACGCCGGCGAGATGGAGGTCGTGATCGCCCTCGGTCCGTCCACGGACCGCACGGACGAGATCGCCGCCGAGCTCGTTCGCGAAGACCCGCGCGTGCACACCGTTCCGAACCCGACGGGCCGCACGCCCGCCGCCCTCAACGCGGCGATCAAGGCCTCCGGTCACCCGATCGTGGTACGCGTCGACGGCCACGGCATGCTCTCGCCGAACTACATCGAGACCGCCGTACGGCTGCTGGAGGAGACCGGCGCGCAGAACGTCGGCGGCATCATGCACGCCGAGGGCGAGAACGACTGGGAGCACGCGGTCGCGGCCGCGATGACCTCGAAGATCGGCGTCGGCAACGCGGCCTTCCACACCGGCGGGGAGGCGGGCCCGGCCGAGACCGTCTACCTCGGCGTCTTCCGGCGCGAGGCCCTTGAGCGGCAGGGCGGCTACAACGAGGAGTTCATCCGCGCCCAGGACTGGGAGCTGAACTTCCGCATCCGCGAGGCCGGCGGGCTGATCTGGTTCTCGCCGGAGCTGCGGGTGTCGTACCGGCCGCGGCCCAGCGTGAAGGCGCTCGCCAAGCAGTACAAGGACTACGGCCGCTGGCGGCATGTGGTCGCCCGCTACCACGAGGGCTCCATCAACCTGCGCTACCTCGCCCCGCCGACCGCCTTGTGCGCGATCGCGGCGGGCATCGTGGTCGGCGCGGCGCTGACCCCGCTGGGCTTCGTGATCCCCGGCGGGTATCTCGCGGCGATCGTCGCGGGGTCGCTCCCGGCGGGCAAGGGGCTGCCGCTGAAGGCCCGGCTGCAGATCCCCGTGGCCCTCGCCACCATGCATATGTCATGGGGCTGGGGCTTTTTGACCAGCCCGAAGGCGCTGGCGAAGCGGGTCATCGCGTCCCGCCGTCCGGCGGTGCTCGCCGCCGACTGAGCGCCGCCGTACCCGCTCCGGCCCGGACTACCAGGTGTAGTCCGGGTCGACGTGCATACAGGCCTTGGTGTCCGCGCCGTTGAGGGCGCCTGCCGACTCCGGTGTCCTGTCGTCGTCCTCCGCGGCGGTGTACTCGGTGCCCGAGCGCCAGTCGGCGCCCACCACCAGCGTGACTCCGGACACGTCCGTCGACTTCTTCACCCGAGTGGCCGGGATCCTGAGCGCCTGGGCGACCCGCTGGGCGTCGCCCTCCAGGTCGGCGCTCGGGTAGCGGACGACCGTCTCGTCCTCGCCGAGCGGCGTGGAGGTGTCCGCGACCGCCTGGTCGAAGCCCTTGCCGGCGAGCAGCCGGGCGATCGTGCCCGCCCGGCCGGTGACCGCGGCCTCGGTGCCGCTCCGCGTGCCGTTCTGCACCTGCACCGCGATCCTGTCGTCCGCCGCGGCGGGGTCGGTGGTCGTCTCGGTCTTCGCGCTCTTCTTCTTGTCCTTGCCGTCCAGCGCGATGTCCTCACGGACCAGCCGGAACAGTTTCGCCGCGTCAGTGGGTCCGGGCAGCACCCGGTTGCCGTCCGAGGAGTACACCCACGGCATCGTCGTCATGGTGATGCGCTTGGTGGGGACCTTCTTCAGCTCCTTGCTCAGGTCGTAGAGCTGCGTCACGGTCCCCAGGCCGGTGTCCACCGTCAGCGCCCTGGTGGCCGTCTCGGCCAGGTCGCGCAGCTTGCCGGGGTTGCCGAGCGTGGCGTTGGCGCGCAGCTGGCGGACCATCGAGTTCATGTACATGTGCTGCGCCTTGGTCCGGGCGATGTCGCTGCCGTCCTCGAAGCCGTACCGCGTGCGCAGCCACTGCAGGGCCTGCTTGCCCTTGATGGAGGTGGTGCCCTTCTTCAGCTTCAGGCCCGAGCCGTGGCCGGAGGAGGTGTGCGAGTAGATGTCGGCGTCCACGCACACCGGGACACCGCCGATCGCGTCCGCCATGGACACCACGCCCGAGAAGTCGACCATCATGAAGTGGTCGATGTGGATGTCGGTCAGCTTCTCCCAGGTCGCCACCGTGCAGCCGGGGCCGCCGCGGCCCAGGGAGTCGTTCGTCATGGCCAGTGAGGTGCTCGCCGCGTAGACCTTGCCGGTGTCGGGGTCCGTGCACCTGGGGATCTGCAGCAGTGTGTCGCGCGGCATGCTGATCACCGACATGTTGGTGCGGTCCGCCGAGACATGGACCAGCATCTGGACGTCGGCGCGCGGCGCCGTGTTGAAGGTGTCCTTGGCGCCGCCGAGTTTCTGGTTCTCCGTGGTGTTCCGCGCGTCGGAGCCTATGAGCAGGATGTTCAGCGGCTTCTGGCCCGCCGCGTTCGCCTTGGACTCGGCCGCACGGTCCTTGGCGTCGCCGATGTTGAGCGCGTCCTTCTTCAGGTTGGCGTTGAGGTGCTGGTAGTAGAGGTATCCGGCACATGCCGTGCCGAGTACCGCCATCGCCAGGACCACCGCCGTCCAGCGCAGCACACGCCGTCTGCGCGGCCTGCGGGCACCGTTGCCGCCCGGCACGTCCTGGCCCTGCGGTGCGCGGAACATCGCGCCGTCGACCGCGTCAGCCGCGTCGAGCCCTTCGAGCGGGGTCACCTCCCCGCGCACACTGCTCCGCACCACTGCGTGCCCTCCCACCCGCTCCTGCCACCGGCGCCGGGCCTCAGCACCCGAGCACGCCGCATTGTTCTGCAGACATGTATGAGCCACCTGTGCGTACGAGGACCGCGGTGCCGGCGCACCGCGACAGGGGCGGGCGCCGGCACCGGGCGAGCTACGCGGACGGCACTACCACTGGTAGACCTTGTAGACGTCCATGCACTGCTTGGTGTCCGAGCCGTTGATGGCGTCGGAGTTGCTGGGCAGGTCGCCGGCCTTCGGCGGGGACTGCTTCGGGTACGCCGAGCCCGTACGCCAGTCGGCGCCGACGACGACGGTGACACCCGAGACGGCGGTCGACTTCTTCACCGCGCTCAGCGGAATCCCCAGCGACTTGGCGACGGCCTGGGCGTCACCCTCCAGATCCGCGCTCGGGTACTGCACGACCGTCTTGTCCGCGGACAGCGTCGCCGTCGTGTCCGCCGCGGCCCTGGTGAAGCCCTTGCCCGCGAGCACCTGGGCGATCGCGCTCGCCCGCTGGCCGACCGGCAGCTCGGTGGCGGTGCGGGTGGCGTTCTGCACCTGCACGCCGAGCCGGCCCGGGTCGACCGAGGGCGTCTTGGTGGGCGTGCTCGTGCCGGTCTTCTTCTTCGCGCCGGACGCCTTGCCGTTCTTGTCGAGCGGCACGTCGTCACGGAGCATCTGCCACACCTTCGCGGCGTTGGTGGGGTCCGGCACGACGTGGTCGGCGTTCTGCGGGTCCGCGACGTTCGGCATCGTCACCGAGGTGATGCGGTCCGTCGGCACCGACTTGAGCTCCATGCCCAGGTCGTACAGCTTCTTGACCGTGCCGATCTCCTCGGAGACCTGCAGGGACTTCGTGGCCGCCTCGGCCAGGTCCGTCAGCCGCCCGGTGTCGGTGAAGACGTTCTGGTGCTTCAGCGTGCGGATCATCGAGTTCAGATACATGTGCTGGGCCCGGGCCCGCATCAGGTCACTGCCCCAGGCGTGCCGGGTGCGCAGCCACTGCAGGGCCTGCTTGCCCTCGACCTTGTGCGAGCCCGCCGTCAGCTTCAGGCCGGAGCCTCCCGGCACCGAGGCCGTCGGGTGGTCCCACACGTTCTGCTTCACACAGACGTCGACGCCGCCGATGGCGTCGGCCATCCGCACCACACCCGCGAAGTCGATCGTCATCCAGTGGTCGATGTAGACCCCGGTGAGGTTCTCCCAGGTGGCCAGTGTGCAGCCGGCGCCGCCACGGGCCAGCGACTCGTTGATGATGCCGTTGGTCGCCGGATACGTCTTGCCGGTGCCTGGGTCCGTGCACTTGGGGATGTCGACCCGGGTGTCCCGCGGAATGCTGACCATCGCGGCGCTCTTGCGGTCCGCGGACAGGTGGATGAGCATCTGCACGTCGCCGAGCGGCGGATTGCCGCGGTTGTCCTTGCTGCCGCCGAGCTTCACGTTCTCGTCGGAGTTACGGCTGTCGGAGCCGATCAGCAGGATGTTCAGCGGCGTCTGGCCGGCCGCGTTGGGCTCGGTCCGCCTCGCCTTGGAGTCGCCGCTGCTGCGCTGGCCCTTGCGGATGTTGTCGTTGAGGTGCTGGTAGTACAGGTACCCGGCGCCGGCCGTGCCGAGTATCACCACCGAGAGCACCGTGGCCGACCAGCGCAGCACACGCCGTCTGCGGCGCGGCGGGCCGCCGTCCGGACCGCCTCTGCGCCGCCCTCCGCCGTGCCGTCCGCCACCGTCCGCGCTCGGCTCCCTCGGTGTGAGCGACATGGTGTCCTCCACCGCAGGAACCTCCCCCCGCACACTGCTCTGCGCCAACTGCCTGCCCTCCCCACCCTGCGCCTGACAACGGGTCCCTCCCGCGTCGGGTTAGACGCACGAGGGACCCGTTGGGTTACCTACTTGGCGCATGTCACCTTGTCTGCCGTGGACTTATCAACATCCGGCGCCTTTGTCGGAGTGGTGAGGGACACACCCGCACCCTTGAAGTCCTTGCCCAGGGTCAGCGTCATCGCGGGCAGTCCCTGGGAATTGGTCACGCTCTTGCCGGGCTTCATCGCGGATCCGGAAAGACCCATGATGGCGGCCAGCCTGCGCGCCTGGGCCGCCTGGTCGGGAGCGTACTCGAGGGTGGTCTTGCTCAGCTCCGCCGGAGCGTTGCCCGCGTTCTCCGACTTGAGCACGCCCTCGTCGTTCTGCAGCCACTGCAGGGTCTCCTGCGCGCTGCCGGCCGCCGCCCCGCCGTTGAGGATGCGCACCCGCACCTCGGAGGCGTCGGCCTTGGTGCCCTTGAGCCGGGCGGCCTGGGCGTCCTTGGCGGCCTTCTGCTTCTTCTTCACGTCAGTGAAGGAGACATCGCCCTTGATCGCCTGGAAGACCGCGGGGGCCTTCGCGTCGTTGAGGACGACGGTCGCCTTGACCTTCTCGGCCGGGTTGTCCACGACCGGCACCGTCGTGAAGGTCAGGTTCTTCGGGTTGAGCTTGCCCAGCTCCAGACCGAGGTCCTTCAGCTTGCCGATGCTGTCCAGCTGGGAGTCGACGGTCAGTGCCTTGGTGCCGGTCTCCGCGAGCTTCAGCATCTTCGTCGGGCTGCTGAGCGTCGAGTTGGAGCTGAGCTTGCGCATCAGCGCGCTCAGGAACTGCTGCTGCAGCCCGATCCGGCTCAGGTCACCGCCGAAGCCGACGGCGTGCCGGGTCCGTACGAAGGCCAGTGCCTGCTCACCGGAGATGTTGTGGGTGCCCTTCGACAGCTTCAGGTGCGAGTCCGGGTCGTCGATGTTCTTGCCCAGGCACACGTCGACGCCGCCGACCGCCTCGGTCAGCGTCTTGACCGCGTTGAAGTCGGCGACCATGAAGTTGTCCGGCTTGATCCCGGTCAGCTCCGTCACGGTGCGCACGGTGCAGCTGGGCGTCCGTCCGTCCTGCCCGAGGCTGGTGTTGAAGCGGACGTTGTCGGTGCCCGGGATGACCTTCTCGGAGCCGTCGGGCTGCTTCGTCGGGCAGTCCGGGATGTTCACGATCAGGTCGCGCGGGATGCTCAGCGCGGTGGCGTTCGACCGGTCCTTGGACAGGTGCAGCAGGATGTTGGTGTCGGCGTGACCGACGCTGCCGGCGTCGCCGTAGCCCTCGTTGCCCTTGCCGGTGCGCTTGTCGGTGCCGATCAGCAGGATGTTGATCGCCTTGTCCTTGCTGAAGCCACCGGTGCTCGCGCCGTCGTCGGAGACGGACGTGATGTTGTCGTTGAGGTGCTGGATGTAGAAGTAGGCGGCGGCCGATACGGCGACCAGGACGAAGGCCATCACCCCGCCGGTCCACAGCAGTATCTTCTTCGCCTTCGACTTCGTCTTCACCGGCCGCCTGGTGCGGCGCCCCGGCGGCGGTTCGGGCTCGCCCCGGTGCCTGCGCTGCGCCGGAACCTCCCGGCTCGGTGTCTCGGACTCCTCGCGCCTCGGCGCGGGCCTGCGGCCGCGCGCCCCGCCGGCCGAACCGCTGCCACTGCGTGGTCTACGGGGGGCAGGGACCGCCGACTGCGGAGCGGAAGGAGTCAGTCGCAGTTCGTATTCACCGGTGCTCGGATTGAGTACCCACTGGTCTGCGGGATCGATGTTGTCCGCCCGCCCACGGCCTTGCGCGTCCACGGTTGTCCGAATCCTCCGTTGGGGCCACGCGGCGCCTTCCCCCCTCAAGGCGCTCGGGTCTCGGTCAATCAGTGCACGACCCCAGGTCGGAGCTCGCGGCGTGGTGCACCGGATCGCTCACACTATCCGCCCAGTTCAGCGTTGGGTGACGCCGGTGACAAATTCCACGTCCCTACAACCGGGCAATCCGCCTCATTCTTCGGAACAAAAGTTCGTCGTCTTGGCGCACGTTTTACCCGCAGGTGTTCTCGGCGGCCGTGGTCCCGTGGAATGTGGGTTCGGCGGAGGGGTCGCTCTTCTCGTTGCCGCCCCTGCCCGAATTGCCACTCTTCGTTGCTGATTTCGAGGAAACGGTCACCGGCCTGTCGGTGCGCAGCCGCGAGAAGAGCCGCTCGGCCGCGGGCTCCACCAGTTGGTCGCGATTGGCGTCGTGGGCGTACGACTCCCGTGGAACGGTCAGGAACTGCACATGTTCGGTGGGGATGTCCCGCAGTCCGCGCACCAATTGGTACAAACCGCGCAAGCTGGCCAGCTCCGGGTCGGTGGTGAGCGACGAGGTCGCCGCGTCCAGCACGGGGTAGAGCTTCACGGGATTCAGCAGTACGTCATTGCTCCGCACCTTGTTGACCAGCGCCCCGAGGAAGCGTTGCTGCCGGCCCATGCGGTCGGTGTCGCTTCCGTCGCCGAGCGACTTGCGGGCCCGCACGTAGCCGAGCGCCTGCTCGCCGTCGAGCGTGACCCTTCCCGCGGGCAGCTTCAGCTTGGCGGCCTTGTCGTCGATGGGCCCCTTCAGACACACCTGCACGCCGTCGACGGCGTCGACCATCTCCTTGAACCCGCTGAAGTCGACGACGACATGATGGTCGATCCGGAGGTCCGTCAGGTTCTCCACGGTACGGATGCTGCACGCGGAACCGCCCACCGCGAAGGCGTAGTTGAACATCGCCCAGGTCGGCTCGCTGCGGCTGCCGTCCGCCCGCCGGCAACTCGGCACGCGCACCATCAGATCGCGGGGGAGGGACACCGCGGTGGCGCTCTTCCGGTCGGCCGCCAGGTGCAGCAGGATCGCGGTGTCGGACCGCTCCGTCCCCTGATCCCGCCCGTACTTGCGGTTGCCCGCGCCCGAGCGGGTGTCGGACCCGATCAGCAGGATGTTCTGCGCACCGCGCACCAGCGGGGTGGGCCGCTCCCGCTCATAGCGAGCCAGCTCGGCCGCGGCCGCCTCGTCGGCCGTGATGTTGCCGCTGAGCTTCGCGTACACGGCCCATCCGGCCCCGCCCGCCGCGAGCAACAGGAAGGCTCCTCCCAGGGCGGCACCCTGTGTCCAGCGCCGACGGCGCCGCCGTATCAGCCCGTCACCGGTGGCTGAGGCACCCGTACCGGGACCGAGGGTGCCCGAGGAAGGCGTACCTGCAGTGTCGGTCACGGGCGGGCCACCCCTCATGGCGTACGAGCGTGTCGTCCTGCTCCTACGACGATGGCCCGGGGTGGGGCGCCGAGGCGGCCGGTACTACGCCATACGGGTGACTGCGATTCCCTCAGGGGCGCGGGGAACTGCGCGACCGGCCACGACGGACCGGCAGCCGTCACATGACCTCCGCACCCCCTCAGTGACGCGACGCAGTCACCCGCTCGCTCTCGATCCGCTTGGCCAGCGCGTCCTCGTCCAGCCGGTCCAGATGCCGGCACAGCACCACGGACCCGCCGACGGCCAACGGCGCGTACAGCCCCGCGCTCAGCCCCTCCCACGTGTCGTACGACAGCCCCGAGAGCAGCCTGGATCCGGGCCCGGTCAGGTCCAGCGACGGCGCGTCCGTCCGGGCCCGGTCCACGACCTCGGCCCCCGTGTACTCCGCCCCGGCCACGATCAGCGCCGGCTCCTCGGGATCCACCGGCGCGAACGGAGCGAACCGGTCCCCCTGGCTCGGCGCCTCGACGGCGTAGTCCATGAAGCCCTCCGGCGGCTGCGGGAAGCGCCCGCCCAGCGGCCGCAGCGCGAGGGCGACCCGCTCCCCGCGGCAGGCGCGTGCCGCCTCCAGCGAGTCCGGGCCGCTCACGACGACATCGGCCGCCGCCGGGTCACCGGCCACGTCCGCGATCGCGCCCACGGACGAACACGCCAGCAGCCACACCGCCGTCTGCCAGTGCGCGGGCAGCAGCAGCGCGACCCGGTCGCCGGGCCCGGCGGCGAGCTCGCCCTGGAGCAGATTCGCTGTCTTGGCCACCCAATTGGCGAAGGTGGCCACGGACAGTTCGACGCGTTCGCCCGTGGCGTCGTCGTAGAAGGTCACCAGGGGGCGTCCGGGATCCGCGGCGAGCGCGGAACGCAGCAGGTCGGCAGGGGTGCGATCGGTGGCGTTCACCCGCGCAAGCGTACGCGGCGCGGGGGCCGCTCACCGGGCGGCGGGGCCACCGGTTCGGAGGAACAGAACCCGACGACCCGTCAATTTCCAAATGGACAGGATTATATGGATATATCCAGGATGAGGGGCATGCATGGATTCCTCGCCTCCTCGCTCGGTGTCTCCTCGGCCGGTGTCACCTGCGCGGCCGCCCTCACCCTCCCGCCGACCCTGCCCGCGGCTGCCGCCGCACCCATGAGACTCCCGTCGCCTGCCGTCGCCGGCGCCACCCAGTCGCTCCCGCTCGTCCCCCTCACCCGCGACCGCGTCCACGGAGTGGCCCCCGAACAGGGCCTGCACCGCCGGAACGTGCGTCACTTCTCCCTGGTCGGTGTCATCTGGGACAACCCGGACGCCGAACTCCGCGGCGGGGTCCAGGTCCGCACCCGCGACGCGGCGGGCGGCGCCTGGTCGGGCTGGCAGGACGTCGAGACGCACAACGAGGACGGCGCCGACCCGGGCACGGCGGAGCGCACCTCGGGCCGGGTGCGTGGCGCGACGGCACCGCTGTGGGTCGGCGACTCGAACGGCGTGGAGGTGCGCGTGCGCGCGGCTGCCGAAGAGGCGGCGGGCCACGGCCGCGACGGCGCCGCCGGCCGGCCCCTTCTCCCCTCGGGGCTGCGTCTGGAACTCGTCGACCCCGGCACGGAGCCGGCGCCCGTGGGCCGCCCCGCCGCCGGGCCCCGCGCCGACTCACCGGGGACTGACGTCCCCCCGGGTGAGGTCGCCCGCACAGACAGCCTGGGTGACATCGCCGCCTCCGCCGTCAACACCGACCTGGCGCTGACCCGTCTGGGAGCCGCCGAGATCCCCGCGCTGAACCGGCGGGACACCGAGATCGAACTGCTGGCCCTGCGGTCGGGCGAACTGACCCAGGCCCAGAGCGCGAAGCCGTACATCGGACCGCGCCCCCGGATCGTGACGCGGCACGGCTGGGGCGCGGACGAGAGCCTGCGCGAACGCGGCTTCGTCTACACGAAGAAGGTCAAGGCCGCCTTCGTGCACCACAGCGCGGGGGGCAACAAGTACACCTGCTCACAGGCCCCGTCCGTCATTCGCAGTATCTACCGCTATCACGTCAAGAGCATGGGCTGGCGGGACATCGGCTACAACTTCCTCGTCGACAAGTGCGGAAACATCTACGAGGGCCGGGCCGGGGGTGCCGCCAAGGCGGTCATGGGCGCACACACCCGCGGTTTCAACTCGAACACCATGGGCATCGCGGTCCTCGGCAGTTACGGCACGACCAAGCCGGCCTCCGCGGCGGTGAAGGCCATCGCCAAACTCACCGCGTGGAAGCTCGGGCTCTACGGGATCAATCCGCGCGGAAAGACATATCTGACGTCGGGTGGTGGCAATCTCTACCCAAAGGGGAAGAACGTACGACTGAACGTGATCTCCGGCCATCGGGACGGGTTCGCCACGCAGTGCCCAGGAAAGAAGCTCTACTCCAAGCTCGGCACCGCCCGTTCCGACGCGGCCCGCTACCAGGGGCGCTGAGGCCGGGGCGCGCGTGCATCGCCGTCGGGGACAGCCGGGGGAAACCGCATGCCGATGTCGCGGGACACCGCGTGGCCATCGAGGGCGCCGTCGGACGGTCTGCATACACTGGCCGGCCGAAACACACTTCGGCCGGTCCCGGCAGGAAGCAGAGACGACAGGTGACAGAAGCGATCCTCCTGGTCGGCGGCAAAGGCACCCGGCTCCGTCCGCTCACGGTGCACACGCCCAAGCCCATGGTCCCGGCAGCCGGAGTCCCGTTCCTCACACACCAGTTGGCCCGCGCGAGAGCGGCGGGCGTCGAGCACATCGTGCTGGCGACGAGCTATCTGGCCGAGGTGTTCGAGCCGTACTTCGGTGACGGCGCCGCGCTCGGCCTGCACATCGAGTACGTCACCGAGGAGGAGCCCCTCGGCACGGGCGGCGCCATCCGCAACGCGGCCGCGCACCTCCACTCGGGCCCCGACGACCCGGTGCTGGTGTTCAACGGCGACATCCTGACGGGCCTGGACATCAGGGCGCTGGTGCGCACGCACGAGTCGACGGGCGCGGACGTGTCCCTGCACCTGACGAAGGTGACCGACCCCCGCGCCTACGGCCTGGTCCCCACGGACGAGACGGGCAGGGTGCTCGCCTTCCTGGAGAAGCCGCAGACACCGGAGGAGATCGTCACCGACCAGATCAACGCGGGGGCGTACGCCTTCCGCCGCTCGGTCATCGACACGATCCCGGCGGGCCGCCCGGTGTCGGTGGAACGGGAGACCTTCCCGGGCCTCCTCTCCGCCGGAGCCCACCTCCAGGGCCTGGTCGACTCCACCTACTGGCTCGACCTGGGCACCCCCGCCGCCTTCGTCCGCGGCTCGGCGGACCTGGTCCTCGGCCGGGCGCCGTCCCCCGCGGTCCCGGGCCGCTGCGGCGACCGGCTGATCCTGCCGACGGCACGGGTGGCGCCGGACGCGAAGCTGACCGGCGGCACGGTGGTGGGCGAGGGCGCGTTCGTCGCGGAGGGGGCACGGGTCTTCGGCAGCACGATCCTCCCCGGCGCCGTCATCGAACCCGGCGCCGTCATCACCGACTCCCTCATCGGCACCCGAGCCCGCGTCGGCGAACGCTCGGTCCTCACCGGCACGGTCATCGGAGACGGCGCGATCGTGGGCCCGGACAACGAACTCCGCGAGGGAGCACGGGTGTGGTGCGACGCCCAAATCCCAGCGAGAGCAGTCCGCTTCTCGTCGGACCAATAGGCGGCGCGGCTGCGGGCAGTCGTGCCGCTGGGGCGGCACGGGTGGGCGGTGGGGGTCCCCCTGCTCGAACGAAGTTGAGAGCTTGGGGGAGACACCCCGCAGCGCCGGGCTGCGCGACGAACCCCCGCCCAGCACCAGCACCGGGCGCCCACCCAGCCGACCCACACCTCACAACCGACCGATGTCCCCCCGAGGCATCCGCGGAGCACGCCGCGCCGGCGTCTTCCCGCTCAACAGAATCAACCGAGCCGCCCGATGCCGCTGCCCGGCATACGGCTCCAACAACTCCAGCATCACGGAGTCGTCCGCATACCGATCCCCGGCCAGCGCCCACCCCACGATCCCCGGCAGATGAAGATCCCCGACGGTCACCGCATCCGGCGCCCCATGACTGCGCTGCACGGTCTCCGCCGACGTCCAGGGCCCGACCCCCGGCACGACCTCCAACCGCGCCTGCGCGGCCGCCGGCTCCATCCCGACCGCCTCCTCCAGCCGCGCAGCGACCCGCACGGCCCGCAGAATCGTCGACGCCCGCTTGTTGTCGACCCCGGCCCGATGCCACTCCCAGGACGGAATCAGCGCCCACGTCCGAGGCTCGGGCATCACCCACAGCCGTGCGCCCGCCGCGGGCCCCGGCGCCGGCTCCCCGAACTTCCGCACCAGCAGCCGCCACGCCCGGTACGCCTCGTCGGTCGTGACCTTCTGCTCCAGAATCGACGGAATCAGCGACTCCAGCACCAGCCCGGTCCGCGTCAGCCGCAGCCCGGGCCGCCGGTGCCGGGCAAGCGCCACCAGCCGGTGCCGCGGCGCGAAGGCGTCGGGGTCGTCGGCGGCGCCCAGCAACTCGGGCAACCGTTCCAGCAGCCATTCGGCTCCCGGTCCCCATGCCTCTCCGCGCACCTCACCGCCGTACACCGCCACCCGCAGCGTCCCCGGCCCGAGGGGTGTCCGGCTGGCCCGCCACACGGACCCGTCCGGCATGGCCCGGAACGTCGGGTCGGCCGGTCCGCGCCGCAGCGGCCCGAGCACCAGCCCGAGATCGAGCGTCCCCTCCGGCACCCACCTGCGCACCCGCCCGGCCCCGCCGGTCTGCCGTGGCACCCCCGTCCCGGCGGGCACGGCGACATGCCCACCGCGCACGGTCGTACGCGTGGGCCGCGGAGCGAAACGTCCTGCCACGAGTGATCCCCTGGGATGCCGGAGCTGTCCTACGAGACTAGGCGGTCGTACGGCCGAGACCGGGCGGTCGTACGGCACGGTCACCGGACCTCGATGAACGCCCCCGCCTCCCGCTCCGGCCGGGGCCGCGGCGCCTCGGCCGGATGTCCGACCGCCACCGCCCCCATGGGATCCCAGTCCTGCGGAAGCCCGAGCACCTCGCGCACCACGTCCCGGCAGAACATCGTCGACGACACCCAGGCCGAACCGAGCCGCTCCCCGGCCAGCGCGACCAGAAGGTTCTGCACGCCCGCGCCCGTGGCGACCACGAACATCTCCCGCTCGGCCGTGTCCCGCCGCGTGTCGCCGTAGGTGTGCGAGCCGTCCGTGACGAGACAGGGCACGACCAGATAGGGCGCGTTGCGCAGCACGTCCCCGCGCCGCACCCGCTTGGCGATCGACTCCTCCGTCTTGCCATCCCGCGCGAGGTCGGCGATCCACGCGTCGCGCATGGCGTCGAGCAGCCGGGTCCGGGACTCCTCGGACTCCAGCAGGACGAAGCGCCACGGCGTGGTGTGGTGCGGGGCCGGCGCGGTCACCGCCGCGGCCACGGCCCGCCGTACCGCCCCCGGGTCGACGGGTTCGTCGGTGAAGGCCCGTACGGTACGCCGCTGGGTCACCGCCTCCCGTACCGCCTCGGAGGTGCCGAGCCGGAACATGTCGTCGCGCGCGTCGCGCACCATCGCCCGTGCCCCTTCCTCGTGGTCCCCGCCCACCACGTGCGGCAGCCCGCGCACCACGGCGACCGGCAGGCCCGCCGCCTTGCCCTTGACGAGGTCGCCCGCGGCGGCGAGTTCGTCCGCCGTGGCCACGACCGTGGCGCTGAGCGGATTGCCGTACCCGTCCGTGCCCCCACGCAGATCGTCCAGCACGCGTACCCCCGCGGCGCCGATCGCGACGTCCGTCAGCCCCGCGCGCCACGGTCGCCCGAACGTGTCGGTGACCACGACTCCGACGTCCACACCGAGGGCGTCGCGCAGCCCGTCCCGGATCGCCCGCGCGGACGCGTCCGAATCCTCCGGCAGCAACAGCACCGTCCCCGAAGGGGTGTTGGAGGCGTCGACCCCGGCGGCCGCCATGACCAGGCCCTGCCGGTTCTCGACGATCCGCAGCGGCCCGCGCCGGGCCACGACCCGCACGGTCTCGGCGTCGATCACCGCCTCCCGGTCGGCCGCCTCGACGATCCGGCCCTCCGCCTTCGACACGATCTTGGAGGTGACGAGGAGCACATCCCCGTCGAGCAGCCCGGGTTCGGCGGCGGCGATGAGCTTCCCGAGGTCGTCGCCCCGCTGGATCTCGGGAATCCCGCCGACGGCCCAGACCCGGTACTCGGGTGCTTTTTCGCTCAAGCTCCCCGCACCTCCTCGGCCAGCGCCAGCGCCTCCCGGGCCATCTGCGCGGTCGCGTCCGTATCGGTCATCATCAGCGGTACGGCCCGGCAGCGGATGCCGGCCGTCTCGATCCGCTCCACCGAACCGGCGTCCACGGTGTCGACGAGCCAGCCGTCGAGGAGCCCCGAGCCGTAGTGCTCGGCCACCGCCGCCGCGGTGGACTCCACGCCGACCGCCGCGAGCACCTTGTCGGCCATCCCGCGCACGGGCGCGTCCCCGACGATGGGGGAGAGGCCCACCACCGGCACCCCGGCGTCCGCGATCGCCTCCCTGATGCCGGGCACGGCCAGGATCGTGCCGATGGACACGACGGGGTTGGACGGCGGGAAGAGGATCACGTCCGCCTCCGCGATCGCCTCCAGCACCCCGGGCGCGGGCTTGGCCTGCTCGGCCCCGACCGGCACGACCGCCTCCGCCGGGACCGACGCCCGCAGCCGCACCCAGTACTCCTGGAAGTGGACCGCCTTGCGCTCGCCGTCGGCCTCGACCGCGACATGCGTCTCGACGCGGTCGTCGGTCATCGGGATCAGCCGCACGCCCGGCTTCCAGCGGTCGCACAGCGCCTCGGTCACCGCGCTCAGCGGATAACCGGCGCTCAGCATCTGCGTCCGCACGATGTGCGTGGCGAAGTCCCGGTCGCCGAGCCCGAACCAGCCCGGCCCGGCCCCGTACGCCGCGAGCTCCTCCTTGAGGTGGAAGGTCTCCTCGGCCCGCCCCCAGCCCTGCTCCTCGTTGATGCCGCCGCCGAGCGTGTACATCACCGTGTCGAGGTCCGGGCAGCCCTTGAGCCCGAAGAGGTGGATGTCGTCGCCGGTGTTGCCGATGACCGTGACGTCCGCGTCCGGCACGGCTCGCTTCAGACCGCGCAGGAACCGGGCACCACCGATGCCGCCTGCCAGAACCACAATGCGCATGGGAGCAATTCTGGCAGGCGGGTACGACAACGCGTCAGGCAGCCGAGTGTCGGGCAGCTGAGCGTCAGGCAGTCACCCGGCGGGGCTGCGCGCCCGCCTCGCAGTGCGGGGCCGTGTGCATGGGCATCTCGGTCAGGCCGGGGTAGTAGACGTGCAGGCTGACCGCCGGCTCCAGCGTGTCGTTGACGACCTCGTGCACATACCCCGGCGCGAACACCCGCTGCGCGCCCGACCCCAACGCGCGCGTGCCCCGCTCGGTCCGCTCGGTCAGCGTGCCCTCCAGGACGGTCAGCACGCCGGAGGACCGGCCGTGGTCGTGCAGCCCGCTGCCCTGTCCCGGCACCCAGGACAGCAGCCACACCTCGTAGCCGGGGCCTGTGCGGAGCCGGTGGTACCAGCGCGTCGTGGCGTCGTACCGGACGAGGTGCTCCCACTGGGAGCGGTCGGCGGCGATGGTGCGGGCCAGGCCGACGAACTCGGCGACGGTGGCCGGGTGCTCGCGCGGGGGCTGCAGCAGGTGCGGGACTTCGAGGATGTCGCCGGCGATCTGGAGGTCGTTGTCGCTGTTCATGGGGGTGGGGTGGGTCCTCGGCGGAAGAGTGGGGGCTGGGGTCTCGCGTGCCGTCCGCCCGGGTCACGGACGGAAGGGGTGGCCCTGGATCAGGGTCGGGAAAGGGGACAGCAGCCGAGTCGGGATGGACTCAAGGACAGCCGGAGCGCGTTGGGCTCAACAGCTGGAACAGCAACAACAGCTACAGCGAACGTGGGCAGCACCGTGGGACCCGGCGGTGCGGGTCGAGGTGAGAGCCAAGTTCGCGAGCATGCCCCCAAGGACATCGGTTCACACCCGCACTGTCAACTCGGCGACCGGTATGTGGGACACGTTTCACCTCATCCGGTGCATCTCCAGGGTGAAGGGTTTGTTCTGTGGGACACCCGGACACATGGCGCACAACCGGGCGCACGAGTCTCGTCGGAACGCGATCGAACTCCTGGGCGTCCTTCTCCGTACAAGTGTCTGTGTGGGGTCGGCGTCCCTCCCGGGCCTCGTCTGCATGTCAAGGTTTATGGCGATTTGAACACTTTCCGCATGGCCTTGGTTCCGCAGAGTGAATAACGGGCCCAATAGCAGATCCCGGCTTGACTCGCCCGGAGCAGCACACTTGTAATTTCACTCGTGTCGTTCAGCCGGAATCGGTAACGGCTACATCACGGGGACGCGAAAGACAGACGAGGGGCGCACATGACCGAGCTGGTGCAGCAACTGCTGGTCGACGACGCGGACGAGGAACTCGGCTGGCAGGAGCGCGCACTGTGCGCCCAGACCGACCCCGAGTCCTTCTTCCCCGAGAAGGGCGGCTCGACCAGAGAGGCCAAGAAGGTCTGCCTCGCCTGCGAGGTGCGCTCCGAATGCCTCGAGTACGCCCTGGCCAACGACGAGCGCTTCGGGATCTGGGGCGGTCTGTCCGAGCGGGAGCGCCGCCGGCTGAAGAAGGCCGCCGTCTGAAAAGACCGCACAGGTCCTTCACCTGTACACGTCTCGTACACGCATCCATACACGTCTCGTACGCCTCACGAACGGCCCGTCGCCGGTGGGTTATCCACAGGCGGCGGGCCGTCTTGCTGCCCAGCCGATAGTGTGGTCGCTCGTCCGAGACGCCCCGCTGCCCCCTCGGGGCACAGGCGTCCACCGCAGTCCATCGAACCGGGGCCCGTACCTCGATGTCCGTGCACAGCCATACGGCAGCCCAACACGACGCTGCCACCGCAGTGTTTGACCCGGCCCACCAGCCCGAGTCTCCGCGTCATGTGGTGACCGCGGTCCTCGTCTCCCACGACGGCGCCCGCTGGCTGCCCGACGCGCTCACCGGGCTGCTCGGCCAGGAGCGCCCCGTTCAGTACGCGATCGCGGCCGACACCGGCAGTGCGGACGACTCCGCCCGGCTGGTCACCGACGCCCTCGGCGCCGACCGCGTGCTCCACCTCGCCCGGCGCACCGGCTTCGGCCAGGCCGTCGAGGAGGCCAACCGCAGCGCGCCCGTGCTCACCCCGGACGAGCTGCCGTATCTCAAGCGGCCCAGCGGCTGGGACCCCGTCACGCGCACCTGGCGCGACGACGCCTACGACCTGCCCGAGCTCCCGCACGGGGAGCCGATCCAGTGGCTGTGGCTGCTGCACGACGACTGCGCCCCCGACCCCGACGCCCTCGCACAGCTGCTGCGTGTCGTCGACAACGAGATGGAGCTGGGCCGCGACGACGTGGCCGTCGTGGGCCCCAAACTGCGCGGCTGGTACGACCGCCGGCAGCTCCTGGAGGTCGGCGTCACCATCGCCAACTCCGGCCGCCGCTGGACCGGCCTCGACCGCCGCGAACAGGACCAGGGCCAGCACGACCACGTACGGCCCGTGCTGTCGGTGTCCACCGCCGGCATGCTGATCCGGCGCGACGTCTTCGAGGAACTCGGCGGCTTCGACCGCCGGCTGCCCCTGATGCGCGACGACGTCGACCTGTGCTGGCGCGCACACTCGGCCGGACACCGCGTCCTCATCGCCCCCGACGCCGTCGTACGGCACGCCGAGGCCGCCTCCCGCGAGCGCCGCACCGTCGACTGCCTGGGCCGCACCGCGGCCTCCCCGCACAAGGTCGACAAGGCGGGCGCCGTCTACACCCTCCTCGTCAACACGCGCACGGCGGTGCTGCCCTGGGTGCTGCTGCGTGTGGTGCTCGGCACGTTCGTGAGGACCGCCGCCTATCTCGTCGGCAAGGTCCCCGGACAGGCCGTCGACGAGATCCGCGGCCTCCTGGGCACCCTGCTGCGGCCCGAGCGGATCATCGCCGGACGGCGCAGGCGCGGCCGTCCGCAGATCGACAAGGGCGAGCTGCGGCAGCTGTTCCCGCCACCGGGCGCGACCGTGCGGGCCACCGTGGAGCAGGTCGCCGGCGACTTCTTCGGCGGCTCCGACACCGAGGCCTCCTCGGCAGGACGGCACGGCGGGGCGGTCGAGTCCGGGCCCGGCGGCGACGACGCCGACTTCCTGGAGATCGAGCAGTTCGCCCGTGTCAAGCGCATCGTCCGCAAGCCCGGTCCGATGCTCTTCCTGGTGCTGCTGCTCGTCTCGCTCGTCGCCTGCCGCGCGCTCCTGGGCGGCGGCGCGCTCGCGGGCGGCGCCCTGCTGCCGGCCCCGGGCGACTCCGAGGAGCTGTGGTCCCGCTACCTGGACGCCTGGCACCCGGTGGGCGCGGGCGGCACCCCTGCCGCGCCGCCCTACCTCGCCCTCGTCGCGATGCTGGCCTCCACGCTGTTCGGTTCGACCGGCCTCGCGGTCACGGTCCTGCTCGTCGGCTCGGTGCCACTGGCCGGGTTCACCGCGTACTTCGCCTCCCGCCCGCTCGTCGAGTCCCGCCTGCTGCGCGCGTGGGCGGCCGTCGCCTACGCCTTCCTGCCCGCCGCCACCGGCGCCCTGGCCGGCGGCCGCATCGGCACCGCCGTCCTCGCCGTCCTGCTGCCGCTCCTCGCCCGCGCGGGCACCGCCGCCGCCGGCCTGGCCAACTCCTCCGGCGCACGCGGCAGTTGGCGCGCAACCTGGGCCTACGCGCTGCTGCTGACCATGGCCACCGCCTTCACACCGATCGTGTGGCCGATCGCACTGATCCTGGGCATCGGCGTACTCGCCGTGCGCCGCCGCGACCCCATCGCCCACGGCCTGCGCTTCCTGGTCCAGCTGGGCACCCCGCTGCTGGTCCTCGCGCCCTGGTCGCTGACCCTGCTCCCGTTCGGCTTCTTCAAGGAGGCCGGACTGGAGTACGGCTCCTCGGCCGCCTCCGCCCTCGACCTGCTCGGCGCCAGCCCCGGCGGCCCCGGCACCGTGGACGGGCTGATGCTCCTCGGCATCGTCCTGGCCGCGCTGGCCGCCCTGATGCGCTCCGAGCGACAGCTGGGAATCCGGACGGCCTGGGCGGTCGCGCTGGTGGGCCTCGTCTTCGCCGCCCTGTCCAACAGCTCCACCTGGGCCGGCCCCGCGACCCTCGTCTACGGCCTCGCCCTGCTGGCCGCCGCCGCGCTCGGCGCCGACGGGGCACGCGCGCGCGTGGCCGAGCAGAACTTCGGCTGGCGCCAGCCGGTGGCCGCGCTGATCGCGCTCGCCTCGGCCGCGGGCCCGCTGCTCGTCGCCGCCGGCTGGATGATCGGCGGCGCCGACGGTCCCGTGGAGCGGCGCGACCCGGTGCAGGTGCCCGCGTTCGTCGCCGAGGAGAGCGGCACCCGCGACCAGGCCCGCACCCTGGTCCTCGACAGCGAATCCACCGCCCGCGTCCGCTACACCCTGGTCCGCGGCTCCGGCGCCCGCATGGGCGACGCCGAACTGGCCGCCGCCGACGGTGAGAACGGCAAGCTCGACAAGGTCGTCGCCAACCTCGTCGCCGGCTCCGGCGCCGACCAGGCGAACCAGCTCGGCGGCTTCGCCGTGCGCTATGTCCTGGTCCACAAGGGCGCGCCCCGCGAGGTCACCCGCGTCCTGGACGCCACGCCCGGCCTGAGCCGGCTCAGCCAGCAGAGCGGCAGCGCGCTGTGGCGCGTCGACCAGCAGGTCTCGCGGGCCGCGATCGTGCCCGCCTCGGGCTCGGGCACCGCACAGCCGGTCGCCGCCGGACCCGTCGAGATCCACACCACCATTCCGACCGGCTCCGACGGCCGGGTGCTGCGCCTGGCCGACTCCGCCGCCGAGGGCTGGACCGCCACCCTGGACGGCAGGCCGCTCACCCGCACCACGGTCGACGGCTGGGCCCAGGGCTTCGAACTCCCCTCCACCGGGGGACGGCTGGACGTCACCTACGACGCACCTGTCGGCCACACCGGCTGGCTGTGGGCCCAGGGCTCACTCGCCGTCGTCCTCGTCGTGCTCGCCCTGCCGGGCCGTCGCCGCGACATCGACGACGACCTCCCCGAGGAGGAGACCGTCCCCGCCCAGCCCGCCGCCGGCGAGGGCCGCCGCGCCCGCCGTCTGCGGGCCCAGGCCGAGGCCGAGGAGGCCGCCGACGCGGACGAGTCCGACCCCGGCAGCGTGCCTCCTCCCGAGGAGGCACCCGCCGCCGTCCCGCACCAGCAGTCCTACGGCGACTGGGACGCGTCGGGCTACACGGGCGACGGCTACCCCGCCTACGGCGACCAGTACCAGGGCGCCGGGCAGTACCAGACGGGCGGCTACGACCAGCAGGCGTACCAGGCCGACCCGTACCAGAGCGGCCAGTACGACCCGTACGCCTACGGCGGACAGGGCGGGCAGATGCCGTACGACCCGACGTACCAGCAGGGCTACGACCAGGCCTATGACCCGGAGCAGCCCCACCCCCACGGCACCACCGGCAGCGAGCGCCCCGACGGGAGCCAGCAGTGAAGCGCACCACCCTGTCCCTGATCGCCGGCACCGCCGCGCTGGCCGCCGTCACCGGGTTCGCCGCGCTCGAGACGCCGGACGCGTCCGGCGCGCCGACCGCCCGGGCGGCGGCCCAGCTGCCCGTGGAGCGCACGAGCCTGCTGTGCCCGGCCCCGAGCAGCTCCGACATCGCCGAGACCTCGTACACGTCCTTCACCCCCGTCACGAAGGGCACGGCGAGCGGCGGCAAGGCCGAACTCCGGTCGGCCACGGAGGAGTCGGCTGACGGGACGAGCGGCTCCACCAAGGGCAAGGACAAGTCGAAGACCGCCAAGCCCGTCCTGACCCCCAAGCAGCCCGGCACCCCGGCCACCGGTGACACTTCCGGCGCCGATTCGCCCGCGCTCATCGGTGCCGCCGACGGGAGGTTCGCGCCGGGCTGGACCGTCCAGGAGACCACCGAGGTCGCCGCGGGCAGCGGACGCGGGCTCCAGGGCGTCAACTGCACGGCCCCGGACACGGAGTTCTGGTTCCCCGGTGCCAGTACCGACGCCGAGCGCACCGACTACGTGCACCTCACCAACCCCGACGACGCTCCGGCCGTCGTCGACATCGAGCTCTACGGCAAGGACGGCGCGATCAAGTCCACGGTCGGGGAGGGCATCACGGTCCAGCCGCACTCCAGCGAGCCGGTCCTGCTGTCCACGCTCAGCGACGAGCGGCAGACCAACCTGACCGTGCACGTCAGCGTGCGCAGCGGACGGGTCGCCGCGGCCGTGCAGGCCCTGGACGACAAGATCGGTGGCGACTGGCTGGCCGCGTCCGCCGACCCGGCGGGCACCCTGGTCCTGCCCGGCATCCCGAAGGACGCCACCGCCGTGCGCCTGATCGCCTTCACTCCCGGCGACGCCGACGCCGACCTGAAGGTCCGCCTCGCTTCTCCCGGCGGCCTGATCACCCCCGCCGGGAACGAGACCCTGCATGTGAAGTCGGGCATGACGTCGGCGCTCGACCTGGGCGACGTCACGCGCGGTGAGGCGGGCTCCCTGGTCCTGACCCCGACGGACAGGTCGGTCCCGGTCGTCGCCGCACTCCGGGTCACCCGGGGCAAGGGCGCCAAGCAGGAGACGGCGTTCATCCCCGCCACCAGCCCGGTCGGCACGCGCGCGACGTCCGCCGACAACAGCGGCAAGGGCACGACGCTGTCCGTCACCGCGCCCACCGCCGCCGCGAGGGTCAAGGTCACGGCCTCGGCGGGCAGTGGTGGGGGCACGCCGGTGACGAAGACGTACACGATCAAGGCGGGCACCACCCAGGACGTCGACGCCCCGGTCCCGGCCGGTCTCAAGGGCACGTACGCGCTGACGGTCGAGCCGCTGTCCGGCGGTCCGGTCTACGCCGCCCGCACCCTGGCGGCCACGGCGGAGGGCGTCCCCGGCTTCACCGTGCAGATCCTCCCGGACGACCGGGGGACGGTGGCCGTACCGGAGGCGGACCAGGATCTGTCGGTGCTGCAGAAGTAGTCGGTGCCGCGGAAGCAGCGGTCCTTGGCCCGACCGGGGTTCGCCGGCGTCCGGTCAGCCGGGTGTCCGGTCAGCCGGCCGTCCGGCGAGCCCCGGCTCGCTCAGTCCTCGCCGTAGCGGGGGTCCACCGTCTCCGGGGTGAGCCCCAGCAGCTCTGCCACCTGCTCCACGACCACCTCGTGCACCAGTGCGGCCCGCTCGTCCCGCCCCTTGGTCCGGATCTCGACCGGCCGCCGGTAGACCACGACCCGGGCGCGGCGACCCTCGCGGGCGGGGATCGTCCCGCCGAGCGGCACCGCGTCGTCGCTCCAGCCCTCGCCGGCCCGCCCGTCCAGCCGGGGCACCTCCAGCACCAGGAAATCGATGTCGGCGAGCTGCGGCCACCGTCGCTCGAGTCGCTCCACGGAGTCCTGCACCAGATCCGCGAACGCCTCGGCACGGCTCGCCGCCAGCGGCACCTGGGGTGGCGCGATCGGCCCGCGCATGCCCCGACCGTGGCGATCACGACGACGGGGCCCGGGGCCGGCGGCACGGGGCGGTACACGGTTGTCCATCACTGGTGAAGCGTAGTCCCCGCGCGGTCCGGCCGCCCCGCCTCCACGCGGCAAGGGGGCCGCCGACCGGACGGCAACCGGCCACCCGTACGGCTTGTCTCCACATGACCATTCCAGCCAAGGTTGGGCTCGTTTCCGTATCTCTCCAAGACCGTCGAGCTCAAGGCATTTGACGCTGTTTGTGCCTACCCATGACCGGATGGGGACCCGTCCATGACGCCGGAGTGGTCCGTCCCCGCAGGTCAGCAGGGCGTCTTCAAAGGGGTGTGTGGGGCGTCTCACAGCACGACACGGTGGAGTGACCTGGTGGAGAGTCGTCGCGGCCCGCTCAAGAGTGCGGTACCGTCCAACGTCGTGAGCCCTGTACGTCGCTGTTCGCGCACCGCTTGCGGCCGACCCGCCGTCGCGACGCTGACGTACGTCTACGCCGACTCGACCGCGGTCCTCGGCCCGCTCGCCACCTACGCCGAACCCCACTGCTACGACCTGTGCGCCGATCACTCCGAGCGCCTCACCGCCCCGCGCGGCTGGGAGGTCGTACGACTCCTCGACGGCTCCGTACCCGCCCGCCCCACCGGGGACGACCTGGAAGCCCTCGCCAACGCCGTGCGCGAGGCGGCCCGCCCCCAGGAGCGCGCGGCCGAGGCGGGCGGCGCAGGCGCGCGCACGGCGGACCCGATGGAGGTCGCCCGCCGCGGCCATCTGCGGGTGCTGCGCTCCCCGGACAACTGAGCCGCCCGCGCGCGTGTTGCGCCTACCGGCGTCGCCTCGACGTGCGGTGCGACGGCCTGACCTGAGATTAAGTCTGGGGGTCCACTGGGCGTTCCCACATCGGCGCCTTACCCGGGACGGGTAGTTTGGGGCGACCGATGGAACTTTCAGGAGGGTTGGCCGTGGCTGCTGATCTGTCGCAGATCGTGAAGGCGTACGACGTACGCGGGGTGGTCCCGGACCAGTGGGACGAGACGCTGGCCGAACTCTTCGGCGCCGCCTTCGTCCGGGTGACCGCCGCGGACGCGATCGTGATCGGCCACGACATGCGTCCGTCGTCGCCCGGCCTGTCCCGTGCCTTCGCGCGCGGCGCGGCCGCATGCGGCGCGGACGTCACGGAGATCGGCCTCTGTTCGACGGACCAGCTGTACTACGCCTCGGGCGCCCTGAACCTCCCGGGCGCGATGTTCACGGCCTCGCACAACCCGGCGCAGTACAACGGCATCAAGATGTGCCGTGCGGGCGCGGCCCCGGTCGGCCAGGACACCGGCCTCGCCGAGATCCGCGAACTGGCCGAGCGATGGCTGGAGTCGGGCGCCCCGGAACCAGCCCCGACGCCGGGAACGATCACCCGGCGCGACACGTTGGAGGATTACGCGGCCTATCTCCGCTCCCTCGTCGACCTGACCGCGGTCCGCCCGCTGAAGGTCGTCGTCGACGCGGGCAACGGCATGGGCGGCCACACGGTGCCCACGGTCTTCGCCGGCCTGCCCCTGACCCTCGTCCCGATGTACTTCGAGCTGGACGGCACGTTCCCGAACCACGAGGCCAACCCCCTCGACCCCGCCAACATCGTCGATCTCCAGAAGCGCGTCCGCGAGGAGGGCGCCGACCTCGGCATCGCCTTCGACGGCGACGCCGACCGCTGCTTCGTCGTCGACGAGAACGGCGACCCGGTGTCCCCGTCGGTGATCACCGCCCTGGTGGCCGCGCGCGAGCTGGCCAAGAACGGCGGCGCGGGCACGATCATCCACAACCTGATCACGTCGTGGTCCGTCCCCGAGGTGGTCCGGGAGAACGGCGGCACACCGGCCCGCACCCGCGTCGGCCACTCCTTCATCAAGGCCGAGATGGCGCGGACGGGCGCGATCTTCGGCGGTGAGCACTCCGCCCACTACTACTTCAAGGACTTCTGGAACGCCGACACGGGCATGCTCGCGGCCCTCCACGTCCTCGCTGCCCTCGGCGGCCAGGACGGCCCTCTGTCCGCCCTGGTCTCCCAGTACGACCGCTACGCCGGCTCCGGGGAGATCAACTCCACGGTCGACGACCAGGCCTCCCGCATCGCCGCGATCCGCTCCGCGTACGAGGGCCGCGACGACATCACCCTCGACGACCTCGACGGCCTCACCGTCTCCGCCGCCGACTGGTGGTTCAACGTCCGCCCCTCCAACACCGAGCCGCTGCTGCGCCTGAACGCCGAGGCCCGCGACGAGGCGACGATGGCAAAGGTGAGGGACGAGGCGCTGGCGATCATCAGGGGCTGACCTCGGCGACCTTCCCGCCGGTCGGGCCCAGGGAGTGGGTTGGCGAATCCAACCCACTCCGCCCGGCGCCTCACGGCGGTACCCTGACCAGGCACATCAGTGCACATCCGCACCTGCCCGAAGGGACACCCCATGCCGCTCGAAGCCGGCCTCCTGGAGATCCTCGCCTGCCCGGCCTGCCACGCCCCGCTGCGGGAGCAGGACACCGAGCTGATCTGCACCGGTCAGGACTGCGGCTTGGCGTACCCCGTCCGTGACGGCATCCCCGTCCTCCTGGTGGACGAGGCCCGCCGCCCGGCGTAACGCCGAGGGCCCGCCGTACCCACGGGCCCCACCACCGCCCACAGCCAGGCCCCGCGCGCAGACACCCGCGCAAGCGCCCCTCATACAGACGAGCCGCCCCTCTCAGGACCCCGGCGACCGGAGGCTGCCGCCCATGCTCGACGAATCGCTGCTCGACACCCCGGAGGGCCTCGCCGAGGCCGACCAACGAGGCCTTCTGCGCGGCGCCGCGGAGGCAGGCGCCCGCGTCCGCACCGCGGCCCGGCACGCCGTCGAGGCGGGTATCAACGAACTCAAGCCGGACGGCCGTCCCCGCGCCGTCCTGATCGCCGGCCCCGGCGCCGCCGCCACCCATGCGGCCGACCTCCTCGGCACACTCGCCGGCGCGGGCAGCCCCGTCACCCGTCTGGCCCCCACCGGCGTCGCCCCCGCGGCTGGCGCCCTGCGCTGGGAGCTCCCCGGCTGGGCCGGCTCCGTCGACCTGCTCCTGATCGCCACCCCGGACGGCACCGAACCCAGCCTCTCGCTGCTCGCCGAGCAGGCCTACCGCCGCGGCTGCTCGGTCGCCGCCGTCGCCCCCGCCCAGACCCCGCTCCACGAGGCGGTCACCGGCGCGCACGGCATGTTCGTCCCGATGGCCACAGCGCCGTACGACCACGACGAACCCCTCGCCGCGTCCTCCCCGGGCGTCCTGTGGGCCCTGCTCACCCCGCTGCTCGCCCTCCTCGACCGCATCGGCCTGCTCAGCGCCCCGCCCGAGGCCCTGGAGCAGGTCGCCGACCGGCTCGACCACATCGCCGAGCGCTGCGGCCCGGCCATCGCCACCTACAGCAACCCCGCCAAGACCCTCGCCGCCGAACTCGCCGACACGCTCCCGGTCATCTGGACGGAGGGCGCCTCGGCCGGCGCCGCGGGCCGCCGTTTCTCCGCCGAACTCGCCGAACTCGCCGGACAGCCGGCCCTCGTCGAGGAACTCCCCGAGGCACTCGCCGCGCACAGCGCCCTGCTCGCCGGCCCCCTGGCCGCCGAAGCAGACCCCGACGACTTCTTCCGGGACCGCGTGGCAGAGGCCCCCGCGCTGCACGCGCGCGTGGTGCTGCTCCGCGACCGCCCGATCAGCGGCCTCACCGCCGCCCCGGCCGCCCGTGACCTGGCGCTCAGCCATGACACGCCGATCAGCGAGCTGGAACCGGAGCCGGGCGACCAAATCGAGACCCTCGCGGAACTGATCGCCGTCACGGATTTCGCCGCCGTTTACCTGGCGCTCGCTTCAAGGGCCTGATCTTGACCCCGAAGCCCTGACCGCCGTACGCGCGAAGACCCCTGAGCAGAGAAGAAACAGAGACGTTGATGGACCGCCTCGACAACACCGTCCGCCCCTACGCCTGGGGTTCCACCACCGCCATCCCGAAGCTGCTCGGCGTGGAGCCGACCGGCGAACCACAGGCGGAGATGTGGATGGGCGCGCACCCGGGCGCACCCTCGCGCACCGCGCGCGGCACGCTCGTCGAGGTCATCGACGCGAACCCGGAGAAGGAGCTCGGCCCGCGCGCGGTCGCGAAGTTCGGCCCGCGCCTGCCCTTTCTGCTGAAGATCCTCGCGGCCGGTGCCCCGCTCTCCCTCCAGGTGCACCCGAACCTGGATCAGGCCAAGGAGGGGTACGCCGACGAGGAGCGCCGGGGAGTCCCGGTGGACGCCCCGCACCGCAACTACAAGGACGCCAACCACAAGCCCGAACTGATCTGCGCGCTCACCGAGTTCGACGGCCTGTGCGGTTTCCGCGACCCGCTGCGGGCGGCCGACCTGCTCGACGGCCTCGGCGTCGACTCCCTCAAGCCGTACGTCGACCTGCTGCACGCCCACCCCGAGGAGGCGGCGCTGAGGGAGGTGCTCACCGCGATCCTCACCGCCGACCCCGAGGAGATGGCCCACACGGTCGACGAGACCACGGCTGCCTGCTCCCGCCTCGGCGGCGACTACGCGCCCTACGCCGACCTCGCCCACCACTACCCGGGCGACCCGGGCGTCATCGCCGCGATGCTGCTCAACCATGTCCGGCTCCAGCCCGGCGAGGCCCTCTTCCTCGGCGCCGGCATCCCGCACGCCTACCTGAGCGGCCTCGGCGTCGAGATCATGGCCAACTCCGACAACGTCCTGCGCTGCGGCCTGACCCCCAAGCACGTCGACGTCTCCGAACTCCTGCGCGTCGTCCGCTTCGAGCCGCGCGACGCCGGTGTCCTGCGCCCGGAGGCGGCCCCCGACGGCGAGGAGGTCTACGAGACCCCCATCGACGAGTTCCGGCTGTCTCGCTACGTCCTTCCCGAAGCCGGCACCGCCCATGACCTCACCCTCCCGACCCCGCAGATCTTGCTCTGCACGGCCGGTTCCGTACGGGTGGGCGAGCACGAACTGGGCCCGGGCCAGTCGGTCTTCGTGGCGGCGGGCGAAGAGGCCGAGGCGTCCGGGGCGGGCACCGTATTCCGGGCCACTGTGATTGTCTGACCGCGCCTGTGGATACCTGACGCGCCGCCGGTGGACAGGGCTGCAAGAATGGCCCACCGGCAAAGGACGGGCAAAGGCGAAGGGCAGGGCCCTGGCCGGCGCAGACGGACGAAGGCGAAGGGACAACGCGGACACATGAGCGCGTCAGGCGGCACCAGGGCGATCGTGGCGGCACTCGGCGCCAACCTCGCGATCGCGGCATCGAAGTTCGTGGCGTTCGCGTTCAGCGGTTCGTCGTCGATGCTCGCCGAGGGCGTGCACTCGATGGCCGACTCCGGCAACCAGTTCCTGCTGCTCATCGGCGGCAAGAAGGCCCAGCGCGAGGCGACCCCCCAGCACCCCTTCGGCTACGGCCGCGAACGCTACATCTACGCCTTCCTGGTCTCGATCGTCCTCTTCTCCGTCGGCGGCATGTTCGCCATCTACGAGGGCTACGAGAAGATCAGCCACCCGCACGAGGTCGAGCACTGGTACTGGCCGGTGGGCGTCCTCGTCTTCGCGCTCATCGCTGAGGGCTTCTCCTTCCGTACGGCCATCAAGGAGTCCAACGAACTGCGCGGCAGGCTCTCCTGGTCGCAGTTCATCCGCCGCGCCAAGGCCCCCGAGCTGCCGGTCGTCCTCCTGGAGGACTTCGGCGCGCTGATCGGTCTGGTCCTCGCCCTCGGTGGTGTCGGCCTCGCGCTGCTCACCGGCGACGGCGTCTGGGACGGCATCGGCACCGTCTGCATCGGCGTCCTGCTCGTCCTGATCGCCCTCGTCCTGGCCGCCGAGACCAAGTCCCTGCTGCTCGGCGAAGCCGCGGGCCTCGACGTGGTCAAGCAGATCGAGTCCGCGATGGTCGACGGCGACTCGGTCACCGGCATCATCCACATGCGCACGCTCCACCTCGGCCCCGAGGAACTGCTGATCGCCGCCAAGATCGGCGTCCGGCACGACGACACGGCCGCCGAGGTCGCGGGCGCGATCGACGCCGCCGAGGCCCGTGTCCGTGCCGCCGTCCCGATCGCCCGCGTGATCTACCTCGAGCCCGACATCTACAGCGAGGCCGCGGCAGCCAAGGGCCCGGACCCCAAGGCGACCCCGGGCGGCCCGACGCCGCACGCGGCCGGTCACTGAGCTCGTCGCGCACTCGACCGTCGCCCATCGGACACCTTCCCGTCGTGCCGCGCGGGCCGCTCCGGCCGCCGATCACATCCCGAGATCGGCGCGATGTGTTCGAAGGCGGACTGGGGACCGCGGGGCCCTCCGGTGTAGCTTGGGACGGAGCCAGACGTCGCTGCTGATGGCGGTCGGGCGGTCCCGTAGCGGACCGACCGAGGGAGAGAGGGCCTCCGACGGACTGCGCTGCGCGCACGTGGGCATGCCTGTGTCCTCCTTTCGGGCACCCCTGTGTCCGCCGCCGCGCAGACCAGCCGTAACCACCTCGACCCAACCCCGAGGAGCAGCTCGCAATGACGACTGTCGACAACCGACAGGACTTCAAGGTCGCCGACCTCTCCCTGGCCGAGTTCGGCCGCAAGGAGATCACCCTCGCCGAGCACGAGATGCCGGGCCTGATGGCGATCCGCAAGGAGTACGCCGAGGCGCAGCCCCTCGCCGGCGCCCGTGTCACCGGCTCCCTGCACATGACCGTGCAGACCGCCGTGCTCATCGAGACCCTGGTCGCCCTGGGCGCCCAGGTCCGCTGGGCCTCCTGCAACATCTTCTCCACCCAGGACCACGCCGCGGCCGCCATCGCCGTCGGCCCGAACGGTACGCCCGACAACCCGCAGGGCGTCCCGGTCTTCGCCTGGAAGGGCGAGACCCTCCAGGAGTACTGGTGGTGCACGGAGCAGGCGCTGACCTGGCCGGACAGCCCCACCGGCGGCCCGAACATGATCCTGGACGACGGCGGTGACGCCACCCTCCTCGTCCACAAGGGCGTCGAGTACGAGAAGGACGGCAAGGTCCCCGCCCTGGAGACCGCCGAGTCCGACGAGCACCGCGTCATCCTCCAGCTGCTCCACCGCACCCTGGGCGAGAACCCCCAGAAGTGGACCCAGCTGTCCTCCGAGATCCGTGGTGTGACGGAGGAGACCACGACGGGCGTGCACCGCCTGTACGAGATGCAGCGCGACGGCGTCCTGCTGTTCCCGGCGATCAACGTCAACGACGCGGTGACGAAGTCGAAGTTCGACAACAAGTACGGCTGCCGCCACTCCCTGGTCGACGGCATCAACCGCGCCACGGACGTGCTGATCGGCGGCAAGACCGCGGTCGTGTGCGGGTACGGCGATGTGGGCAAGGGCTGCGCGGAGTCGCTGCGCGGCCAGGGTGCCCGGGTGATCGTCACCGAGATCGACCCGATCTGCGCGCTGCAGGCGGCGATGGACGGCTACCAGGTCACCACCCTGGACGAGATCGTCGACAAGGCCGACATCTTCATCACCACGACCGGCAACAAGGACATCATCATGGCCGCGGACATGGCCAAGATGAAGCACCAGGCCATCGTGGGCAACATCGGCCACTTCGACAACGAGATCGACATGGCCGGCCTGGCCAAGATCCCGGGCATCGTCAAGGACGAGGTCAAGCCGCAGGTCCACACCTGGACCTTCCCCGACGGCAAGGTGATCATCGTGCTGTCCGAGGGCCGTCTGCTGAACCTCGGCAACGCCACCGGTCACCCCTCGTTCGTGATGTCCAACTCGTTCGCGGACCAGACCCTGGCCCAGATCGAGCTGTTCACCAAGCAGGCCGAGTACCCGACCGGCGTGTACACGCTGCCCAAGCACCTCGACGAGAAGGTCGCCCGCCTCCACCTGGATGCCCTCGGCGTCAAGCTGACCGTGCTGCGCCCGGAGCAGGCCGCGTACATCGGCGTGGAGGTCGACGGTCCGTACAAGTCGGACCACTACCGCTACTGAGTCCGCGGTTCCGCTCGCCGGAGGAGCCCGTCCGTGCACTGACGCGCTCCTCCTGGCGGCAGGTCCTTCGAGGCAGGCCCCCGCACCCCCGTGCCGGGGGCCTGCCCCTTTGGCCGGCCGGCCGTCACACCGGCCGGAGCGGCCCGTCGAGGTGACCGGACCACCAGCCCGTCAAGACCCAGGACCCCCATGCCCCGCGGCCGTTATTCGCTTCACGATCCGCACGATCACACCCCCCTCGCGGAAGAGCACTTCCAGTGCGCGCCCGGCCCCTCCGGCTGGCGCTACGTGTCCCAGCTGACCACCCCGTCGGGCGACCACAGCGGCTCCGTCGACCTCGCCCTCGACGACCTCGGCCGCCCCATCCGCCTCGAACTCCACGCGGCAGGCTGGCAGGTGCGCGGCGCCGCCCTGGACGGCGTCACCTGGGTCCGAACCGACCCCACCGGCACCCAAGCCACCGAAGGCAATGTGCGCGCCCACGCCTTCACCGGCACGTCCCCCGCGTTCCTGGTCGCCACCACCCGTCTCCTGCGCCTCACCCCTTCCTCCACCGCGACCCGAGTACGCCTCGTGGCCTTCACGGACCCGGTCCTCGCCCCACGCACCGTCGACCAGTCCTGGGCCCTGGTGAACAGCGAAACACACGCCACTGACAACGGCCCTCTGACCGTGGACGAATACCAGGTCACAGCCCTGGACACGGGTGAGCGGCACACCGTGCACATCGCGGGCGACGTGGTCCTCGCGGCGCCCGGCATCGAGCTGGAGGACCTGCAGTCGCCGCCGTCACTGTTCGGCTGACGGGGACGAGGTGCCGCGGCGGCTCGGGCGCGAGCTATGCCGGTGGTACGAATCCGGTGGCCGGGCGGTCGCCAGGCGCCCGGTCCTGCGGGGCCGCGGGCCGGTCGGCAGGAGCCGGAGAGGCAGGAGAGGCGTAACCGCTGGGAACACCGGCGGCAGGCGGGAAACCGTTGGGCGGGAAACCGTGAGGAGCGCCTCCCACGGCAGCCGCCGCACCCGCGACAGGCGTTCCACCAGGGACGGGCGCCCCGCTCGGGAGGGGCACGCCCCCCGCGACTGGCATGCCTCCCGCAAACGGGGCTCCCGCGGCCGGACCGCCTCCGAACGCCCGACGGGCCTCGCGTGCCTGCCGCTCGTTCATCACCGCCGCCAGATAGGCCGCCGACGGCACACCCTGAGGCGCCGGAGTCCCCGTGCGAGCCGCAAGCTCGGACGCGAGCCGCTCCGCCATGGTCCAGGAGACCTGCGGATCGAGCTGCTGCATACGCGTCAGGTACTGACGGACGGCAAGCCACAGACCGTCGGGCACCGCCGACAGGTCGACCTCCGAAAAGCGCCCCACCAGCCAGGGCGGCGGCGGAGGAACGAAGCCGGTCTGCCCGACGGGCACCCGTTCCCGTACGACCAAGGTGCCCGCGAACACATCCCCGAGCCGCCGCCCGCGCGCCGAAACGAGCGACGCGATACAGGCGACGACCCCGAAGGTCAGCAGGATCTCGACGACGCCGATGGCGCCCCGCACCAGTGCGTGCCGGAAGCGGATGGGCCCGCCGTCGTCCCGCACCACGCGCAGTCCGCACGCCATCTTCCCCAGCGACCGACCATGGCTCAGCGTCTCCACCGCGATGGGCCCGCCCACCAGCACCAGCAGGAACGTCGCGATCGAGAGCGCGATCTGGGCCGCCTCGTCCAAGGACGCCGTCGACGCCACCAGGACCAAGGCCACGGCTATATAGACGGCCATGGCCACGACCAGGTCGAGCAATATCGCCAGCGCCCTGCTGGGCAGCCTCGCGGGGCGCAACTCCAGCGCCACCGCCTCGCCCGTCACCAGCTCACTCACGCCCGCCGTCCTTCCCCTGGTCTGCCCCGAGAACCGCAAGTCTGCCAAGCTGAGGGCGCATCGCGCCCCAGTACGACAAGCTGACAGCCCTGATCAGCAGTCGACGAACAGCCGAGGAGCAGGCAGACCCGATGGACCTGGACGTCTTCGTCTCCGCCCACCGAGCCGAGTGGGACCGCCTCGACGCCCTGCTCAGGCGCCAGCGCCGCCTCTCCGGCGTGGAGGCCGACGAACTCGTCGCTCTGTACCAGCGCACAGCAACCCATCTTTCCCTGATCCAGTCCGCCGCCCCCGACCCGCAGCTCACGGGTCGGCTCAGCCAACTCGTGGCACGCGCGCGTAGCGCCGTGACGGGAACCCGACGCGCTTCTTGGCGCGACGTGACGCGTTTCCTGGGGTACGGCTTTCCCGCCGCGGTCTATCGGTCGCGCCACTGGTGGGTACCAACCGCGCTGGTGTCCACCGCCATCGCCATTCTCCTGGGCTGGTGGATAGGCACGCACCCCGAGGTGCAGTCGTCCATAGCGGCCCCGAACCAGCTGCGTGAGCTCACCCGGCCGGGCGGTGAGTACGAGACGTACTACTCGAGCCACCCGGCCGCCTCCTTCGCGGCCCAGGTGTGGACGAACAACGCCCAGGCCGCAGCGATGTGCCTGGTCCTGGGCGTCTTCCTCGGTCTGCCGGTCCTCTGGATCCTCTTCGAGAACATGCTCAACCTGGGCGTCGGCTTCGGCCTCATGTCGTCGGCCGGCCGACTCGACACGTTCCTGGGCCTGGTCCTCCCACACGGCCTGCTCGAACTCACGGCGGTCTTCGTGGCCGCCGGTACAGGACTGCGCCTCGGCTGGACCGTGATCGACCCGGGTCCCCGCACTCGTCGCACCGCTCTCGCCGAAGAGGGCCGGGCCGCCGTGGCCATGGCGATCGGCCTCGCCCTGGTCCTCTTCGTCTCCGGTGCCATCGAAGGCTTCGTCACCCCCTCGGGCCTGCCCACCTGGGCCCGCATCGGCATCGGAGTCGTCGCTGAGCTGGCGTTCCTCGCATACGTCTTTGTCCTGGGCGGCCGTGCCGCACGCGCGGGCGAAACGGGCGACCTTGAGGAGGCCGAGCGCAGCTCGACCGTTCCAACGGCCGCCTGATGTGCATGCACGGGTCCTGAGCTGCTAGTCTCCTCTTCGCCCCACAGGAGCCGTTGACACGGAGCATGCGGGGAGGTAGATTCAAACAGTTGCCTAGAGGGCTGCACAGACAGTCCCGGCGGCGGCTTTGAATCTATCTGCTTCTCGTGGAGTCACAATTCCGAGAAGCACCCTCCGATTACTCAGAAATGAGCAGCCGGTTAGACCGGCCCGAAACTTCTGATAAAGTCGGAACCGCCGGAAAGGGAAACGCGAGAGCGGGAACCTGGAAAGCGCCGAGGAAATCGGGTCGAGAAAAGATCTGATAGAGTCGGAAACGCAAGACCGAAGGGAAGCGCCCGGAGGAAAGCCCGAGAGGGTGAGTACAAAGGAAGCGTCCGTTCCTTGAGAACT
>NZ_JBVHLX010000012.1:297828-359293 GCF_055558775.1 Streptomyces sp. NPDC025638 | reverse complement strand
GTCTCGGACGTGAACCGGTCACCGGTGAGCTGCATACCGTCACCCGAGTCCCCCGCGAACCGGATGATCACCCGATCGAGGCGATGGATCTCCTTCACGCCACGCGGTTTCCGCTGCTCTCCTACGACGGCTCCGTCGGCCTGTTCCGCTGTCCTGCTGACCTGGCTGGTCACTGAACTGGACCTCCTTCGAGGCGGCTGTCCGGGCTTGGTCGTCCCATGGACCTTCCCAGGATCAACCCTACGTCGGTTAGGGTCGCCTTCCCTCGGCCGTTCGCATGATGGACGGCACATTGAGACGACTCGTCGCCCTGACTTGTCATGATTTCTCGCCCCCCGGGGCTTTCTATGGAGACGCTCCCGTGCGTTGGTCGGTTCTCGTGCGGGTGTGCGCTGACACAGTGTCAGGTCCTCATGAGTTCAGATAGGTGAGAACGGCCAGAACACGCCGGTGGTCCCCGTCGCTGGGCGACAGCCCCAGCTTCAGGAAGATGTTGCTGACGTGCTTCTCCACGGCTCCGTCGCTGACCACCAGCTGCTTGGCGATCGCCGAGTTCGTCCGTCCCTCGGCCATCAGCCCCAGCACCTCCCGCTCCCGCGGGGTGAGCCCGGCGAGCACGTCCTGCTTGCGGCTGCGCCCGAGCAGCTGCGCGACGACCTCGGGGTCCAGGGCCGTACCGCCCTGCGCGACCCGGACGACCGCGTCCACGAACTCCCGCACCTCTGCGACCCGGTCCTTGAGCAGATAGCCGACGCCACGGCTGGAACCGGCCAGCAGTTCGGTGGCGTAGCGCTCCTCTACGTACTGTGACAGCACCAGCACACCGAGTCCGGGATGCGCCTTGCGCAGCCGCACCGCGGCCCGTACCCCCTCGTCGGTGTGCGTCGGCGGCATCCGTACGTCCGCGACGACGACATCCGGCAGCGCGCCCTGCGCGTGCAGGTCGGCGATGGTCTTGATCAGTGCCTCGGCGTCCCCGACACCGGCGACGACATCGTGCCCCCGGTCGGTCAGCAACCGGGTCAGGCCCTCCCTGAGCAGCACTGAGTCCTCGGCGATGACCACCCGCACCCTGTCCTCCACGATCTTCCGGCCCCCACAACCCGTCTTCGTTCCGCGCTCCCCTGACGAAAGTCCAGCATTCCAGCATTCGGACCTCATCGCGCCCGGGCTGCGGGATTGGGCGCGGGGCATGTCGGGTTCCGCTCCCCGGACGGCTTGTTGTGGGGCGGTCGGGGCGTGCCACGGCAGCCGGGGAGGGGCACGGTGGGGCCCGGCGGTGGGGCCCGCCGGGCCGAAGGCGTCAGCGGCGCCAGGGCAGCTCCGCCGTGATCCGGGTGGGTCCGCCGGCCGGGGAGTCCACGACCAGGATTCCGTCCACGGCGTCCAGCCGCTCGGCCAGCCCCGCCAGCCCCGAGCCCGCGGAGACGTCGGCTCCTCCCACCCCGTCGTCCGCGACCTGCAGCATCAGCCGGTCCTCGGACCGCCACACATCGACCGTGGCCCGGCGGGCCCGGGAGTGCTTGCTGATGTTCTGCAGCAGCTCGGAGACGGTGAAGTAGGCGATCCCCTCGATGGCCGGCGCCGGCCGTTCCTCAAGGTCCACGTCGACCTGCACCGGCACCGTGCACCGGGAGGCGACCGCGGACAGCGCCGCGTCCAGCCCCCGGTCCGTCAGTACCGCCGGATGGATCCCGCGGGCCAGGTCGCGCAGCTCCTGGAGCGCCGTCTTCACCTCGCCGTGCGCCTCCTCGACCATCCGCGCCGCCGCCTTCGGGTCCTCCGTCAGCTTCTCCTTCGCCAGCCCCAGATCCATGGCCAGCGCCACCAGCCGCGCCTGTGCCCCGTCGTGCAGGTCCCGCTCGATGCGCCGCAGATCGGCGGCCGCCGTGTCGACCACGACACCGCGGTCGGACTCCAGCTCCACCACCCGCGTCGCCAGCTGCGACGGTCCGAGCAGCCCCTGCACCATCAGCCGGTCAACCAGCGTCAGCGCCCGCACGATCCACGGCGTGGCCAGCGTGAAGAGCAGGCCCACCAGCGCGGTGACGGTGATCTCGAAGGGGTTGTCGAGATAGATGCTGTGGGTCCCGTCGCCGTACAGCTGAAGGCCGCCCTGTCCGCCGTACATCGGGAACAGCCAGAACCACAGCGGGTACGTCAGCAGCGCCCAGCCGTACGCCCAGAAGTTCACCGCGACGACGAACGAGAACACCGCCCACGGGAAGTGCAGCAGCGCGTACAGCAGGTGCCGCCACGACGTGCCACTCTTCAGGACCGCGCCCATCCAGGCCAGCGCGCCGGGCTTGCGCATCCGCAGCGGCTCGGGGTCGGCCACCTGGAGGCGGAGCAGCCCGCGGGCCCGCGCCCGCTCAAGCGCCCCGAAGCCGCGGCAGCCGGCCAGCGCCGCCGCCAGTACCGGGATCCCGAGGAACGTCACCAGCAGGCCCGCCCCGAGCGACACCATCGTCACGGCGAACACGAAGAACACGGTGCTGATCGGGAAGCTGAGCAGGACGTAGCCGAACTCCCGCCAGCTGCGTGCCTCGAACGGACCCCGCAGAGCGGCGGGCAGGTGCCGCTCCCTCTCGTCCGCGTCCTGGAATCCGGGCCCGCTGTGGTGCCCGTACCCCTGTCCGTACTCCGTGGCCATCGGCGTCGTCCGTTCTCCTCGTCCGGCGGCTGTGTTGCCGTACCCTCACCCTGCTGCGCCGCAGGTCCGCGGACCATGGAGGCCGTCGGCGTCTTGTCCGGGGGGTTTTCCCTACTCCCCGTGGGGGGCCTGGCTCCGGTCCCGCCAGGGCAGCTCGGCGGTGACCGTGGTCGGGCCGCCGGGCGGCGAATCGACGACGAAGAGGCCGTCGACGGCGCCCAGCCGGTCCGCGAGACCGCGCATCCCGCTGCCGCCGTCCAGGCGCGCGCCCCCGCGGCCGTCGTCCCACACCTGGATCAGCAGCCGGTCCTCCGCCCGCCACACGTCGACCGAGGCGGACCGCGCCCCGCTGTGCTTGCTGATGTTCTGCAGCAGCTCGGAGACGGTGAAGTAGGCGATGCCCTCGATCGCGGCGGCCGGTCTCGACTCCAGGTCGGCGGTCACCTTCACGGGCACGGTGCAGCGGGAGGCGACCGAGGAGAGGGCCGCGTCCAGACCACGGTCGGTCAGTACGGCGGGGTGGATGCCGCGGGCCAGGTCGCGCAGCTCCTGGAGCGCCAGCTTCACCTCGCCGTGCGCCTCCGCGACCATCGCCGCGGCCGAATCGTGGTCCTCCAGGAGCTTCTCCTTGGCCAGGCCCAGCCCCATGGCCAGGTTGACCAGGCGGGCCTGCGCCCCGTCGTGCAGATCGCGCTCGATGCGCCGCAGATCGGCGGCCGCGGTGTCGACCACGACCCCGCGATCGGACTCCAGTTCGGCGATACGGCGTTCCAGCTCGTCGGAGGGCGAGAGCAGCCCGCGCACCATCACCCGGTCCACGTTCGACAGCCCCCGCACGATGTACGGCAGCACCGGCCAGAGCACGAACAGGCCGGTCAGCACCGTGACGAAGGTGACGATGCCCCACGGCAGCCGGATGAGGTCGTACAGCAGCGTCCGCCAGCCCACCGGGTCCTTCAGCGCCAGCCACAGCCGCGGCAGCAGCCCGCCGCCCTTGCCGAGCGGCAGCGGACTCGGCTCCTCCACCCGCACCCCGAGCAGCCCGCGGGCCCGCGCCCGCTCCAGCTTCCCCAGCTGCCGTGCGCCCAGCAGCGCGCCCGCGAGCAGCGGGAAGCCGACCACGGTGACCGTCAGCATGCCGCTCACGAACAGCGCGGTGACCGCGTAGGTGAACCCGAGCAACGTCATCGGCAGGTTCGCCAGGAGATGCGCGATCTCCTTCCAGGTGTGCGGGTCATAGGCGAAGCCGACCGGTGGCAGCTGTTCGTCGCCGTCGGCCCGCGCGACGCCGGCGGAGGGGGTGGGAGCGGTCATACCGGTTAGCGTGCCGTGCGTCGCGCGATGGCGCCATGAAGTTCGCCGCAGGGGTCTCCTGGGGAAAACCCCACCCTGGCGTCTCACGCCGTGACAGGCTGCTTACGGTCTCTTTATCAGGGCCTAGACTCCCGTGCGTACAGATCGTTCGAATCAAGGGTTAACCGAAGTCACCAGGTCAGGGAGCGAGGGGACGGACGTTGCGGGAGACGTTGGGGGGCTCGACCACCGTCGCGGCGGGGTACTTCCAGTCCTATTCGGTCGTGGGACTGCTTGCTCTTGTGGGCGTGCTCTTCGTCGGAGTCGCCTTCGGCGCGGGACGCCTGCTGCGGCCGGTGGTCCCCACACCAGAGAAACTTCTGACATACGAGTGCGGCGTGGATCCTGTAGGTGAGGGCTGGGCACACACCCAGGTCCGCTACTACGTCTACGCCTACCTGTACGTGATCTTCGCGGTCGACTCGATCTTCCTGTTCCCCTGGGCGACGGTCTTCGCCGCCCCCGGCTACGGCGCGACCACGCTCGTGGAGATGTTCATCTTCCTCGGCTTCCTCGCCGTGGGTCTGCTGTACGCATACAAGAAGGGAGTCCTGGCATGGACGTGACGAACACGACGCCGGATGCGACTCCTCCGCTCTCCGAGCCGGTGCTGCTTCCTGAACCGAAGCGGCTGGGCGCGCTCGCCCGCCTGGCTCCCGAGCCCATGAAAGTGGTCCTGAACTGGGGCCGCCGCTACTCGCTCTGGGTCTTCAACTTCGGCCTCGCCTGCTGCGCGATCGAATTCATCGCGGCGTCGATGGCCCGCCACGACTTCATCCGCCTCGGCGTGATCCCCTTCGCGCCGGGCCCGCGCCAGGCCGACCTGATGGTTGTCTCCGGCACGGTCACGGACAAGATGGCCCCCGCGGTGAAGCGCCTCTACGAGCAGATGCCCGAACCGAAGTACGTGATCTCCTTCGGCGCCTGCTCCAACTGCGGCGGCCCCTACTGGGACTCCTACTCCGTCACCAAGGGCGTCGACCAGATCATCCCGGTGGACGTCTACGTCCCCGGCTGCCCCCCGCGCCCCGAGGCGCTGCTCCAGGGGATCCTCAAGCTGCAGGAGAAGATCGCCAGGGAGTCCCTGGAGGAGCGGTACGGCGCCACTGGTGCCCCGCGCCCTTCGGCGGCCGCGCTGCAGAGCCCCCTGGTGAAGGCGCCCGTTGCCGAGGGGGACGCGAGATGACCACCGTCGGCTGGCTGCCCGCCCCCGTCGAAGACCTCTTCGGCGCGGAGGCCACGGCCGAGGAGTCGTACGAGGTCCTGACGGTGGACGTCCCGCCGTCGTCCTGGCTCACCGCCCTGGAGACGGCCCGTACGACCCTGTCCTGCACCTACTTCGACTGGCTGAGCGCGGTCGACGAACCGGGCACGGGCTTCCGCGTCTCGGCGCACGTCGTCGCCCTGTTCCCGGTCCGCCGTCTGCTGCTGCGCACGACGGTCCCGCACGAGACCCCGGTCCTGGCATCCGCCGTCGGCGTCTACGCGGGCGCGCGCTGGCACGAACGCGAGACGCACGAGATGTTCGGCGTCGACTTCGAGGGCCACCCCGGCCTGGGCCACCTCCTCCTCCCGGAGACCTTCGAGGGCCACCCTCTCCGCAAGGACTTCGTCCTCGCGTCACGCGTCGCCAAGGCCTGGCCCGGCGCGAAGGAACCGGGCGAGTCCGACCACGGCGGCCCCAAGCGCCGCCAGATGCTGCCGCCGGGCGTCCCCGACCCCAACGAGTGGGGCCCCCTGAAGGGCCAGCTTCCCCCTGCCCCGGCCCGCCCGGCCCGCGCCACCGCGGGCGAGCGCCCCGCCCGCGCGGCGGGGGATCGGCCGGTACGACGTGCCCGCACGGCGGCACAGGGCTCGGCCAGCCAGACCCCGACACCGGAGACGCCGGCCGCCGAGACCGCCACCCCGACCGGTCCCGCACGCAGGGCCCGCAGCGCGAGCGAGGGTTCCGCGTCCCAGAGGGTCCAGGAGCCGACTTCGTCACAGCAGCAGCCTTCGCCGACCGCGCCGACCGAGCCGACTGCGCCGACCGAGCCGACCGAGCCGACTGCGCCGACCGAGCCGACCGAGCAGCCGGAGCCGACGGGAGCGGCGGAGTCCGCGGCTGCCGCGGGGCCGCGCCGGGCGCGGAGCGCGTCGGGTGGCTCGGCCTCGCAGCGTGCGGCGTCGGCAGAACCACGCGCGGCGTCGGCAGAACCATCGGCACCGGGTGCCCCCACCCGGTCGTCCGCACGCCCCACCGCCGCCCGCGGCTCGGACGCGCCCTGGCACCACGCCCGCCCGGCTTTCGACGAGGCGATGCCGGAGCCGGAGCCCAAGGCGGAGACGGAGCCCAAGGCGGAGCCGGAGCGTGAGCCGGAGGCAACGTCCACGCCCACGAGCACGAGCACGTCACCGGAGCCCACTGAGGCCCCGTCGACGAAGCCCGAACCCAGCGGCCCGCGCGAGGAACCGAGGCGCGAGTCGGCCACACCTGAGGAGCTGGCACCCGAGGCGCCCGCGTCCGGGCAGTCGGCCTCCGAGGCGTCAGCGTCCGGGCAGTCGGCCTCCGAGGCGTCAGCGGCTGAGCCGCCCGCACCCGAAGGCCGGCCCGCCGAGGCTCCCGCGCAAGAAGAGTCGGCCTCTCCGGTCCCCGAACCGGAAGAGCCGCCCCCCGGGGAGCAGGCCCCCGCGGCCGGCCCCGCCCTTGAAGAACAGAACCGTGACGACCGCACCGGAGGCCCGCAGTGAACGACGCGCTCGACGTCACCCTGCGACTTCTGGCCGTCTTCGTCGTCTTCCTCACCTTTCCGCTGATCGTCGGCCAGACCGAGCACAAGGTGATGGCCCACATGCAGGGCCGCCTCGGCCCGATGTACGCCGGTGGCTTCCACGGCTGGGCCCAGCTCATCGCCGACGGCGTGAAGTTCGCGCAGAAGGAGGACGTCGTCCCGGCCGGCGCGGACCGCCGTATCTTCCAACTCGCCCCGGCCGTGGCGCTCCTGCCGTACCTGCTCGTCCTGCTCGCCATCCCGATCGGCCCCGGCGAGGGCGCGGTCGGCCAGGTCCTCGACGCGGGCATCTTCTTCGTGCTCGCGGTGATGGGCGTCGGCGTCCTCGGCTCGCTGATGGCCGGCTGGGCCAGCGCCAACAAGTTCTCCCTCCTCGGCGGCCTGCGCACCGCCGCCCAGCTCCTCGCCTACGAACTCCCGATGCTCCTCGCCGCCGCCTCGGTGGCGATGGCGGCCGGCACGGTCTCCCTCCCCGGCATCGTCAGCGCCTTCCACTGGTGGTGGCTGCCCTGGCAGATCACCGGCGCGATCGTGTTCTTCGTGGCCGGCCTCGCGGAGCTGCAGCGGCCGCCGTTCGACATGCCCGTCGCCGACTCGGAGATCATCTTCGGCGCTTACACCGAGTACACCGGTCTCCGCTTCGCCCTGTTCCTCCTTGCCGAGTACGCGGGCATCATCGTCCTGTGCGGCCTGACCACCGTCCTCTTCCTGGGCGGCTGGCACGGCCCCTGGGGCGCCGAAGGCCTCGGCTGGCTCTGGACCCTGCTGAAAACCGCGATCCTCGCCTTCGTCGTCATCTGGCTCCGCGTCACCTACCCCCGCCTGCGCGAGGACCAGCTTCAGAAGCTCTCCTGGACCCTCCTCGTCCCCCTCTCCCTCGCCCAGATCGCCCTCACCGGCATCGTCAAGGTGGTGATCTCCTGATGTCCCCCTTCCCAGGCTCCGGCCTCGCCAAGGGCCTGGCCGTCACCCTGCGCACGATGACCAAGAAGACGGTCACCGAGCAGTACCCGGACGTCCAGCCCGAACTGCCGCCCCGCACCCGCGGCGTCATCGGCCTGTTCGAGGAGAACTGCACGGTCTGCATGCTGTGCGCCCGCGAGTGCCCCGACTGGTGCATCTACATCGACTCCCACAAGGAGACGGTCCCGGCGGCGGCCCCCGGCGGCCGCGAGCGCAGCCGCAACGTCCTCGACCGCTTCGCCATCGACTTCTCCCTGTGCATGTACTGCGGTATCTGCATCGAGGTCTGTCCTTTCGACGCCCTGTTCTGGTCCCCCGAGTTCGAGTACGCCGAGACCGACATCCGCGAACTCACCCATGAGCGCGACAAACTCCGCGAGTGGATGTGGACCGTCCCGGCCCCGCCCGCCCTCGACTCCGCCGCGGAGGAACCGAAGGAACTCTCCGCCGCCCGCAAGAGCGCGGAGAAGCTCGCGGCCGCGCAGGCCGAGCCTCAGGAGGGGGACGCGTGAGCCTCGCCGCCGCACCCCACGGCTTCCTCTCCCCGAACGGTGTCGAGATCGCCTTCCTCCTCGTCGGCCTGGTCACCCTCGGCGCCGCCCTGGTCACCGTCACCACCCGGCAACTGGTGCACGCCGCCCTGTGGCTCGTCGTCGCCCTCGGCGGCCTGGCCGTCGAGTACCTCCTGCTCACCGCCGAGTTCATCGCCTGGGTGCAGGTCCTCATCTACGTCGGTTCCATCGTCGTCCTCCTCCTGTTCGGCCTGATGCTCACCAAGGCCCCCATCGGCCGCTCCCCGGACGCCGACTCCGGCAACCGCTGGGCCGCCCTCACCGTGGCCGGCGCCGCCGCGGCCGCCCTGGTCTGGGTGGTCGTCGACGCCTTCCGCACGACCTGGATAGACCTGGCCGGCGCCGCCGCCGGCTCGACCAAGGTCACCGGCCAGAGCCTCTTCCAGAACTGGGTCCTGCCCTTCGAAGCGCTCTCCGTCCTCCTCCTCGCCGCGCTGGTCGGCGCGATCGTCTTGTCCCGCAAGGCGAAGGCGGACGCGGCCACCCCGGCCGGCGGACAGGTCCCCGGCAGCCGCAGCGGCCAGGCAGACAAGGAAGGTGTCCGCTGATGCACCTCGCCTATCCCGCCGTGCTCTCCGCCCTCCTCTTCTGCACCGGCCTGTACGGCGTCCTCGCCCGCCGCAACGCGATCCTGGTCCTGATGTCCGTCGAGCTGATGCTCAACGCCGTCAACCTCAACCTGGTCGCCTTCGACGTGTGGCTCAGCAAGGCCGCCCAGGAGACCCTGCACTCCGGCCAGGCCCTGACCCTGTTCACCATCGCCATCGCCGCCGCCGAGATCGGCATCGGCCTGGCGATCGTCCTCGCCGTCTACCGCAACCGCGGCACCTCCGACATCGACCGCCTCCGCGACACCGCCGAGGGCCCCGAGGCCGACGGCCCCGACAGCGACGCCCTCGCGGCCGAGAAGGCAGAGGCCACCGCGTGACCACGACCACCCTCGCCGTCCTCGTCCCCCTCCTGCCGTTCCTGGGTGCCGTCGCCGGCCTGCTGCTGGGCCGCACGGCCCCCGGATTCGTCCGCCCACTCGCCGTCCTGCCGACCTTCGCCGCACTGGTGCTGACAGTGCTGGTCGCCGTGCGCCAGGGCGGCGGTACGGCCGTCACCGCCCACACCGAACTCACGCCGACCGGCTCCATCCCGATCGAACTGGCCCTGTACATCGACGGCTTCGCCGCCCTCGTGGCCATCCTCGTCGGCGTCGTCGCCACCTGTGTGCAGATCTACTCGACCGGCTACCTGCGGGACGACCCGCGCTACCCCTCCTACGCCGCCCTCGTCTCCCTGTTCACCTCCGCGATGTTCCTGGTCGTCTACTCCGGCGACCTGATCGTGCTGCTGGTCGGCTGGGAAGTCATGGGCATCTGCTCCTACTTCCTGGTCGGCCACTACTGGGAGACCCCGGAGGCCCGCGCCGCCTCCATCAAGGCCTTCCTGGTCACCAAGCTCGGTGACGTCCCCTTCCTGATCGGCCTGTTCGCGCTGGCCACCGACGCCGGTTCGTTCCAGATCACCAAGGTGCTCGGGACCGTCGCGAGCGGCGGACTCGACCACCCGACCCTGATCGCCCTGCTGCTCCTGTCGGGCGTCGCGGGCAAGTCGGCGCAGTTCCCGCTGCACACCTGGCTCCCCGACGCGATGGCCGGTCCGACCCCCGTCTCCGCGCTGATCCACGCCGCGACGATGGTCGCCGCCGGTGTCTACTTCGTCGCCCGTCTCCTCCCGGTCTTCCAGGCCTCCGCGGCCGCGATGGTCGTACTCGCCGTCATGGCCGCCGTCACCATGGCCGGCTCGGGCCTGGCCGCACTCGCCCAGGACGACATCAAACGGGTCCTGGCCTACTCGACCATCGGCCAACTCGGCTACATGACCGGCGCCCTGGCCGTCGGCGACCGCGGTGCCGCCGTCTTCCACCTCCTGTCCCACGGCGCCTTCAAGGCGCTGCTGTTCCTCGCGGCCGGCGTGATCATCCACGCCGCCGGCACCAACTCGCTGGCCGCCATGCACCGCATGGGCCATCTGCGCGACCGCGTCCCCGACGCCTTCTGGACGATGACCGTGGCGCTCCTCGCGCTCGCCGCCATCCCGCCGTTCAGCGGCTTCTTCTCCAAGGAGTCCGTCCTCGGCGCCGCCGAGCACGTCGCCACCGGCCACACCGAGCACGCTCCCGGGAGCGCCGGCTGGATCGTCCTCGTCGCCGGTCTGATCACGGCCCTGCTCACCGCCGCCTACGCGACCCGCCTGTGGCTGCTCGCCTTCCGCGGACGCGGGGCCGAGGCCCCGGACCACGGAAAGCAGCCCCTGACGATGACCCTCGTGCTGTGGGTCCTCGCCGTCCCGTCGATCGCCATGGGCGGGCTCGCCTACCGCGTGCTGCCCGACTGGTTCGACGGCCGCGAACTGAACCCGACCCCGGTCACCACGATCCTCGGCACGGGCCTCGCCCTGGTCGGCGTCCTCGTCACCTACGGCGCCTGGCAGCACACCACCGCACTCGCTGCCCGAGTCCCCTTGGGCGCCGTCGCCGCCCATCCCGAGGGCGACGCCGGGCTCGTCGAGGCGGAGGCCATCGCCACCCACAAGCCCGCCTACGGCGACGTGGCCTACGCGCCCGACCCGGCGGATCCCGGACGGCTGCTGCTCGGCCCGCTGTACCGGCACGCGGCCGTCGGCTTCCACCTGGACGCCGTGTACGCGGCGCTGTTCGTCCGCCCGGTCCAGGCCGGAGCGAGCCTCGTCCAGTTCCTCGACCGCGAGGTCGTCGAGACCTACGTACGCGGAGCGGCCGAACTACCCCGCCTGCTCGGTGCCGCCGTACGGCGCGCCCAGACCGGCAATGTGCAGACCTATGTGAGCGCGCTGCTCGCCGGCACCGTCGTCCTGACGGTCGCCGTCCTCCTCGTCGCCACGGGAGCGTGAGCAGCCGTGATCGATATCAACGAGTCCGTGATGCAGTTCCTTCTGGCATTCGTCGTCGTCGGCCCGCTTCTCGGCGCCGTCGCCGCTCTCCTGCCCGCCCCGCCCGGACTGAAGGGGAAGTCGCCCGAGCAGGCGGTGCTCCGGCACGGAGTGACCGTCACCGGCGCGATCCTCGTCGCCGCGATCGCCCTCGCGCTCGGCTTCGACCACGACCAGCCGTCGAAGATGCAGGCCACGACCGACATCAGCTGGATCCCCGCACTCGACGTGCGGATCCACCTCGGCATCGACGGCATTTCCCTCCCCCTTCTGGTCCTGACCGCGCTGCTGACCTTCCTGTGCGCGCTGTACTCCTACTTCAAGATGCCCGCGGGGCCGACCCCGAAGGCCTTCGTCGCCCTGCTGCTCGTCCTCGAGTCCGGCACGCTCGCGACCTTCGCCGTCCTCGATCTGCTGCTGTTCTTCCTCGCGTTCGAGATGGTGCTCATCCCGATGTACTTCCTCATCGCCCGCTGGGGCGGCGAGGGCCGCACCCGGGCCGCCTGGAAGTTCATCCTCTTCACACTGCTCGGCTCCGTCGTCATGCTGCTCGGCCTGCTCCTGATCGGAATCAAGGCGGGCACATTCGACATGGTGGCACTCGCCACTGACAACGGCCGGTCGCTGACCACATCCGTGCAGGTCATCGCCGTTTTGACGATCGGGATCGGGCTCGCGGTCAAGACCCCGATGTGGCCGCTGCACAGCTGGCTGCCGGACGCGCACACCGCCGCGCCGACCGTCGGCTCGGTCCTGCTGGCCGGCGTGCTGCTGAAGATGGGCACGTACGGGTTCGTCCGCATCCTGCTGCCGGTCGCGCCGGACGGTTTCCGCACCTTCGCGCCCTACCTCGCCGCCTTCGCCGTCGTCGGGATCATCTACGGGTCCCTGGCCTGCCTGGCCCTCGCCAAACAGGGCGCGAAGGGCGATCTCAAGCGGCTCATCGCCTACTCCTCCGTCGGCCACATGGGCTTCGTCCTGCTCGGCATCGCGACCATGACCCCGACCGGCGTGAACGGGGCGCTGTTCGCCAACATCGCGCACGGCCTCATCACCGGCCTCCTCTTCTTCGTGGTCGGCGCGCTGAAGGACCGCACGGGCACGACCGACCTCGACGCCCTGGCCGAGGAGACGGGCGCCGCGCTGTACGGCAAGGCCCCGCGCCTGGGCGGTCTGCTGGCCTTCGCCGCGGTCGCCTCGCTCGGCCTGCCGGGCCTGGCCGGATTCTGGGGCGAGATGCTGGCCATGTTCGGCGCGTTCAACCCCGCGGCCGACCTCAGCCGGCCCGCGTTCCTCACGTTCATGTCCATCGCCGTGTTCGGCACGCTGCTGACCGCCGCGTACATGCTGATCGTGGTCCGCCGCGTCTGCATGGGCGCCGTACCGCAGGACATGCCGAAGCTCGCCGACGTACACACGTACGAGTTCGCGGCCTGGACCCCGCTCGTCGCCCTCACCGTCGTCGCCGGACTGTGGCCGAAGGTCCTCCTCGGCCTGACCGATCCGGCCGTGCAGCAGCTCCTCGCAGGAGGCACCCGATGAGCGCCCTGGCCCAGCCGCTGGCAGCGTCGGCGGTCCAGTCCGTCGACTGGCTCGCGATCGCCCCGCCCACCGCCGCGGCGGTCGTCGGACTCGCCGTCCTCGTCGCCGACTTGTTCGTACCCGACGCCAGGAAGGCCGTCCTCGGCTGGGTCTCCGTCGCGGGACTCGCCGTCTCGGCGCTCCTGCTGCTGCCCCTCCTGGACGGCGACCGCAGCACGTTCTGCCTCACCGGCGACACGAGCGCGTGCAGCTACACGGCCGACCGGTTCACCCTCGTCATCCAGTTCCTCGTCCTCGGCGGCGCCCTCCTCGCCGCCCTGCTGTCGGTCACCGCGCTGAAGGACGCCCGCAGGAACATCCCCGAAGGGGAGTTCTGGTTCCTACTGCTGTCCTCGGCGGCCGGCGCCGCCCTGCTGCCCGCCTCCCGCGACCTCGCCACGCTCATCGTGGCCCTGGAAGTCGCCTCCCTGCCCGCGTTCGCCCTCGTCGGCATCCGGCACGGCGACCGCAAGTCCTCCGAAGCGGCCCTGAAGTTCTTCCTGTCCTCGGTCACCGCCACCGCGGTCAGCCTGATGGGCATCAGCTTCGTGTACGCCTCCACGGGCACCCTCTACCTGACCCGGATCGCCGACCGCATCCAGCACGTCGACGGGCAGCTCCACACGCTCGCCCAGACCGGGGTCGTCCTCACCCTCGTCGGCTTCGCCTTCAAGACGGCCGCCGTCCCCTTCCACTTCTGGGTGCCCGACACCTATGTGGGGGCCCCGCTCCCCGTCGCCGCATACCTGTCGGTCGTCGGCAAGGCGGTCGGCTTCTCCGGCCTGATCCTCGTCACCGTCGTCGCCCTCCCGTCGTACGGCGACGTGTGGGGACCGGCACTCGCCCTGCTCGCCGCCCTCACCATGACCGTCGGCAACGTCGGCGCCCTGCGCCAGCAGGCCACGCGCGCGTACAGCGCCGTACGGCTGCTCGCCTGGTCCTCAGTCGGCCAGGCCGGCTACCTCCTGGTGCCGATCGCCGCCGCCGCGTACGTCAAGGACGGCCAGAAGGCGATCGGCTCCACCGTCGCCTACGCCCTCATGTACGGCGCGGTGAACCTCGGCGCCTTCGCGGTGGCCGCCCTGGTGGGCCGTACGAAGCACCTCAACCGCATCTCGGACTACCGGGGCCTCTACGCGTCGAACCCCCTCGCCGCGCTGACCCTGGCCTTCTTCCTGCTGTGCCTCGCCGGACTGCCGCCCGGCATCATCGGCCTGTTCGCCAAGGTCACCGTCTTCTCGGCGGCCGTCGACGCGGGCCTGGGCTGGCTGGCCGTCGTCATGGCCGTCAACGTGGTGATCGCGCTCTTCTACTACCTCCAGTGGACGGCCCTGCTGTTCCGCGCCCCCGAGGGCGAGCCCGCGAGGCACCGCGTCCCCGCCCCGCTCACGGCCGCGATCACCGTCACCGCAGTCCTCGGCGTCGTCCTGTCCGGAGCCCCCCAACTGGTGCTGCGCTTCGCGGCCACCGGCCTGTTCTGAGCCCTCCTCACGCGCGCGTGGGCAGGCCCCGCGCCCCACGCGCGCGTGCCGGCGACGGCTGCCGTCACCCGGGCGGCCCATGCACGGCAACGCACGCACAAGGGAACTAGTGGCCGCCGCCTGGCGTTGACCAGTGCGGGAGGGTCCACTGGACGTGACACCACGGCACCAGTGGCTTCGGACACCAGCAAGCAGCTCAGCAGACAAAGGGTTCCCCTGCTGCACCACTTGGAGGGCGTACCGTGCACCGCCGGCACAACGGGCTCAGGACGGCAGTACTCCTCGGGGGGCTGTCCGCACTCATCATCGTCATCGGCAGCTTCTTCGGCCGCACTGGCCTGATCGTCGCCGTCCTGGTCGCGCTCGGCACCAACGCGTACGCGTACTGGAACAGCGACAAGCTGGCACTGCGTGCGATGCGCGCCCGCCCGGTGAGCGAGTTCGAGGCCCCGGCCCTGTACCGCATCGTCCGCGACCTCTCCAACCAGGCCCGGCAGCCCATGCCCCGCCTGTACATCTCCCCGACGGAGGCGCCGAACGCCTTCGCGACGGGCCGCAACCCGCGCAACGCCGCCGTGTGCTGCACCGAGGGCATCCTGCGCATCCTGGACGAACGCGAGCTGCGCGGCGTCATCGGCCACGAGCTCAGCCATGTCTACAACCGCGACATCCTCATCTCGTCCGTCGCGGGCGCCCTCGCCTCGGTGATCATGTTCCTGGTCAACTTCGCCTGGCTCATCCCGATCGGCCGCTCGGACGACGACGACGGCCCCGGCCTGCTCGGCCTGCTGCTGATCATGATCCTGGGCCCGCTCGCGGCCTCCCTCATCCAGCTGGCCATCAGCCGCTCCAGGGAGTACGAGGCGGACGCCTCGGGCGCCCAGCTCACCGGTGACCCGCTCGCCCTCGCCGGCGCCCTGCGCAAGCTGGACGCCGGCACCAAGCAGCTCCCGCTGCCCCCCGAGCCCCGGATCGAGACCGCGAGCCACATGATGATCGCGAACCCCTTCCGTCCGGGCCAGGGACTGACCAAGATGTTCTCGACGCACCCGCCGATGGCGGACCGGATCGCTCGGCTAGAGAAGATGGCAGGTCGCAACCAGTGAAGACCATCCTGAACGTCATTTGGCTCGTCCTGAGCGGGTTCTGGCTGTTCCTGGGGTATCTGCTCGCGGGCGTACTTCTGTGCATCACGATCATCGGCATCCCGTTCGGCATCGCGGCCTTCCGCATCGGCGTCTACGCCCTGTGGCCCTTCGGATACACGACGGTCGAGCGCCGTGACGCCGGAGCCGGCTCCTGCATCGGCAACGTCCTGTGGCTGGTCCTCGCCGGCTGGTGGCTGGCCATCGCCCACATCGTCACCGGCGTGCTGCTGTGCATCACGATCATCGGGATCCCGTTCGGCATCGCCAACTTCAAGCTGATCCCCGTATCGCTGCTCCCGCTGGGCCGCGAGATCGTGCCGACGGACCAGCCGTTCGCGACGCGCTGACCGCGCGGGGACCGGGGTCCTGAGGGGCGGGTCGGGAAGCCGTCTTCGCGCCCTTCCTCCGGGAGGCCGCCTTCGCGCCCCTCCTGCCCTTCCTATCGGGCTCGGGCCGCCACCCACCGCCGTACGCCGAAGGCCCCCGCCCCCACCGCCAGTACGGCCGCCCCGGCCACCACCGAGGCGACCGGCAGCGCGAACGCCAGGGTCACGCACCCCAGCAGGCCCAGAGCCGGCAGCGCGCGCGACAGGGGAGCCGGGCTCAGCGTCCAGGCAGCGGCGTTGGCCACCGCGTAGTAGGCCAGCACGCCGAACGACGAGAAGCCGATGGCGCCCCGGACGTCCACGGTCCCGGCCAGCACCGCGACGACCGCGCCCACGGCCAACTCGGCCCGGTACGGCACCTGGAAGCGCGGATGCACCGCGGCCAGGGCGGCGGGCAGATGACGGTCGCGGGCCATCGCCAGCGTCGTCCGGGACACGCCCAGGATCAGCGCGAGCAGCGATCCCAGCGCCGCCACCGCGGCCCCCACCCGCACCACGGGCACCAGCCCCGAGACCCCGGCCGCCCGCACCGCGTCGGCCAGCGGCGCGCTCGCGTGCCCGAGACCGTCGGCGCCCAGCACGGAGAGGACGGCGACGGCCACGCCCGCGTACACCGCGAACGTGATGCCCAGCGCCAGCGGGATCGCGCGGGGAATGGTGCGTGCCGGATCCCGTACCTCCTCGCCGAGGGTGGCGATCCGTGCGTACCCGGCGAACGCGAAGAACAGCAGCCCCGCCGCCTGAAGCACCCCGCCCACGCCCGTCGAGACCCCGACGTCCAGCCGCCCGGCGTCGGACCGCCCGGAGGCGAGGCACACCACCACGACGGCGGCGAGGACCGCCAGCACCACCGCCACGATCACCCGGGTGAGCCAGGCGGACTTCTGGATACCGCCGTAGTTCACCGCGGTCAGCGCCACCACCGCCGCGACGGCCACCGCATGCGCCTGCCCCGGCCAGACGTATGTGCCCACGGTGAGCGCCATGGCGGCGCAGGAGGCCGTCTTCCCGACGACGAAGGCCCAGCCCGCGAGGTACCCCCAGAAGTCCCCGAGCCGCTCCCGCCCGTACACGTACGTCCCGCCCGACGCCGGATACCGGGCGGCCAGCCGCGCCGAGGACATGGCGTTGCAATAGGCCACGACGGCCGCGAGGGCCAGCCCCACGAGCAGCCCCGATCCGGCCGCGCGGGCCGCGGGCCCGAGGGCGGAGAAGACGCCCGCCCCGATCATCGAGCCGAGCCCGACGACCACAGCGTCCCGCACCCCCAGGGTGCGTCGCAGAGAGGATTCGGGGCTTGTCATGCGCCGCACCCTACTGATCGCTGCAACCGCCCGGTGTACCGGTGGCGTCCTCGCCATCGACAAGGCACGAACACGCGCGCGACGGACACCCCGGACCACCGCACGGCGCGGACTGCGCGGCACAGCCGGCCCGGACGCAGATCACAGGGCCGGGACAGTGCGGACACAGCGCGAGAGGGCAGGTTCACGGTATGAGCATCATCGGTTGGATCATCCTGGGACTGTTGGCCGGAGCCATCGCGAAATTCCTGCTGCCGGGCCGTGATCCCGGCGGCTTCATCGGCACGACACTCATCGGCGTCGCGGGCGCGTTCATCGGGGGCTGGATTTCGGCCCGCTGGCTGGACCACCCGATCACCAAGAACTTCTACGACGGTGCCACCTGGGCCGCCGCCATCGGCGGCTCACTGGTCCTGCTGATCCTCTACCGCATCCTGTTCGGCAACTCGCGCGACTGAGCGCACCTCTGGGACCGCAGCCGGCAGCGAGAAGGGTGGGCACCGCCTGGTGCCCACCCTTCCTCGTGCTCGCCGCCGGGGACTACCGGTAGTTCACGAACTGCAGTGCGAAGTCGAAGTCCTGGCCCTTCAGGAGCGCGATCACGGCCTGCAGGTCGTCGCGGCTCTTGGAGCTGACCCGCAGTTCCTCGCCCTGGACCTGGGCCTTCACACCCTTGGGGCCCTCGTCGCGGATGATCTTCGCCACCTTCTTCGCGTTCTCCTGGGAGATGCCCTCCTGGATCGACGCGAAGATCTTGTACTCCTTGCCGGAGAGCTGGGGCTCGCCCGCGTCCAGCGCCTTCAGTGAGATGCCCCGCTTGATCAGCTTGGACTGAAAGACGTCGAGGATCGCCTTGACCCGCTCCTCGGAGTTCGCCTGCATCAGGATCTTCTCGCCGGACCAGGCGATCGAGGCGCCCACACCCTTGAAGTCGTAGCGCTGAGAGACCTCCTTGGCGGCCTGGTTGAGGGCGTTGTCGACCTCCTGCCGCTCGACCTTCGAGACGATGTCGAAACTGGAGTCGGCCATGTCCTGTGGCTCCTTGTATCCGGGTGCGTATCGGGTGCGTATCGGGTGCGTATCGGGTGCGTGTCGGCGTGCGTGGGGGTGGCCGCCGACCCCGGCACAGGGCCGGTCCGCATCCGCACCAGCCTAGCCATCCCGCGCCCCGAGAGTGCCGATCAATCGAGTGGCGAAGCACCCCTGTGCATCGGGTATTGTTTACGTCGTTGCCAGGGAGCACCGCCGAAAAGCGGTGCGACGGGCAGCGAACCCCGGCGGTGTGCCCGAGCGGCCAAAGGGAGCAGACTGTAAATCTGCCGGCTCAGCCTTCCCAGGTTCGAATCCTGGCGCCGCCACACTGGGGATGACCCCCTCCACTCTGCGGAAACGCGGAGTGGAGGGGGTCTCTTCGTGTTCGAGGACGGTCTTTCGGGGACGGTCTTTCGAGTGGAATCGAAACAGGGTGACTTGTCTCACACTGTTCCGGGCGGATCCCGGGGCCGGCAACAGGCGACAACGTGGCCCGATCCGTGCCCGGTTGTCTCAGCAGCTCGCGCTGTAGCGGATGCAACCGGGCGACGGGGAGTGGCTGTTGTCCCACTCATGCCGCGCGGCCGCCAGCACTCCGCCTGCCAGGAGGGCCACCAGCAGGTGTGCGATCACGGTCCAGCGGGCACGGAAGATTCCCGCGAGAACTGCCAGGACGAGTACGGCGATCAGCAGCATCCGTACCCGCTCGATGTGCGCGAGGTCGGCCGCGTCGATCCGTGCTTGGTCGCCTTGCGCTGCCCATACCTCCAGGCCGACGCCGTATATCCAGTCCAGCACCAGCCACGCGGTCTCCAACAAGAAAAGTGGGATCGCGAGGGCGAGGTCCACGCCCAGGCGTGTTCTGCGCGACCAGGGGCGCCGGCGTTCCGGGGCTGAAACGGTGTCGGTCATGGGTGCAGGGTGCCGCGGCCGGTGGTGACGCGCATGAGCCCCCGTACTCAACTCAGCTGAGTTGCGACTCCAACGGCCGGTCCGACGACCTCATCGTCCGCTGGTCCGACCGAGAGACGAGCGGCCCGCATGGCGGACGTACCGCCCGAGTTGTGGCCCGGGCGGTACTCCTCCAGGCGGTACTGCTGCTACGGCGTACTCACCCTGCGGCTCAGCCCTTGAGGGGCTCGCTGTCCAGTGGTGCCCCGGACCCTCGCTGGCTCGGGATCGCCGCGAGCGCTCGTACGGCCATGCCCGCCCGGTGTTCCTCGGCCTTCGCGCTCAGCGCGCGGGCCGCCTCGTTGAAGCGGACGACGGACGGCGGGTCGGAGGGGCCGAGCAGGTGCAGCTTGAGCTCGGTGCGGGCCTCGGCGTAGGTGTCCTGCTCGGGGTGGCGCACGGACTCCAGCAGGGCCGGTATGCCGGAGGCGTCCGGAGTGAGGACGGCGCCTGCCCGGACCGTGGGGAACGTGTCGCGGAAGTCCTGCTCGGCAAGGCCGCTGGTGTTGGCGACCGCGTAGGGCTTCTCGCTCTCCAGATAGTCGGATATGACGCTGGAGACATCGCTGACCAGCACGTCGGCGACGTTGAAGCAGGCATAGACGGTCGGCCGTGCCTCGGTGATGATCCGGTGCTCCCACGCCGGGAACGAGGCCCAGTACGCGGTCTCCCAGGCGGCGGTCGCTGCGGCCACGGCCGCGGCCCGGCCGGGCTCCGGGACGGACTGGAGCAGCATCCGCTCCGCGTCGTCCGCGCTCTCCCGGAACGCGGACGTGGTCAGACGGTCGAGTTCGGCCGTCCGGCGGGCCAGTTCCTCCGCCGCGGCGGGCGCGGGCCGCTCCGCGGGGTGTTCCGCGGTACGTACGACGTTCGCGGCGCGGATCATCTCCTGGATCCGGGTGTTCGCGGCCGCCGCCCGGGGTTCGACCGAGCCGGTCAGCGGGTGCGGCTTGTACAGGAGCCGGACCCCCGGATCGGCCAGGAGGGCGCGGACGATGTTCTCGCCTGCCTCGATCACCGAGGTGTTGCCCGGGTTGCCGTCCCAGCCCTCCCACGTGGGGGCGTAGAGAACGGTGGTGTACGAGCCCGTGGGCGCACCGGCGTACGGCGCGATCGCGTCCAGCTGCGGGCGTCCGATCTCCACGACGTCCCGGTCGTCGACACCCACGTTCGCCAGGGCGTACCGCTCGCGCGCCGCGGGACCGGCCACCCACACCTCGTCGTACGCCTTCGCGTACGGATTGCAGCTGGACAGCTTGTCGCTCTCGCCGTGGTTGACGAACGCGTGCTTGATGGTGGGGATCCGCAGCACCTGCGAGGTCTTCCCCGAGTTCGACGGGTGGATCAGCATCTTCAGCGTCGAGTGCTCCAGCCGCATCAGGTCGGCGACCTTCGGCAGACACACGATCGGGATGTCGGTGGAGGCGATCTTCCGCACCATGAAGCGCTCGCGCAGCACGATCAGCGGACGGCCCTCCAGCCGGGCCAGCGGCTCCAGCCACATGTTCGCCTGGTAGGCCGAGCTCGTGCCGCCGGAGAAGTACATGCCCACCGTCGGCCGGTACTCCGTGAGCCAGGACTCGAACCACTCCAGCGCCTGTTCGCTCGTCACCGGCCCGCGTCCCGGGCGCAGTCGCAGCAGCAGCATCCCGACGGCCACCGCCGCGAGGGCGGCGGACACGGCGATTCCCGCAGCGGCCCACCGGGTCGAGCCACCCGCCGCGTCGGTCAGCAGGCCGGCCGTCGAGGGCAGGCTGAACATGAGGAACCGCTGCCCGGAGCGCTGCATCAGCAGCGCCGGAGGAGCGGGGCTCAGCCGCAGCGGCGAGGCGTCGATGTTCCGGGTCACCACGGGCAGTGTGCGGGTGCGGCGTACGAGGATCGCCACCGCCTGGCACGCGAAATGCAGGGCGTAGAAGATCAGCAGACCGCTGACGAGAGCCAGGTACTTCTGCTCGTAGTCCTGATCCTCGATGACGATCAGGCCGGCCACCATCAGCAGGTCCCGGACGACCTGGCGCACGAACACGGTCGCGTGCAGCTTGCCGAGGGCGGCGGCCAGGTTCCGCTGCCAGCGGTGCAGCGCGAAGTCCGCCGCCAGCCCGACGGCGGTGGCGCCCGCGAGCAGGGGGACGCTGGGGAGGAAGGCGCCCGCTGCCTGTACGGCGTACGACAGGGCGAGCACCGTGGGCAGGAGGAGGCGTGCCGCCGCGGTGCGCAACCGAGCGGGCAAGGGCGATGCTGACACTTCGCGGGCTCCAGGCAACTCAACATCCCCGAGCACGGACTCGCTGACCGGCGCGATGAGATGACCGCGGGCCGGAAGCCGATGCGTATGGATGTTCTCTCAAGAGGGTGGTGGGACTTTACCTGCTGGCTGGCTGGAATTTACCTGCGAGGTGGCTGGAGGTTACCTGTAGCGCCGCAGCCTCGACTTTTGCGCGGGTGAGGTGCGTCACAGGCCGGGCGTAGGGCCTCAGTTCCCGGCCACCGACTTCACCGCCACCGACACCGGGGTCGACCCGCCGATCAGCTCCAGGACCAGACCGGCCGTCGCCGAGGTGTCGACCAGTTCCGCCAGTACGGCGGCCACGTCGTCACGCGGGATCATGCCGCGGCCGGTGTGCGCCTCCAGGCGTACGAGGCCCGTGCCGGCGTCGTTCGTCAGGGAACCGGGGCGCAGGATCGTCCAGTCGAGGGCGTCCAGTCGGCTCACGTACGCGTCGGCCTCGCCCTTGGCCCGCAGATACGCGTCGAAGACGTCGTCGCCCTGGTGCGCGGGATCCGCGCCCAGCGAGGAGACGACCACGAAACGACGTACGCGCGCGCGGACGGCCGCGTCCGCGAACAGCGTCGCCGCGCCCTTGTCCACGGTTTCCTTCCGTGCCACACCGCTGCCCGGGCCGGCGCCCGCCGCGAACACCGCCGCGTCCGCGCCCTGCAGATGCGCCGCGACCTCCTCCACCGAGACCGACTCCAGGTCCAGCAGGACCGGCTCGGCGCCTGCCTCCCGGAGGTCGTTGCCCTGCTCTGCCTTGCGGATGATCCCCGCGACCTCGTCCCCGCGCGCGGAGAGCAGCCGCTCCAGCCTCAGTGCGATCTGACCATGACCACCAGCGATGACAATGCGCATGGTTCCGACCGTACGCCCGCGGCGCCTCCTCCGCCGGATCCGACCGACCGTGGTGCGGCGGCAGGGGCCATGCGGCAGGGCCGTGCGCCGGGGCCGTGCGGCCGCACAGGGCCGGCCCCGCGACCCCGGGCTTACGAGACCTGCCCCCGCCCCTGCCGCGGCAGCCCCAGTTCCGCCGCCACCCGCGAGTTGCAGTACTCCCGTACCGCGCTGGTGCGGGCCACCACGCGGCCGCGGTGCACCACGATCCTGCTGTACGCCAGGGACAGGGCGCCCGCCAGATGGTGGCCCCGCACGGCGAGGAGTTCGGCGGGGAAGCCGGCTTCCACGCGGACCTCGGGGAGGCCGAGGACCGTGCGGGCCGAGGTGCTCACCACGTCGTAGGCGTCCTCGGGACGCAGGCTGTAGCGGGACGACAGGAGGTAGGCCGCCTCCAGGGGGTCGCCACGGCCGACGGGGTTGGAGACGTCCCGCAGTGCCCCGCTTCCGGCGGCGATCCGGACCCCGGCCGCCCGCAGGAGCCGTACCGGAGCCGTACCCCGCCGGTCGACGCCCCCGCAGCCGCCCTGGGGCAGGCACACCACCGTGACCCCGGCGGCCGCGAGCTGGTCCGCGACGCGGGAGGACGCCTCGGCGGGCAGCCGGGCCAGACCGGCGCAGGGGCCGAGGGTCACGCCGGGGCGCAGACCGCCCGCCATCGCCGCGAGCCGGGCCAGACGCGCGGGGTCGGCGGCGTCCGTGTGCAGGTCGACGGGGCAGCCGTGCTCGGAGGCCAGCTCCAGGACCGTCTCGACGTAGCCCGTGGGGTCCGGGTCCAGATCAGGGCAGCCGCCCACCACGGCGGCGCCCATCTTCAGCGCGTCCCGCAGCATCGCGAGCCCCTCGGCCCCGGCCACCCCGGTCAGCAGCCGCGGCATCGCCACCGCCGTCAGCTCGGCGAGCCCGCGCAGCGAACGCCGTGCCTGCAGTACGGCGGCCAGGGCGCCCAGCCCCTGCACATTGCCCACGCGCACATGGGCCCGCAGCGCCGTTGCCCCGTGGCCCAGTTGCAGCAGTGCGGCTTCCGTGCACCGGCGCTGGACGTCCTCCGGGTCGTACGAGACCGGTCCGCAGGTGTCGGCCGACAGCGCGGTGTCGGCGTGGGCGTGCGGTTCCACCGGGGCGGGCAGCAGCAGATAGCCGGTGAGGTCCACGCGGGTGCCCGCGGCGCGGACCGGGCCCGGCGCCAGGCTGCCGGCCGTCCCGACCGCCTCGATACGCCCGCCGCCCAGCCGCACGTCCACGGTCCGGCCGTCGGTGAGTCGCGCCCCGCACAGCAGCAGGGCGCCCCCGTCGGACCGTCCCGGGGAACTCGACGAGTTCGACGACGAATGGGGCGGCTGCGGCTGGCTGTCGGGCATCGCGCTCCAAGGGCTCGGGGGTCCAGGGGGCCACGGGGGCCAAAGGCTCGGGGACCGTGCTCGGGGGACGCAAGATCACGCAGAGTGAGTCGAGCCTAGGGTGACGAGCCGCACAGGTCCGGGAGGAGCGAAATAGTCGTACCGGCGTGGTCCGGAGGTGCCCACGGGGCTGCCGGGGAGCCGGTGCAAGAGGGCAGGGAGGGGTGCTCGAAACGGATTTGGGTGAACGGCTGCCGAGCGTGTAATGTCTTCATCGCTCGCCCCAATAGCTCAGTCGGCAGAGCGTCTCCATGGTAAGGAGAAGGTCTACGGTTCGATTCCGTATTGGGGCTCTGGTGTGAGAGGTTCCCGCTGCAAGGCGGGATCTGATCACATCAAAGCGGTGTAGCTCAGTCGGTAGAGCAAGCGGCTCATAATCGCTGTGTCACCGGTTCAAGTCCGGTCACCGCTACTGACAGTAGCCGATTGCGGGGTCGGTCCTTCGATCGGCTACTCTTTCTTGCGTTGAATAACCCATCCGTTCGTCAAGGAGCACTCACGTGGCTGCCACCGACGTCCGCCCGAAGATCACGCTGGCCTGCGTGGAGTGCAAGGAGCGGAACTACATCACCAAGAAGAACCGGCGTAACAACCCGGACCGTCTTGAGATGAAGAAGCACTGCCCGCGTTGCAATGCGCACACCGCGCACCGCGAGACGCGATAAATCAGGCTCGTACACGAGGCCGCCCCCGCAGTTCGGGGGGCGGCCTCGTGTCGTTCCGGCCCCGGTTACCGGTCGGTTCGGCCGGTCACGGCAGCCGAGCAGGTCAACCACAGCAGACATCAGGAGGTACCGGGCCATGGCGCTCGACCAGTCCTTCGTGGGGCGGACCTACCCGCCCACCGAGCCCTACGAGGTGGGCCGGGAGAAGATCCGTGAGTTCGCCGAGGCGGTCGGGGACACCAACCCCGCGTACACGGATGCGGAGGCCGCCAAGGCGCTCGGCCACCCCGATGTGATCGCTCCGCCGACCTTCGTGTTCTCCATCACCTTCAAGGCGGCGGGACAGGTCGTCGAGGACCCGCAGCTCGGTCTCGACTACGACCGAGTGGTGCACGGGGACCAGAAGTTCGTCTACAGCCGCCCGGTGCGGGCCGGTGACCGGCTCTCGGTCACCTCGACCATCGAGGCGATCAAGTCCCTTGCCGGGAACGACATCCTGGACGTCCGTGGCGAGGTCCACGACGAGGCGGGCGAGCACGTGGTGACCGCCTGGACCAAGCTGGTCGCGCGCGCGGCGGACGCCGAGGGCGGGGAGGGCTGAGACCGATGACGGCGAAGATCGCATACGACGAGGTCGAGGTCGGCACCGAGCTGCCGGCGCAGAGCTTTCCGGTGACCCGCGCCACGCTGGTGCGGTACGCGGGGGCCTCCGGGGACTTCAACCCCATCCACTGGAACGAGAAGTTCGCCAAGGAGGTGGGTCTGCCGGACGTCATCGCACACGGCATGTTCACCATGGCCGAGGCGATCCGTGTGGTGACCGACTGGGCCGGCGACCCGGGCTCGGTCGTCGAGTACGGCGTCCGCTTCACCAAGCCGGTCGTCGTCCCCAACGACGACAAGGGCGCCGTGATCGAGGTCACCGCCAAGGTCGCGGCCAAGCTCGACGACAACACGGTCCGGGTGGACCTGACGGCAATGAGCGACGCCAAGAAGGTACTGGGCATGTCCCGGGCCGTGGTCCGCCTGGCCTGAACACCGCGCGTACGAAACAAGGGGCGCCCTCTGTGACGGGGCGCCCCTTACGCGTTCCGCGCGATTGCTCCGCGGGTTTGTGGACGGGGCGGGCTTTGTCATGCCGGGCCTTGCGTGGACGCATGGACGCATGGACGCATGGACGCATGGACGCATGGACGCATGGACGCATGGACGCATGGGGACTGGGGAGTGGTGGCTGTGGTGGCTGCCATCTGCCCGCGATCCTGGGGCGGTTGTCCCCGGCCGCGTGCGGACCAGTTTCCTCGACGTTCCGTGGGCACGCCCGTGACTCCGACGTGCGCTTCCCCATCGCGCTGCGCGCCACATCAGCCCGACTGCTCAGCACGTTCATTGAGAGGAGAGCGCTGCGAGAGGTCCTGGCTTTCGCGGAGCGGGACAGCGGAGCGGCCGGGGAATGGTCGGGGTGCTGCGGGACCGCTGCGAGCCGCGGACGGGCAGGGTCGGCGGTCCGCTGTGCATGAGCGCTGCCCTGCCGGTCTTCGCATGGACGCATGGGGACTGGTGGCTGTGGTCGCTGCCATCCGCCCGCGATCCTCGGGCGAAGCCCGCCCCCCGGAGCGGGCCTCCGGGATCGTCCCCGGCCCCGCGCGGGCGACCGCCCTCGGCATCCTGCGCGCTCGCCCGCGCCCCCGCCCGCTCCCCATCACCCTCCGCGCCAGCCAAACCCACTGCCGACCCCACCGTTCCCCCGCCCGCCGTTTCCCCTGCTCATGACGCCTCCCACCCAGCCGACTCCACCGCCGGCGCAGCCCGCCGCACACCCCGCCCCCGCACCCCGAAAACCCAACGCCCAACACCCCCTTGACTTAGTTAGTGATTGAGTACTAACTTTCTCGCATGGCAAGGATGAGTGCGGAAGAGAGGCGCGAGAGCGTCGTACGCGCGGCGATCGCGGAGTTCGCGCAGAGGGGCTACTACGGCACCTCCACCGAGGCGATCGCCAAGCGCGTAGGCGTCTCGCAGCCGTATCTCTTCCGGCTCTTCCCGGGCAAGAAGGCGATCTTCGCCGCGGCCTCGCTGCGCTGCATGGAGGACGTGTGCGGTGTCTTCGAGGAGGCGACGAAGGGGCTGGACGGCGAGGAGGCCCTGCACGCCATGGCCAACGCGTACGTACGGCTGATCCAGGAGCATCCCGAGCGGCTCCAGATGCAGATGCAGACGTACATCGCGGTGGCGGCCGCCGAGGCCGAGGGTGACCACGAGTTCGGTGAGGCCGTACGGGCCGGCTGGATGAAGCTCTGGGAGACCGTGCATCTGCCCCTGGGGGCGGACGTGGGGGAGACCACGAACTTCCTGGCCTACGGGATGCTCATCAACACCCTCACGGCCATGGGGTTTCCGCCCCAGCACGAGGTCTGGGAGGGGATGTATCCCTCCGCCCGGGTCACGGGGCGGCTGGAGAAGGAGTAGAGGTCCAGGGAGAGGCGTTCCGGCGTCTTTTCATGACCGCGAAAGTTAGTAATCAATAACTAATCATTGATCGTGGACCACGCTCTGGGGGAGCGATGTCGAAGCAGACCGAACAGCAGACGGACATGCAGACGGACAAGCAGACGGACAAGCAGACGGAACAGCAGGCCGAACCGAGCACCGCACGCCGCGGGCAGGTCGTCTGGGCCCTCGTCATCACCAGCGTCGCCGGATTCATGGCGTCCCTCGACAACCTCGTCGTCACCACCGCCCTGCCCTCCATCCGCAAGGACCTCGGCGGAGCGCTGGACGACCTGGAATGGACCGTGAGCGCCTACACGCTCACCTTCGCCGTGCTGCTGATGTTCGGCGCCGCGCTCGGCGACCGCTTCGGCCGCCGCCGCCTCTTCCTCGCCGGGCTCACCGTCTTCACCGGCGCCTCCGCCGCCGCGGCCATGGCACCCGGCATCGACTCCCTCATCATGGCCCGCGCGGTCCAGGGAGTCGGCGCCGCCGTGATGATGCCGCTGACCATGACCCTGCTGACCGCGGCCGTGCCCGCGGCCAAGCGCGGAATGGCGTACGGCATCTGGGGCGCCGTCAACGGCCTCGCGGTCGCCTCCGGACCCCTCATCGGCGGCAGCCTCACCGAACACGTCTCCTGGCACTGGATCTTCTGGCTGAACGTCCCGCTCGGTCTGGCCCTGCTGCCGCTCGCCCGCCTCCGTCTCGCCGAGTCGTACGGCGCGGGCGCCCGGCTCGACATCCCCGGCACCCTGCTCGCCAGCGGCGGTCTCTTCGGTCTCGTCTACGGCCTGGTGCGCGGACCCGCCGACGGCTGGACCAGCTCCCTCGTGCTGACCGGGCTGATCGCCGGCGTCGCCCTGCTGGCGGCCTTCGTGGTGCACGGCTCCCGCGCCAAGAACCCCATGCTCCCCATGCGGCTCTTCCGCTCCCGCGCCTTCGCCGGCATCAACGCCGCGAGCCTGCTGATGTTCCTCGGCATGTTCGGCTCGATCTTCCTGCTCAGCCAGTACATGCAGGGCGTGCTCGGCTACTCGCCCACCCAGGCCGGCCTGCGGATGCTGCCCTGGACCGGTATGCCGATGCTCGTCGCGCCCATCGCGGGCATCCTCTCCGACCGCATCGGCGGCCGCCCGGTCGTCGCCACCGGACTGTTCCTGCAGGCCGTCGGGCTCGGCTACCTGGCCTACGTGGACACGGCCGGCGCCTCCTACGCCGCCCAACTGCCCGCCCTGATCATCAGCGGCATCGGCATGGCCCTCTACTTCGCCCCGGCCGCCAACCTGGTGATGTCCAGCGTCCGCCCGCAGGAGCAGGGCATCGCCTCCGGCGCCAACAACGCGCTGCGCGAGGTCGGCGGCGCGCTCGGCATCGCGATCATGTCCTCGATCTTCTCGGCGCAGGGCGGCTACGAGTCCGCGCAGTCCTTCGTCGACGGTCTGCGGCCCGCCCTGGTCACGGGCTCCGGAGTGGTCGCCCTCGCCGCCCTCGCCGCCCTGGTGATCCCGGCCCGGCGCCGCGCCGCCCGGCTCGTGGTGACGAACGAGCAGGCGCCGGTCCTGGAGGCCGTCGCAGGCTGACACCTCCGGCGGCCCGATGACGGGCACGCGCGCGTGGGGCCCCGTTCTCCGGAACGGGGCCCCACGCGCGCGTGGAGGCAGTGGAGGCATACGGCGAGCCACCCGGGCGGGGCTGTCACCGGTGTCTCGTAGTCTTGAGCGCGTGCAGGAACTCCACGACGCCCCCCTCGCCCCGCTGACCACCTTCCGGCTGGGCGGTCCCGCGACCCGGCTCGTCACCGCGACCACCGACGCCGAGGTCGTCGACGCCGTCCGCGAGGCCGACGACAGCGGGACGCCGCTGCTGGTCATCGGCGGCGGATCGAACCTCGTCATCGGCGACAAGGGCTTCGACGGCACCGCCCTGCGCATCGCCACCAGCGGGTTCGAGCTGCGCGGGACCACCCTGGAGCTGGCCGCGGGCGAGGTGTGGACCGACGCCGTCGCACGCACCGTCGAGGCCGGGCTCGCCGGCGTCGAGTGCCTCGCCGGCATCCCGGGATCCGCGGGCGCGACGCCGATCCAGAACGTCGGCGCGTACGGCCAGGAGGTCTCCTCGACCATCACCGAGGTGATCGCGTACGACCGGCGGGACGGAAGGACGGTCACCCTCACGAACGAGGAGTGCGCCTTCTCGTACCGCCACAGCCGCTTCAAGGCGGACCCCGCGCGCTATGTCGTGCTGCGCGTCCGATTCGAGCTGGAGGACGCGGCCGGGCTCTCGGCCCCCATCAAGTATGCCGAGACGGCCCGCGCCCTCGGGGTCGAGCCGGGGCACCGGGTGCCGCTCGCCGCCGCCCGCAAGACCGTCCTCGGCCTGCGTGCCGGGAAGGGCATGGTCCTGGACGCCGAGGACCACGACACCTGGTCGGCCGGGTCCTTCTTCACCAACCCGATCCTCACCCACGAGCAGTTCGCCGCGTTCCACGCGCGCGTGCGCGAGCGGCTGGGCGACGGCGTCGAGCCGCCCGCCTACCCCGCGGGCGACGGCCACACCAAGACCTCGGCGGCCTGGCTGATCGACAAGGCGGGCTTCACCAAGGGGTACGGCAGCGGGCCCGCCCGCATCTCCACCAAGCACACCCTCGCCCTCACCAACCGGGGCGAGGCCACCACCGAGGACCTCCTCGCCCTGGCCCGCGAGGTCGTCGCGGGCGTCCGTGCGGCCTTCGGGATCACGCTGGTCAACGAGCCGGTGACGGTGGGCGTCAGCCTCTAGGAGCCGTGCCGTTCCGGAGGCCGTGCGCGGTCGCGGGCGCGGAATTTCCGTTGCCGACGGCCGCGCCCGACCGCGACCCTGGGGGCATGAGGCCCCCTATATGCAGCTGAGACCGCTATGCAGCTGAGACTGCGCCAGTTCCGCCCCCGTACGGGACCCCACGAACACCGGGTCGTCCAGCCCCGGCAGCCACTGCGCCACACCACACTGCGCGCCCCGGACCCCATCGGCTGGCTGTACGGCGACCACGACGGACTGAACCGGCTCGCGGGCCTGTTCTCCTTCGCCGCCTATTCACGGCACACCATCGTCCATGTGCCGCTGCGGGACGCGGTCCCGCCGGACGAAGGCATCGGGGAACCGGTCGACCTCGTCCTGGTCCACCACGCGTACGGACTGCGCCCCAGCAAGTGGCCCGCGCTGCGCCGCGCGCTCGGAGCCGGCACCCCGCTCACCGTCCGCACCGACGAGGCACGCACGGCGCGGGACGCCGCGTCCTGGCGCGGCCGTCAGCAGCGCGCCGGCTTTCGCGACGAGCTGCGGCACAGGACCCACGCCCGCACGTTCTTCCTGTTCGGCAGCCGGGACGTCTTCGCCGAGACGGCCACGTCCCTCGCGTACGCGGCGGGCTGGGGGCCGCGCCAGAAGCGGGTCGCCGAAGGGCACTCACGCATGATGGCGGGGCTGCCGCTGGTCGAGCCGCCCGGCGGTGGCGGCGGGCACCCCGACGAGGTCCTGGTCTGCTTCAAGGCGTATCCGCCCTACGCCCACTTCAAGAGGCCGGGCCGCTGAGCCAGTCGTCCACGCCCGCCAGCAGCTTCGTCTTCACGTCCTCCGGCGCCGCCGAACCCCGCACCGACTGCCGGGCCAGTTCCGCCAGCTCCGCGTCCGTGAAACCGTGGTGCCGGCGGGCCAGCTCGTACTGCGCGGCCAGGCGGGAGCCGAAGAGCAGCGGGTCGTCGGCGCCCAGGGCCATGGGAACGCCCGCGTCGAAGAACGTCCGCAGCGGGACGTCCTCCGGCTTCTCGTAGACCCCCAGCGCCACATTCGACGCCGGGCACACCTCGCACGTCACGCCCCGGTCCGCCAGCCGCTTCAGCAGTCGCGGGTCCTCCGCCGCGCGCACACCGTGCCCGACCCGCGATGCGTTCAGGTCGTCCAGACAGTCGCGCACCGACGCCGGGCCGGTCAGCTCGCCGCCGTGCGGCGCCGCGAGCAGCCCGCCCTCGCGCGCGATGTGGAACGCCCGGTCGAAGTCCCGCGCCATGCCCCGCCGCTCGTCGTTCGACAGCCCGAAGCCCACCACGCCCTGGTCGGCGTACCGCACCGCGAGTCGGGCCAGCGTGCGCGCGTCCAGCGGGTGCTTCATTCGGTTGGCGGCGACCAGCACGCGCATGTCCAGGCCGGTGTCGCGGGACGTCGTCTCCACCGCGTCCAGGATGATCTCCAGCGCCGGGATCAGACCGCCCAGGCGGGGTGCGTACGAGGTCGGGTCCACCTGGATCTCCAGCCAGCCCGAGCCGTCCCTGAGGTCCTCCTCGGCGGCCTCCCGGACCAGGCGCCGGATGTCCTCCGGCTCTCTGAGGCAGGAGCGCGCCGCGTCGTACAGCCGCTGGAAGCGGAACCAGCCCCGCTCGTCCGTGGCCCGCAGCTTCGGCGGTTCCCCGCTGGTCAGTGCTTCCGTCAGCGCCTCGGGCAGACGCACGCCGTACTTGTCGGCCAGTTCCAGGACGGTCCCCGGCCGCATCGAGCCGGTGAAGTGCAGATGCAGATGGGCTTTCGGCAGCTCAGAGACATCACGTACACGCTCCATCCCAGGATCCTGCCGTATGCCCGTGTCGTGTCGGTAGCTCTTTCCTCGAACGTGGTCTTGCTCGCACACGGAGACGAAGAAGCGGGCCGCCTCCCCACAGGGAAACGACCCGCCACGCGCGCGTAAAGCTAGTGAGTCGACGACCGAGGGACGTCAGTCCCGCGCCTCCGCCAGCAGCTTCTGGATCCGGCTCACGCCCTCGACGAGATCCTCGTCACCGAGCGCGTACGACAGCCGCAGATAGCCGGGAGTGCCGAAGGCCTCGCCCGGGACGACCGCGACCTCGGCCTCCTCCAGGATCAGCGCGGCCAGCTCGACCGTGGTCTGTGGGCGCTTGCCGCGGATCTCCTTGCCGAGCAGGCCCTTGACCGACGGGTACGCGTAGAAGGCGCCCTCGGGCTCCGGGCAGACCACGCCGTCGATCTCGCCCAGCATCCGCACGATCGTCTTGCGGCGGCGGTCGAAGGCCTCGCGCATCTTCGCGACGGCCTCCAGGTCGCCGGAGACGGCGGCCAGGGCGGCGACCTGGGCGACGTTCGACACGTTGGAGGTGGCGTGCGACTGGAGGTTCGTCGCGGCCTTGACCACGTCCTTCGGACCGATGATCCAGCCCACGCGCCAGCCCGTCATCGCGTACGTCTTCGCCACACCGTTGACCACGATGCACTTGTCGCGCAGCTCGGGCAGGAGGGCGGGCAGCGAGGTGAACTTCGCGTCGCCGTAGACGAGGTGCTCGTAGATCTCGTCCGTCAGGACCCACAGGCCGTGCTCGGCGGCCCAGCGGCCGATCGCCTCGGCCTCCTCCTGGCTGTAGACGGCACCGGTCGGGTTGGACGGGGAGACGAAGAGGACGACCTTCGTGTTCTCCGTGCGGGCCGCCTCCAGCTGCTCGACGCTCACCCGGTAGCCGGTCGTCTCGTCGGCGACGACATCGACCGGGACGCCGCCGGCCAGGCGGATCGACTCCGGGTACGTCGTCCAGTACGGCGCCGGGACGATGACCTCGTCGCCCGGGTCGAGGATCGCGGCGAAGGCCTCGTAGATGGCCTGCTTGCCGCCGTTGGTGACCAGGATCTGGGCCGGGTCGACCTCGTAGCCCGAGTCCCGCAGCGTCTTCGCGGCGATCGCGGCCTTCAGCTCGGGCAGACCGCCGGCCGGTGTGTACCGGTGGTACTTCGGGTTCTTGCAGGCCTCGATGGCGGCCTCGACGATGTAGTCCGGGGTCGGGAAGTCGGGTTCACCCGCGCCGAAGCCGATCACCGGACGCCCGGCGGCCTTGAGGGCCTTGGCCTTGGCGTCCACGGCGAGGGTGGCGGACTCGGAGATCGCGCCGATTCGGGCGGAGACCCGGCGCTCGGTGGGAGGGGTTGCAGCGCTCATGGGGTCCATCGTTTCAGACGGGAAACGACCCCGGCACGCCGGTTTCACAGACTGAACGGCATCGGGCCGACCACTGAACAAGAGTCCGGATCCGGGCCGCCGCCAGGACGATCTTCCGTCCGGTGAGGTCGTGCGGACACATTCTGTTCGACGCCGGGCCCCGGACCACGTACACTCCTACCTCGTTGGCCTTCGGCGGCCGCGTTCAACCGGTGCACACCGAGCACCCGGTCGGATGCGGTAAGTTGGGGGAAACACCAAAGGGTCGTAGCTCAATTGGTAGAGCACTGGTCTCCAAAACCAGCGGTTGGGGGTTCAAGTCCCTCCGGCCCTGCTACACACACCGCCAGGATGTGTGCGCATGTACGTACAGCATTGCACCGCCGTGCGGCTCAGAAACCGGGCGCGGCACGGCCACGACCCGGGATCAGGTGAGGACGAATGACGGACGCCGTGGGCTCCATCGACACGCCTGATGCTCAGGACGAGGTGCCTGAGTCGCAGAAGAAGACCCGCAAGGGCGGCAAGCGCGCCAAGAAGGGCCCGCTGAAGCGCCTCGCGATCTTCTATCGCCAGGTCGTCGCGGAGCTCCGCAAGGTCGTCTGGCCGACACGCAACCAGCTGACGTCGTACACCACTGTGGTGATCTTCTTCGTCGCCATCATGATCGCGCTGGTGACCGTGATTGACTATGGGCTCAACCACGCGGCCAAGTACGTCTTCGGCTGAGCCAAGAGCGAAGGGCGCCGTGGTACCGGCGCCCGTTTTCGCATGTTCCACCTCTATGTATCCAGGAAGAAGCAGCCATCGTGTCTGACCCGAACCTGAACGACGACGCCGCTGAGCCTCGCGGGGCTGCTGCCGAGGCGGTGGACGACGAGCTCGACATCGTCGAGGGCGCGGACGAGCAGGACGAGTTCGAGGCTGCCGAGGCCGAGTCGGGGGAGCCGGCCGAGGAGGCCGCTCTGCACGTCGAGGACGAGGACGGCGAGGACATCGCGGCCGACGAGTCGGCCGACCTGGCCGAGGAGGTCTCCGAGGAGGAGCCCGCCGAGCCCGTCGACCCGGTCCAGGCCCTGCGCGAGGAGCTGCGCTCGCTGCCCGGCGAGTGGTACGTCATCCACACGTACGCCGGCTACGAGAACCGCGTGAAGACCAACCTGGAGCAGCGCGCCGTCTCGCTGAACGTGGAGGACTACATCTTCCAGGCCGAGGTGCCGCAGGAAGAGGTCGTCCAGATCAAGAACGGCGACCGCAAGACGATCAAGCAGAACAAGCTCCCGGGCTACGTCCTGGTCCGTATGGACCTGACGAACGAGTCCTGGGGCGTCGTCCGCAACACCCCCGGCGTCACCGGCTTCGTGGGCAACGCCTACGACCCCTACCCGCTGACCCTGGACGAGATCGTCAAGATGCTCGCCCCGGAGGCCGAGGAGAAGGCCGCCCGCGAGGCCGCCGAGGCCGAGGGCAAGCCCGCCCCGCAGCGCAAGGTCGAGGTCCAGGTGCTGGACTTCGAGGTCGGCGACTCGGTCACCGTCACCGACGGCCCGTTCGCCACGCTGCAGGCGACCATCAACGAGATCAACCCCGACTCGAAGAAGGTCAAGGGCCTGGTGGAGATCTTCGGCCGCGAGACGCCGGTCGAGCTCTCCTTCGACCAGATCCAGAAGAACTAAGTCCGATCCGGGCTCAGAACACCCCTACCAGCGGTTCCGCCGCCGGTAGGGGTGTTCCTTGTGTTGTGTGGGCCGTCCTGGGCCGTTGCCTGTTCCGGGCGGCGACTCCGGGTTGAGTTGCTGAGCCCGATACGGGCCGGGCGCGACAGGCTCCGGCCGGACTCGGCAGTCGAACCCGGCTCAGCAGTCGAAGACGCCCCTACGAGCGGGTTCCCGCGGTAGGGGCGTCGTGTGTATCGGGCTTCGTCGTGCTGACGTGGGCGCGGACTGTCCGCGGACCCGGGTCAGTTCATTCGCCGCCTCCGGAGCCACAGGCGGTGGGCAGCCGCGGCGCAGCCCAGTGCCACGAGCGCACCGCCCGCGACGATCGTGGGCACCGGCGACTTGATGGAACCACCCTCGCCCGCGGCCACGGGACCCGGGATCACGGCGGGAGCGGCCGCGAAATTGCTCACGCCGGCGGTGCCGCGCGGGATCGCGACGATGTTGGTCCCGAGGTTGCCGAAGCCGCCCAGGAAGGGCCCGGGGAAGAACCCGCCATGTCCCCGTCCCTCGTCGCGGTGGTTGTTGTTCTCGTTGTCGTGGGAGACGTTGTGCGAACCCTGCTCATTGGCGTTGTTCACGGGGTTCTGGATGACCACCTGCTGCACGGGACTGGAGGTCCCGTTGCTGGAGATGGTGCCTCCCCCGGTGGGGGAGACGCCCGTGGGTGTCCCTTCGGTGGTACCGCCCCGGGGCACCACCGAGGCCGGGTCTGCCTGGGGCAGCACTCCGGCCGGTTCGGCCTGGGACGCCGTCTCGTAGGCCGGGTCCAGGGCGGGCTGCTGAAGGGACGGGTCCTGCGGGATGTCGACCGGCCCGGCGTCCTGGGCGATGTCGCCGGGCACGGCCTCCTGGGCGGTGCCCTGCCCGACGTCCTGCTGGGACTGCTCGGACGGGACCAGGGCGTTGTCCTGGGCGGCGTCCTGCTGGGGTTCGTAGGACCGGCTCTGGGGCGCCGCCCTGAGTGCATCCACCTGCTCGGCCGGTGCCGCGAAGGCGACCGGGGCGGTGGTGCCGGCTATGAGGCCGACCAGGGCGGCAGCGGAAACGGTATGGGCGGTGCGGCGCATGGGGGTCGACTCCTTCGAGTGGTGAGACACGCCGTTCATGCCTCTGACGCCATCAGAGCCCGGCGAGCGGTCAGGCGCGCGCGGCCGAGGGCCATTAGCGGGGCAGGGGCGGGCTGAACGGGTGACATCCGGAGCCGATCCGTGCCCGACGGGGAACTGTGGATGCCGCATGTCCGCCGTGGCGTCCCTGGGGGCGGGCCGATCCGTGCGAGCCGGCCGCCGGACCACTTCCGAGTGATGGGCCGAGGACCTCGCGCAGGCCGCCTGACCTGGACGATTTCTTGTCCCGGGGGCACAGCGGCTATCGTTGTGCGGTATGCCATCTGCGGGATCATGCACTTCCCGGTGCAGCCGAGTGACGCAGCTGGTAATCAACCTCTCAGTAAGGACCCGGAGAGAGCATGCCTCCCAAGAAGAAGAAGGTCACGGGGCTCATCAAGCTCCAGATCCAGGCCGGCGCCGCCAACCCGGCTCCGCCGGTCGGCCCGGCGCTGGGCCAGCACGGCGTCAACATCATGGAGTTCTGCAAGGCCTACAACGCCGCGACCGAGTCGCAGCGCGGTTGGGTCATCCCGGTGGAGATCACGGTCTACGAGGACCGTTCCTTCACCTTCGTGACCAAGACGCCGCCGGCCGCGAAGATGATCCTCAAGGCCGCGGGCATTGAGAAGGGCTCCGGCGAGCCGCACAAGACCAAGGTCGCCAAGATCACCGAGGCGCAGGTCCGCGAGATCGCCACGACGAAGATGCCCGACCTCAACGCCAACGACCTGGACGCCGCCGCGAAGATCATCGCCGGTACCGCGCGTTCCATGGGCGTCACGGTCGAGGGCTGAACCCCACCTTCGTAGAACCATGCAGCTGCCGAATACGCAGCCGCACGTGGTAGGGCCTGCTCGGCCCGTACACCACGACTCCTTTCAGAACACACAGGAGCAGTTGTGAGCAAGCGCAGCAAGGCTCTCCGCGCTGCGGACGCCAAGGTCGACCGGGAGAAGCTGTACGCCCCGCTCGAGGCCGTCCGTCTCGCCAAGGAGACCTCCACGACCAAGTTCGACGGCACCGTCGAGGTCGCCTTCCGTCTGGGTGTCGACCCGCGCAAGGCCGACCAGATGGTTCGTGGCACCGTGAACCTTCCGCACGGCACCGGTAAGACCGCCCGGGTCCTGGTCTTCGCGACCGGTGACCGTGCCGAGGCCGCGCGTGCCGCGGGCGCCGACATCATCGGCGCCGACGAGCTGATCGACGAGGTGGCGAAGGGCCGTCTGGACTTCGACGCCGTCGTCGCCACCCCGGACCTCATGGGCAAGGTCGGCCGCCTCGGCCGCGTCCTCGGCCCGCGTGGTCTGATGCCGAACCCGAAGACCGGCACCGTCACCCCCGACACCGCCAAGGCCGTCACCGAGATCAAGGGCGGCAAGATCGAGTTCCGCGTCGACAAGCACTCGAACCTGCACTTCATCATCGGCAAGACGTCGTTCGAGGACGCCCAGCTGGTGGAGAACTACGGCGCGGCCCTGGAGGAGATCCTCCGTCTGAAGCCGTCCGCCGCCAAGGGTCGCTACATCAAGAAGGCCGCCATCAGCACCACGATGGGCCCCGGCATTCCGGTCGACTCGAACCGCACCCGCAACCTCCTCGTCGAGGAGGACCCGGCCGCCGTCTGAGCCTGAGCTCACCCCGGTAGCCGCGGCAGGTACGCGTCATTGAAGGGCGGGCCTGGAACCTATGAGGTTCCGGGCCCGTCCTTTCTTTGTGCGACTTTTCGTACGACCGCCAGTGCGCCGGGCCGGCCCGCTGGCACAGGACTTGCATAGGGGTGGGACGACATGAAGAGCACGACCGTGCGCCGCGTGGCCCTTTCGATCGCGGTCGTGACCGCGCTGACGGGGGTGGCCGCCTGCGGTTCCTCGGACTCCTCCAGCGGCTCCGGCAAGGACGACAAGGCGGGCGGCAAGAGCACGACGCATGTCAGCCCCGTCGCGGCCCTGCGCTCCGCCGAGAAGTCCACGGACAAGGCCGAGTCGGCCAAGGTCCGCTCGTCGACGACCGTCGGCTCCGTGATGTCCATGACCGCGGACGGCGCCCTCAGCTGGGCCGACGGCCTGCAGGGCACCCTCACCATCGACTACACCGGCGGCTCCACGGCCCAGACGATGCGCCAGCTCGGCTCGACATCGATGGAGGCCCGCTATCTGCCCGACGCCTACTACGCCCACATGAGCGACAAGTTCGCCCAGCAGGCGGGCGGCAAGCACTGGATCCGGTACGCGTACGACGACCTCGCCCAGCTCGGCGGCGGCTCCGGCGCGTATTTGAAGGACCAGATGCAGAACACCACGCCGAACCAGTCCGTGAAGCTGCTGCTGGCCTCCGGGGACGTCAAGAAGGTCGGTGAGGAGAAGGTCTCTGGTGTGAACGCCACGCACTACTCGGGCACCGTGAACGTTGCCGACCTGGCCGGCAAGAGCAGCAACCTCAGCGCGAGCCAGCTGGCGGACCTGAAGAAGCAGCTCACCCAGGCCGGGGTCAGCACGGAGACCGTGGACATCTGGATCAACGACCAGAACCTGCTGGTCAAGAAGGTCGAGAAGGCCGACATGACGGCCGGCCGGATGACCCAGACCGCGTACTACAGCGACTACGGCGTGAAGGTCTCGGCCGAGAAGCCCCCGGCGAACGACACCAAGGACTTCACCGACCTGGTAAAGAGCTCGGGCACGGCAGCGGGCGGCTCCGGCACCAGCTCCTGAACTCCCGCGCCGCACGGAACCCTGGACGGTCGGCTGCGGGACGGGAGGCGAGGAGTGCTGCTCGGAGTCGTCTCGGGCGCGGGCAGTCCTGCGGGCCGTGGAGAAGACCCAGACCGTGTCGTCCCTGCGCCACCGGATGACCGGGAGGAGGGCAGGCGGGCCCGGGCCGACGGGGTGGTCCGCGCCAAGCCGCCGGCGGCTTCGGCCCGACCGCCAACTTCCGCTCCGGCTCCGGACTGAAGACGGACACCAGCGCCCTACGCGACCAGGCCGGGCGCAACCCGGCCCGGGAGGCCGCCTTCCTGGCTGCCGCTGCCGACGTCCGATGGGTCAGCGGCGAGAAGGTCGCTGGGGCCGCCACCACCTACCAGGACATGGGCGTCGACCTGAGCAAGCCGGTGGAGCCGGTGAAGAACGGGCGTCGCTGAGCCCCGTACGGCCCGATTTGCTTGAGTGCGACCAGGTCCCGTACTCTCCTACAGAAGCCAAAGACCGCTGGTCGTTGCCGTACGTTCGCGAGAAGGTGCGGTGGCCGAAGGATCCGCTGAAAAGTGGGCGACCCGCGCAGGTGAGTGTGGAAGAACTCCCGGAGCATACGCGTTCTGCGCGTGCGGCCGGTCGAGTCCGCCCCGAGCGCCTGCGCCGGGGCGTTTCGTTTATCTCAGCCCCTTCCGAGCGGTCCATCACCCGGAAGGAGGCCGACGCTCTATGGCAAGGCCCGACAAGGCTGCCGCGGTAGCCGAGCTCGCGGAGCAGTTCCGCAGCTCGAACGCCGCCGTGCTGACCGAGTACCGGGGTCTCACCGTGGCGCAGCTCAAGAACCTGCGTCGTTCGCTCGGTGAGAACGCCCAGTACGCCGTGGTGAAGAACACGCTGACCAAGATTGCGGCCAATGAGGCCGGGATCACGACGCTCGACGACCTGTTCAACGGTCCGACGGCGGTTGCCTTCGTCACCGGTGACCCGGTGGAGTCGGCGAAGGGTCTTCGTGACTTCGCCAAGGACAACCCGAACCTCGTCATCAAGGGCGGTGTCCTTGACGGCAAGGCGCTGTCCGCCGACGAGATCAAGAAGCTTGCGGACCTCGAGTCCCGCGAGGTTCTGCTCGCCAAGCTGGCGGGCGCCTTCAAGGGCAAGCAGACTCAGGCTGCTCAGGTCTTCCAGGCGCTCCCGTCGAAGCTCGTCCGCACCGTGGACGCTCTTCGTGCCAAGCAGGCCGAGCAGGGCGGTGCCGAGTAACTCGGCTCGCGAAATGACCGCCGCCGTCCGAGGCGGAGGTCGTAGCGGGCCGAACGTACGCCCGCCATACATGTACATCCGGCACCAGCCGAATTAGTGGAAGGATCGCCCACCATGGCGAAGCTCAGCCAGGAAGACCTGCTCGCGCAGTTCGAGGAGATGACCCTCATCGAGCTCTCCGAGTTCGTGAAGGCCTTCGAGGAGAAGTTCGACGTCACCGCCGCCGCCGCGGTCGCCGTTGCCGCTCCGGGCGCCCCGGGTGCCCCGGTCGAGGCCGTCGAGGAGAAGGACGAGTTCGACGTCATCCTCACCGGCGCCGGCGAGAAGAAGATCCAGGTCATCAAGGTCGTGCGTGAGCTGACCTCCCTGGGCCTGAAGGAGGCCAAGGACCTCGTGGACGGCGCTCCGAAGCCGGTCCTCGAGAAGGTCGCCAAGGAGGCCGCCGAGAAGGCTGCCGAGTCCCTCAAGGGCGCCGGCGCCTCCGTCGAGGTCAAGTGACCCCACGGGTCCGCGTGGACTCCTTTGCGCGCTGACGACAGCCCCGTAGGGCTGTAACGCGAACGCACCGAAGAGCGATCATCCATCCGGGTGGTCGCTCTTCGGCGTTCCGAGGGTCGGGCGGCGGCTGCCTTGCACCGGATGGTGCGGGGAGTATGGTGATCTTCGTCGTGCCCTCAAGCGCCCCTGGTGTCCGGCTGCAAGTGACGAGCGCAGCATCCGGTTTGGGCGGGGAGGGCCTTGACGAACCGCACGCAGCGCGCAATTCTCAGGACGCGTCGTCACAAGGATCCGAATCCGAGGCATGGATCGACGACGAAGAGGGCAGTATCAACGTGCGTTGAGGGCAGGATGCCGAGGGCGTTGACAACAACGAGGGTCTCGAAAAACCCGCACTGGACATCAGTGTGCCAAGTGGCTACACTGACCCTTTGCGCTGCCTGTTAGCTGTCCCCTGCCCGTCACCAGGGGCATGCCCTCTCTTGAGCACAGACGACTGAACCTTCCCTGACCTGGGATTTCTGTCTCCGTGCGCGGGAGAGGGGCCGGTACGCGCGCAGTGAGTCCGAGCCCTCGGAAGGACCCCCTCTTGGCCGCCTCGCGCAATGCCTCGACCGCGAATATGAACAACGGCGCCAGCACCGCCCCGCTGCGCATTTCCTTTGCAAAGATCAAGGAGCCTCTCGAGGTTCCGAACCTGCTCGCGCTGCAGACCGAGAGCTTTGACTGGCTGCTCGGCAACACCGCCTGGCAGAGTCGGGTCGAGGAGGCTCTGGAGAACGGTCAGGACGTCCCCACCAAGTCCGGTCTGGAAGAGATCTTCGAGGAGATCTCCCCGATCGAGGACTTCTCCGGGTCGATGTCCCTGACGTTCCGGGACCACCGCTTCGAGCCGCCGAAGAACTCGATCGACGAGTGCAAGGAGCGCGACTTCACGTACGCCGCCCCGCTCTTCGTCACGGCCGAGTTCACCAACAACGAGACCGGTGAGATCAAGTCCCAGACGGTCTTCATGGGCGACTTCCCGCTCATGACGAACAAGGGCACGTTCGTGATCAACGGCACCGAGCGTGTCGTGGTGTCGCAGCTGGTCCGTTCGCCCGGTGTCTACTTCGACTCCTCCATCGACAAGACCTCCGACAAGGACATCTTCTCCGCCAAGATCATCCCGTCCCGGGGTGCCTGGCTGGAGATGGAGATCGACAAGCGCGACATGGTCGGTGTCCGTATCGACCGCAAGCGCAAGCAGTCCGTGACCGTCCTCCTGAAGGCGCTCGGCTGGACGACCGAGCAGATCCTCGAGGAGTTCGGCGAGTACGAGTCCATGCGCGCCACCCTGGAGAAGGACCACACCCAGGGCCAGGACGACGCGCTGCTCGACATCTACCGCAAGCTGCGTCCGGGCGAGCCCCCCACGCGTGAGGCCGCGCAGACGCTGCTGGAGAACCTGTACTTCAACCCGAAGCGCTACGACCTCGCCAAGGTCGGCCGCTACAAGGTCAACAAGAAGCTGGGTGCGGACGCTCCGCTGGACGCGGGCGTCCTGACCGTCGAGGACGTCATCTCGACGATCAAGTACCTGGTGAAGCTGCACGCGGGCGAGACCGAGACGGCCGCCGACAACGGCCAGACGATCGTCGTCGAGACGGACGACATCGACCACTTCGGCAACCGTCGTCTGCGCAGCGTCGGCGAGCTCATCCAGAACCAGGTCCGCACCGGTCTGGCTCGTATGGAGCGCGTCGTGCGCGAGCGCATGACCACGCAGGACGTCGAGGCGATCACGCCGCAGACCCTGATCAACATCCGGCCGGTCGTCGCCTCCATCAAGGAGTTCTTCGGCACCAGCCAGCTGTCCCAGTTCATGGACCAGAACAACCCGCTGTCCGGGCTGACGCACAAGCGTCGTCTGTCCGCGCTCGGCCCGGGTGGTCTCTCCCGTGAGCGGGCCGGCTTCGAGGTCCGTGACGTGCACCCGTCCCACTACGGACGCATGTGCCCGATCGAGACCCCTGAAGGCCCGAACATCGGTCTGATCGGTTCGCTCGCCTCCTACGGCCGGGTCAACGCGTTCGGTTTCGTCGAGACCCCGTACCGCAAGGTCGTCGACGGCCAGGTCACCGACGAGGTGGACTACCTGACCGCCGACGAGGAGGACCGCTTCGTCATCGCGCAGGCCAACGCCACGCTCACGGACGACATGCGGTTCGCCGAGAACCGCGTCCTGGTCCGCCGCCGTGGCGGCGAGGTCGACTACGTCGCCGGTGACGACGTGGACTACATGGACGTCTCGCCGCGCCAGATGGTGTCGGTCGCGACCGCCATGATCCCCTTCCTCGAGCACGACGACGCCAACCGTGCCCTCATGGGCGCGAACATGATGCGCCAGGCCGTGCCGCTGATCAAGTCGGAGGCCCCGCTCGTCGGTACCGGCATGGAGTACCGCTCTGCCGTCGACGCCGGTGACGTGGTCAAGGCCGAGAAGGCGGGTGTGGTCCAGGAGGTCTCCGCGGACTACATCACCACCGCCAACGACGACGGCACGTACATCACGTACCGCCTGCACAAGTTCGCCCGGTCCAACCAGGGCACCTCGGTGAACCAGAAGGTCGTCGTCAACGAGGGCGACCGGATCATCGAGGGCCAGGTCCTCGCCGACGGCCCGGCCACCGAGAACGGTGAGATGGCCCTCGGCAAGAACCTGCTCGTGGCGTTCATGCCGTGGGAGGGTCACAACTACGAGGACGCGATCATCCTGTCGCAGCGCCTCGTGCAGGACGACGTCCTCTCCTCGATCCACATCGAGGAGCACGAGGTCGACGCCCGTGACACCAAGCTCGGCCCCGAGGAGATCACCCGGGACATCCCGAACGTCTCCGAGGAGGTCCTCGCCGACCTCGACGAGCGCGGCATCATCCGCATCGGTGCCGAGGTCATCGCCGGCGACATCCTCGTCGGCAAGGTGACCCCGAAGGGTGAGACCGAGCTGACCCCCGAGGAGCGCCTGCTGCGCGCGATCTTCGGTGAGAAGGCCCGTGAAGTCCGTGACACCTCGCTGAAGGTGCCGCACGGCGAGACCGGCAAGATCATCGGCGTGCGCGTCTTCGACCGCGAGGAGGGCGACGAGCTTCCCCCTGGTGTGAACCAGCTGGTGCGCGTCTACGTCGCGCAGAAGCGCAAGATCACCGATGGTGACAAGCTCGCCGGCCGACACGGCAACAAGGGTGTCATCTCGAAGATCCTGCCGATCGAGGACATGCCGTTCCTGGAGGACGGCACCCCGGTCGACATCATCCTCAACCCGCTGGGTGTCCCGTCCCGAATGAACCCGGGACAGGTCCTGGAGATCCACCTCGGCTGGCTCGCCAGCCGCGGCTGGGACGTCTCCGGCCTCGCGGAGGAGTGGGCGCAGCGCCTCCAGGCGATCGGCGCCGACGCCGTCGCTCCCGGCACCAACGTTGCCACCCCGGTCTTCGACGGTGCGCGTGAGGACGAGCTCGCGGGTCTGCTCCAGCACACCATCCCGAACCGCGACGGCGAGCGCATGGTGCTCCCGTCCGGCAAGGCGCAGCTGTTCGACGGTCGTTCGGGTGAGCCGTTCCCGGACCCGATCTCGGTCGGCTACATGTACATCCTGAAGCTGCACCACCTGGTCGACGACAAGCTGCACGCCCGCTCGACCGGTCCGTACTCGATGATCACCCAGCAGCCGCTGGGTGGTAAGGCGCAGTTCGGTGGCCAGCGCTTCGGTGAGATGGAGGTGTGGGCCCTTGAGGCCTACGGCGCCGCGTACGCGCTCCAGGAGCTGCTGACCATCAAGTCCGACGACGTCACCGGCCGCGTGAAGGTCTACGAGGCCATCGTCAAGGGCGAGAACATCCCCGAGCCCGGCATCCCCGAGTCCTTCAAGGTGCTCATCAAGGAGATGCAGTCGCTCTGCCTGAACGTGGAGGTGCTGTCCAGCGACGGTATGTCCATCGAGATGCGTGACACCGACGAGGACGTCTTCCGCGCTGCGGAGGAGCTCGGCATCGACCTGTCCCGGCGCGAGCCGAGCAGCGTCGAAGAGGTCTGACGGGAGTCCGGCGGGGCCCTCACCCACAGGGCTCCGCCGACCCCCAGGCCCCCGTTTCAGACCACAGACTTACGACCCTGAGAGGGATTGACGCATAGTGCTCGACGTCAACTTCTTCGACGAGCTCCGGATCGGCCTGGCCACCGCGGACGACATCCGTCAGTGGAGCCACGGCGAGGTCAAGAAGCCCGAGACCATCAACTACCGCACCCTCAAGCCCGAAAAGGACGGACTCTTCTGCGAGAAGATCTTCGGTCCGACCCGGGACTGGGAGTGCTACTGCGGCAAGTACAAGCGCGTCCGCTTCAAGGGCATCATCTGCGAGCGCTGTGGCGTCGAGGTCACGCGTGCGAAGGTGCGCCGTGAGCGGATGGGCCACATCGAGCTGGCCGCGCCCGTCACGCACATCTGGTACTTCAAGGGCGTCCCGAGCCGGCTGGGCTACCTGCTCGACCTGGCTCCCAAGGACCTCGAGAAGGTCATCTACTTCGCGGCGTACATGATCACGTACGTCGACGAGGAGCGCCGCACCCGCGACCTGCCCTCCCTGGAGGCGCATGTCTCCGTGGAACGCCAGCAGGTCGAGAACCGCCGCGACGCCGACCTGGAGGCCCGCGCCAAGAAGCTCGAGGCCGACCTGGCCGAGCTGGAGGCCGAGGGTGCCAAGGCCGATGTGCGCCGCAAGGTGCGCGAGGGTGCCGAGCGCGAGATGAAGCAGCTGCGCGACCGTGCGCAGCGCGAGATCGACCGGCTCGACGAGGTGTGGACCCGGTTCAAGAACCTCAAGGTCCAGGACCTCGAGGGCGACGAGCTGCTCTACCGCGAGCTGCGTGACCGCTTCGGCACGTACTTCGACGGCTCGATGGGCGCCCAGGCCCTGCAGAAGCGCCTGGAGTCCTTCGACCTGGAGGAGGAGGCCGAGAAGCTCCGCGAGATCATCCGTACCGGCAAGGGCCAGAAGAAGACCCGTGCCCTCAAGCGGCTGAAGGTCGTCTCCGCGTTCCTGCAGACGTCCAACAGCCCCAAGGGCATGGTCCTCGACTGCGTGCCGGTCATCCCGCCGGACCTGCGTCCGATGGTGCAGCTGGACGGTGGCCGCTTCGCGACCTCCGACCTGAACGACCTGTACCGCCGTGTGATCAACCGCAACAACCGTCTGAAGAGGCTCCTGGACCTCGGTGCCCCGGAGATCATCGTCAACAACGAGAAGCGCATGCTTCAGGAGGCTGTTGACGCCCTCTTCGACAACGGTCGTCGCGGCCGCCCGGTGACGGGCCCCGGCAACCGCCCGCTGAAGTCCCTCAGCGACATGCTGAAGGGCAAGCAGGGCCGCTTCCGTCAGAACCTGCTCGGTAAGCGAGTCGACTACTCGGCGCGTTCCGTCATCGTCGTCGGCCCGCAGCTGAAGCTGCACCAGTGCGGTCTGCCCAAGGCCATGGCGCTGGAGCTCTTCAAGCCGTTCGTGATGAAGCGCCTGGTCGACCTGAACCACGCGCAGAACATCAAGAGCGCCAAGCGCATGGTGGAGCGCGGCCGCACCGTCGTGTACGACGTCCTCGAAGAGGTCATCGCCGAGCACCCGGTGCTGCTGAACCGTGCGCCCACCCTGCACCGCCTCGGCATCCAGGCCTTCGAGCCGCAGCTGGTCGAGGGCAAGGCCATCCAGATCCACCCGCTCGTCTGCACCGCGTTCAACGCGGACTTCGACGGTGACCAGATGGCCGTGCACCTGCCGCTGTCCGCGGAGGCGCAGGCCGAGGCCCGCATCCTGATGCTGTCCTCGAACAACATCCTCAAGCCGGCCGACGGCCGTCCGGTGACGATGCCGACCCAGGACATGGTCCTCGGTCTGTTCTTCCTCACCACCGACGGCGAGATGCGGAACGTGAAGGGCGAGGACCGCTCCTTCTCCTCCGTGGCCGAGGCGATCATGGCGTTCGACGCCGGCGAGCTCTCGCTGCAGTCGCGCGTGGACATCCGCTTCCCGGTGGGCACCATCCCGCCGCGCGGCTGGACCCCGCCGGCCCAGGAGGAGGGCGAGCCCGAGTGGCAGCAGGGTGACAGCTTCCGTCTGAAGACCACGCTCGGCCGTGCGCTCTTCAACGAGCTGCTGCCCGAGGACTACCCGTTCGTCGACTACGAGGTCGGCAAGAAGCAGCTCTCCGAGATCGTCAACGACCTCGCCGAGCGCTACCCGAAGGTCATCGTGGCGGCGACGCTCGACAACCTGAAGGCGGCCGGCTTCTTCTGGGCCACCCGTTCCGGCGTCACCGTCGCCATCTCCGACGTCGTCGTTCCCGAGGCGAAGAAGGAGATCGTCAAGGGCTACGAGGCGCAGGACGAGAAGGTCCAGAAGCAGTACGAGCGCGGTCTGATCACCAAGGACGAGCGCACGCAGGAGCTCATCGCGATCTGGACCAAGGCGACCAACGAGGTCGCCGAGGCGATGAACGACAACTTCCCGAAGACCAACCCGATCTTCATGATGGTGAACTCGGGTGCCCGAGGCAACATGATGCAGATGCGTCAGATTGCCGGTATGCGTGGTCTGGTGTCGAACGCCAAGAACGAGACGATCCCGCGTCCGATCAAGGCGTCCTTCCGTGAGGGCCTGTCCGTGCTGGAGTACTTCATCTCCACGCACGGTGCCCGTAAGGGTCTCGCGGACACCGCTCTGCGTACCGCCGACTCGGGTTACCTCACCCGTCGTCTGGTCGACGTCTCCCAGGACGTCATCATCCGCGAGGAGGACTGCGGCACCGACCGTGGCCTCAAGCTCCACATCGCGGAGGTCGACGCGGCCGGCGTGCTGCGCAAGGCGGAGAACGTCGAGACGTCCGTGTACGCGCGCTGCCTCGCCGAGGACATCGTGGTCGACGGTCAGGTCCTGGCCCCGGCCGGCACCGACCTCGGTGACGTCCTCATCGAGGAACTGGTGGCCCGTGGCGTCTCCGAGGTCAAGACCCGCTCGGTCCTGACCTGTGAGTCCGCCGTCGGCACCTGCGCCATGTGCTACGGCCGCTCGCTGGCCACCGGCAAGCTGGTCGACATCGGTGAGGCGGTCGGCATCATCGCCGCCCAGTCCATCGGTGAGCCCGGTACCCAGCTGACGATGCGTACCTTCCACACCGGTGGTGTGGCCGGTGACGACATCACCCAGGGTCTGCCGCGTGTCGTCGAGCTCTTCGAGGCCCGTACCCCGAAGGGTGTCGCCCCGATCTCCGAGGCCTCCGGCCGCGTGCGGATCGAGGAGACCGAGAAGACCAAGAAGATCGTCATCACGCCGGACGACGGCAGCGACGAGACGGCCTACCCGATCTCGAAGCGCGCCCGACTCCTGGTCAGCGAGGGCGAGCACGTCGAGGTGGGCCAGAAGCTCACCGTGGGTGCCACCAACCCGCACGACGTGCTGCGCATTCTGGGCCAGCGTGCCGTCCAGGTCCACCTGGTCGGCGAGGTCCAGAAGGTGTACAACTCGCAGGGTGTGTCGATCCACGACAAGCACATCGAGATCATCATCCGGCAGATGCTGCGCCGCGTGACGATCATCGAGTCGGGCGACGCCGAGCTGCTGCCCGGCGAGCTGGTCGAGCGCTCGAAGTTCGAGACCGAGAACCGTCGTGTGGTCCAGGAGGGCGGTCACCCGGCCTCCGGTCGTCCGCAGCTCATGGGTATCACCAAGGCCTCGCTGGCGACCGAGTCCTGGCTGTCGGCGGCGTCCTTCCAGGAGACGACCAGGGTCCTCACGGACGCGGCGATCAACGCCAAGTCCGACTCCCTGATCGGCCTCAAGGAGAACGTCATCATCGGTAAGCTCATCCCGGCCGGTACGGGTCTGTCCCGCTACCGCAACATCCGGGTCGAGCCGACCGAGGAGGCCAAGGCCGCGATGTACTCGGCCGTCGGCTACGACGACATCGACTACTCGCCGTTCGGCACCGGCTCCGGCCAGGCCGTTCCGCTGGAGGACTACGACTACGGTCCGTACAACCAGTAAGGCGCGAGCGTCCGCTCGAAGGAGGGCGGTCACCCCACGGGGTGGCCGCCCTCCGGCGTTTCCGAGCGGACCGCGCTCACAGTCCGGTGCGCAGATACGGCTCCAGACGGGCCAGCCGGGTGGCGTGGTCGGGGTGGGTGGACAGCAGACGGGCCAGCGGGCCCGGCCGCTCCAGACGCTGCCCGGCGGCCGCGGCGCGGATGGCCTCCGCCTGCTCCTCGGCCTCCAGACGGTGCAGCACCTCGGTCATCTGCCGGGCGAAGCCGAGGGCGGCCGCCTGCTGGTCGGCCCGTAGCTCGCCCTGGCGCCCCGCGAAGGCGAGCAGATACGGCGCGAGGACCAGCGGAATGGTCACGAACCACGCGCTGATCACCGCGAAGACGACGAACATCCCCATGAACAGCACCAGCAGCCCGGTCGCCACCACGGAGAACCGGCTGGCCACCAGCACGGTGACACTGGCCAGGAACTTGGTGACGGCCCAGGCGATCCGGCCGGGCAGCGAGTACCAGTAGCCGAGCAGCCCCGCCCAGGAGTGACCGCCGGTGTGATGGCCCAGCTCATGGGCGAGTACGGCGGCGAGGTTGCCGCTCGGGATCTCGTTCAGCGCGTACGTCGTGACGCTCACGACATGCCCGGCGACCGCGGACGCGTTCAGCTCGTCGCTGTTCTCGACCATCAGCGCGTACGTGTGCGCCTCTATGCCCGCGCGGGCGATGACCTCGCGCCACACGGGCTCCAGCCGGGACCGCTCCAGGGCCGTCGGCGCGCGGAGCTTCAACACCCTGCGGGCGAAGAGGAGTTCGGCGGGCCGGTGGAACACGAGCCCGCCGCTGGCCAGCCAGACGAGAACCGCGAGCCACCCGCCCACCGTCCCGCCGAACGCCGTCCCGACGGCGGCGACCACGGCACCGCTCACCAGCGCCCCCGGCAGATGCACGACGAGCCGCCCCACGGCGGTGGCGTCGGCACCGCGCTGATGGGCGGCGACATGGACGCGGGAGCCGAGGTGACGGTAGTCGAGATCGTCCGGGGCGGCGGCCTGCGACGCCTGAGAGGGGGCCGGGTGGGGCGGAGCGGTGGGCTGGAACTGCGACGGCGGGGGCGTCATCGGGTACTGCTGGGCGGGGCCTGTCGGGTACTGCGGTGCCGGAGCGGTCGGGTACTGCGGTGGGTACTGCGGAGCGCCGGAGCCCGTCGGGTACTGCGGGGCGGCGCCCGGATACGTGGGCGGTGCCGTCGGGTACGTAGGGGCGGGCGGAGTGGTCGGGTACTGGGGTTCCGGAGGCGGGTAAGGACCGTGGTCGGGTGTTTCGGACATGGGGACGTTTCCTTCGGGTGCCGTGTTTCGTGTGAGCGGGCGTCAGCCGACCAGCAGGGCGGTGGGGAGCAGGACCGTGCCGGCGCAGAAGGCGATCAGGCCGGCACGGATCCACTGGTGCTTGCGGGCGGCGATGCGGCTGGTCTCGGTGAGGGCCGCGGTGAGCCCGGCGACGGGGTCGCGTTCGGTGTCGGCGAGCGCATCGGCCAGCCGGCCCGCGCGTACGGCCTGTTGGACGTCGCCGAAGTAGCAGAGGGGCTGGCCCGGGGTCCACACACCGGTGCGGTACCGGGGCAGTACGGCGAGCAGCAACGCCAGCAGCGACAGGGCGAGGGCGAGAGCGCCGGCCCACCACAGCAGGGTCCCCGCGGCCGACAGCACCCCCGGCGCCCACTTCCGCCCGGCCATCAGCCCGCTGAACGCCCCGGCCGTCAGCCCCAACGCCGCGACCAGCACGGCCGCCTTGCTGTCGGCCCGCGCGATCTCCCCGCGCATCTCGACGAGGAGCCGCTCGGCGGTGCCGGGACCGGGGGAGCCGACGGGCGCCGGGCGGGGTGTGGTCCCGGGCGTCGTCACGACGCCTCCGGTTCCGGACCGGGCCGGGGCGGGGTGTACGGCGCGGGCATCGGCGGGGTGACGGGCGCGGGCCCCTCCTGGACCGCGTACCCGGGGGAGGGACCGTCGGCGGGCGCGTACGGCGCGGCCGGGTCGCCGTGCTGGGGCGGGTAGGCCGCCGGTGCCGGAGCCTGCCCCTGCGGCATCTGCCCCATCTGCCCCGGATATGCCGGCGCCTGCGGAGCCGCGGGCAGGGCCCCCGCCGCCCCCGTACCCGCCCCGCGCATACGGATGATCGCGTCTATCTCCTGGCGGACCTGCTTGAGGGACTCCGCCTTCTGGTAGTCCTCCAGGTCGTCGCTGCCGAGCTGCTCCAACTGGGCCTTGATGAGGGTCAGTTGGTCCTGGTGGATGTTGTCGATGACCAGCCGTGTGTCCTCGGGGTGGGCGGCCAGGTGGACGGCCCACGCGCCGACCCCGCCGTACTGGAGGTGGTACTGATAGAAGTTGATCTTCTCGGCGACCAGCTGCTGATGCTGCCGCTGCTGCAGCGCCTCCAGCTCGTACTGCTGCCGCGCCTGCCGCAGCCGGAACTCGTGCTCCGGGTCGAGCATCTCGGACTCGTAGCGCAGCGTCCGCTTCCGCTGCCGATGGGCGATCGCCTCGTCGTCGAGCCGCAGCCGCACCATGCAGGTGACCTCCAGCCCGATGCCCGCCGCGAAGGCTCCGCTCTCGACGGCCTGTTGGACCTCGACCTCCGCCGACGGGCTCTCCTCGATCGGGAAGCGCCGGCTGACCGGGCGGGCCAGCTGCTGCAGTTCGCGGGTCAGCCGGGTCGGCACATCGCGCTCACCGCTGCGTACATACGCCTCCGGATCCCGCACCCGCCAGGTCAGGTCCGCCGTCGCGCCGAAGGCGAACGCGTCGTCGTCACTCGGCAACTCCAGCTCCAGCCGGACCGAGTGGCTGCCCATGTCCACCTCGTACACCGAGGTGTAGCGACGCGTCGCCGCGTCCGTACGGCTGGGCCGGAGCGGCGGGACGTACACGTCGTACGCGCCGCCCGCCGTGGCGAAGACCAGCGCGTGGTCGATCGCGCCGACCACCCGGCGCGCGGTGTAGTCGAACCGCGAGATCGGCCGCACCGTGAGTACCGGGTCGATCAACGTGCTGTGCCGGTCGGCCTGTTGCTGCCACTCCGGCTGACGGCGGAAGTCCGCCATGGGACAACTCCTCGGGTGTTGCGGGGTCGGTCAGGAAAGAGTCGAAGCGGCGGGCCGGAGCACGTCCAGCAGCCGGTCGGCGACGGGCGGCCGCGGTCCCCCGTCCTCCGCGCGCATGGTGCGCAGTTCGTGGTCGAGCCGGTCACGGTCGGCGGCCTCGACGACCAGCGCGGGCAGCAGCAGCTCCAGGGCCTGGGCCGCGTCCGCCCGGCGCTGGGCGACATGCACCCAGGTGCGCAGCGCGCCCAGCGCCTGCCGGGTGTGGGCCCGGTCGCCCAGGGCGGTGCGCCACAGGGTCGCCAGGTCGCGGGCCGAGTCGGGCTCGTACATGCCGGTGTCGGCGTACCACTCGACGAGCGCGCCCTCCTCGGCGTTGTCGCAGGCGCGTACGAAGGCGTTCAGAGCGAGGCCGCGGACCGCCGGGGTGTCGTGGTACAGCAGCCGTACGAACTCGGAGAGCACCTCGCCGGGGCGCCGCCCCGAGGACAGCAGGAGGGCCGCCGACTCGATCAGGCTCTCCGCCTCCGCGTCGCTGCTGACGTCCGCCCGCGCCCGGCCCGCCAGCGCGGCCAGGGCCGGGCCCGCCAGCTCGGGGCGGAGCGGCGCGAGCAGGCCGAAGGCCCGGATCGCCGTCCAGCGGCGGGCCCAGTGCGGGTCCGTGCACCACTGGGTGAGCAGCCGCGGTACGGCGGGCGCGTCGAGGAGCTGGGCCAGGGTGAGCGCGTTGGCGGCCGTCACCCGCGGGCCGAAGGCCTTCGAGTCGGCCCAGCCGTCGATGAGCAGCGCGATCGCCGAGGGCAGATCGGCGGCGGCCAGCAGCGCGGCGGCCGCGGCGGTCCGGGTGCGCACCACCGGCCGCCCGTCCCGGGCCAGTTCACGCAGCCACGCCACCAGCGCGGGCCGGGCGGAGGGGTGCCCCGTCCAGACCTCGGTGAGCAGCACACGCGCGGTGCGCTCCTCCCGGAACCCCGCCATGAACTGCGGTACGGCACCCCAGTCGGTCTGCTCGTCCCGCAGCTCCCCTTCGGCGTGCGCCCGCTCCAGCCGGTCCGCGGCCGAGGGGCCGAACACCGGGATCTCGGGCGGCAGTTCGGGATGCTGGAGCTTCTGGAAGTGCACGAAGAGGCGGTCCGCGAGCTCGGCGGCGAGCACGTACGGGGCCTGGTCGAAGACCGCGAGCGAGATCAGGAAGGCCTTCTCGCGCAGCTCCGTCTCCGGCGCGCCGAGCCAGCCGCGGCACTGCTTCTCCACCGCGGTCTGCCCGAAGTCCGCGAGCCGGGCGCCCGCCTCGTCACTGCCGTCGTACGCGGCCAGCTCCCGCGCGAACTCGGCGGCCTCGGCGGGGCGCCGCCCGCGCGCGAGGAACTCCCGAACCGGCGCGAGCGCCAACAGCCGCGCCGTCTCGCCCCGCCGGCGTACGGCCAGATGTGCCCGTACGACGTCCTCGGCTGCCGGCGGCTGCCAGGGCGTCGGGGTGACGCCCTGGAGGAACGGTGAGTTCTCGACCGTGATCACCAGGTGGCCGTCGGTCTTCTTGAGCTGGTCCACGGCCGCGTAGAGATGGGTGTCGCGCAGCGGCCGGTTGCGGGTCAGCGGCAGGTCGCGCAGTACATGGCCGCCCGGCCGGGTGAGCTGCGCGGGCAGGGTCGCGGGGGTCGTCTCGGCGGGCAGGGCGTGGACGGCGGGCACGCCGAGGCGGTGCAGCAGCATCAGAGCGGCGGCATAGCGGCCGGCGGCGTGCGGGCCGGACAGGACGACGATCCGCTCCTGTTGCAGCCGGCGCAGGGCGGCCTCGAAGGCGGGGCCCTCGGCGAAGACCGCGTCCAGGGCGTCGAGCTCGGCCCGCGGGACCTCTCCGGAGGCGTACGAGGCGGCCGTCGGACCATGGTGGTGGATCTCGGTCTTGCCGCCCATGAAGACGTCCCCGGTGACCTGCCCGCCGGACACCCCGTGCTGGGCCCCGCCGACCAGGCTGCCCCCGAAGGAGGCTGCCGAGCCGAGGATGAAGCCCGGGGTGTGGGCGAACAGCTCACGCTGGGCGGCGCGGGCCTCCTGGGCGCTCTCGGCCTCTTCCCCGGGTCTGTCGCCGTCGGGCTCCCGCACGGCCTCCGTCTCCGGCGGCCGCTGCTCGGGCGGAACCGTCACGCCGCGTCACCCCCGGTCCCGCCGAGGTGCACATCTCCGGTGACCTGCCCGCCGGAGACTCCGTGCTGGTCACCGCCGACCAGGCTGCCGCCGAAGCTGGGCGCGCCTCCGTTGAAGTTGAAGACGACGCCCCCCGTGGGGGGAGTGGAGGGCGATGTCCGCCCCGGTGCCGGGCCGTCCCCCGAAGTACCCGGCACCGGGGCTCCCCCCGCCCCCGTTTCACTGTGGTTCCGTGGCCCGGCCGCCCCCTCGGGCACCGGGCCGTGCAGCCACGCCTTCAGCGGGCCGTTCTTGCTGTCCACGGTCACCTCGTGGAAGTCCGCCGCCGGGACCCCCGTGTGGTCGTGCCGCACGATGCCGGTGTAGACCCCGTCCGACACGCACAGCGCGAAGTCGTCCCGTCGCTCGCGCAGCGCGGCACGCAGCAGACCGGCGTCCAGCAGGCGACAGGCGTGGTTGAGATCGGAGCCGACCCAGCCGTGCTCGTCGATGGCGACGTACCCCGAGGCGACGACCCCGCGCAGCCGGATCTGCGCCGAGCTGGACGCCATGCGGTTGACCGCCCGCAGCTGGGCCGGGACCGAGGTGAGCAGGGCCCGCAGCAGGGCCGGCACGGAGGAGTTGGCGTCGATCAGCTCCATCACGGAGTCCCCGCGGTCGGCCCGCAGGCGCAGCGTCTCGTCGATCCCGGCGCTCTCCAGGGCGCGGTCGGTGACGTCGTACAGCATCCGCCGTAAGTAGGCCTGCTCGACGTCGTCCCGGTCGCTGTAGCGCTCGATGTCGAGCAGCAGGATGGTCCGGCTCACGGGATCGGTCATGATCGCCTTTCGGGAAGAGGGCTGGCGCTGTCGCCCGGCGAGACGAGAAGAGTGGCGCGTGGGGCGGCCCCGGGGAGAGGGCGGATGACGCACTCGAACTGTGACCGTGTGCACAGAACGCGCTTGCTGCCCCGTAGTCCGCTCACGGTGCCTTCGCGTCGGCCGCCCTGGGCCTTCGCGTCGGCCGTCCCGGGCCTCCGGGGCAGCCGCCCTGGGCCTCCGCGTCGGCCGTCCCGGGCCTTCGCGTCAGCCGTTCCGGCCTTCGCGTCGGCCGCCCTGGGCTTCCGCGTCGGCCGTCCCGGCCCCCGCGTCACCCGTCCCGCGCGATCCGCCGCAGCACGTCCATCCGTACGATCCGCAGCGTCCGCCGGCCGGTGACCACCACCCCGCGGTCCCGCAGTTCCTTCAGCAGGCGCTGGACCATCTCCCGCGACGCCCCGACCGACCCGGCCAGCTCCTGCTTGCTGAGCGGGACGAGGAGTTCGACGCCGGCCTCGGTGTAGCGGGCGTTCGTACGGGCCAGTTCCAGCAGGAGGGCGGCCAGGCGTTCCCGTACGTTCATGGACGCGAACTCCAGGCGGCGCTGGTCGGCCGCGCGCATCCGGTCGGAGGTGAGGCCGAGGAGGGCGTAGGAGACGTCGGGGGAGTGCCCGAGGAAGTCGGTGAAGCGGTCCCGTTCGACGGCGACCGCGCGGACCGGCTCCAGGGCGGTCACGGTGGCCGAGCGCGGGCGTCCGGTGAGCGCGGCCGACTCGCCGACGATGTCGCCGGGGCCGCGCAGGGCGAGCAGCGCCTCGTAGCCGTTGACGGCGGCCGCGGTGACCTTGGTCCAGCCGTGGATGACGAAGAGGACGTACGAGGAGGGCTCGTGCTGGTGGAGCAGCACGTCCCGGGGGCGGAAGCCGAGCTCGCGGCCCAGGTCGAGCAGCGCCTCGCGGTCGCCCTTCTCCAGGCGCGCGAGGAAGGGCACCCGGTCGTCGAGACCGGTCCCGTCGGGTAAGTCGGCCGCCGTCATGTGTTCCCCCGTCCCCCACGATCGGTACAGCAGCCGTTCAACGTACTGAACAAGCCGTTGGCATGGGCACGGAACCGGCGACAACCCCGCGACATTCACTCCGGGCCCACGATTGCAAGGGTGACAAACCCGGCGTGTCGGGGCGCACTCCATTTGTTTTGACCGAAGTCCGTGAGGTAGGTACGCTCAGACCTTGTGCCTGGGGTGTGCCCTGGCTCTCGTGCGTGCCTTCAACCGCGTGGCGAGCCGACACCGGCCACCGTAATCTGCGCCCTTTTTCGCCTGGCGGCAAAGGTCCGCGGGATTCGACACACCCGACCGCGTGGGTCGGCGACGTTCCAGGTTAGCTGTACCTATCGGCACACAGAAACCGGAGAAGTAGTGCCTACGATCCAGCAGCTGGTCCGCAAGGGCCGGCAGGACAAGGTCGAGAAGAACAAGACGCCCGCACTTGAGGGTTCCCCTCAGCGTCGTGGCGTCTGCACGCGTGTGTTCACGACCACCCCGAAGAAGCCGAACTCGGCCCTGCGTAAGGTCGCGCGTGTGCGTCTGACCAGCGGGATCGAGGTCACCGCTTACATTCCGGGTGAGGGACACAACCTGCAGGAGCACTCCATCGTGCTCGTGCGCGGCGGCCGTGTGAAGGACCTGCCGGGTGTTCGCTACAAGATCATCCGCGGTTCGCTCGACACCCAGGGTGTCAAGAACCGCAAGCAGGCCCGCAGCCGCTACGGCGCCAAGAAGGAGAAGTAAGAATGCCTCGTAAGGGCCCCGCCCCGAAGCGCCCGGTCATCATCGACCCGGTCTACGGTTCTCCTCTGGTGACCTCCCTGATCAACAAGGTGCTGCTGAACGGCAAGCGCTCCACCGCCGAGCGCATCGTCTACGGCGCCATGGAGGGTCTGCGTGAGAAGACGGGCAACGACCCGATCATCACGCTGAAGCGCGCGCTGGAGAACATCAAGCCGACCCTTGAGGTCAAGTCCCGCCGCGTCGGTGGTGCGACGTACCAGGTTCCGATCGAGGTCAAGCCCGGTCGCGCCAACACCCTTGCGCTGCGCTGGCTCGTCGGCTACTCCCGCGCCCGTCGCGAGAAGACCATGACCGAGCGTCTGCTCAACGAGCTTCTCGACGCTTCGAACGGCCTCGGTGCGGCCGTCAAGAAGCGCGAGGACACGCACAAGATGGCCGAGTCCAACAAGGCCTTCGCGCACTACCGCTGGTAGTCGCTACCCACATCGAGACCGAGAGAAGACTGAAGCCTTATGGCTACCACTTCACTTGACCTGGCCAAGGTCCGCAACATTGGGATCATGGCCCACATCGACGCGGGCAAGACGACCACCACCGAGCGGATCCTGTTCTACACCGGCGTTTCGTACAAGATCGGTGAGGTCCACGACGGCGCTGCCACCATGGACTGGATGGAGCAGGAGCAGGAGCGTGGTATCACGATCACCTCTGCTGCCACCACCTGCCACTGGCCGCTGGAAGACGTCGACCACACCATCAACATCATCGACACGCCGGGCCACGTCGACTTCACCGTCGAGGTGGAGCGTTCCCTGCGCGTGCTCGACGGTGCCGTGACGGTGTTCGACGGCGTCGCCGGTGTTGAGCCCCAGTCCGAGACGGTGTGGCGTCAGGCGGACCGTTACGGCGTTCCGCGCATCTGCTTCGTCAACAAGCTCGACCGGACCGGTGCCGAGTTCCACCGCTGCGTCGACATGATCAGCGACCGCCTGGGTGCCCAGCCGATCGTCATGCAGCTCCCGATCGGTGCCGAGGCCGACTTCAAGGGTGTCGTCGACCTCGTGACGATGAAGGCCCTGGTCTGGTCCGCCGAGGCCACCAAGGGCGAGATGTACGACGTCGTCGACATCCCGGACACGCACACCGAGGCTGCCGAGGAGTACCGCGGCAAGCTGCTCGAGGCCGTGGCCGAGAACGACGAAGAGATCATGGAGCTGTACCTGGAGGGCACCGAGCCCTCCGTGGAGCAGCTGTACGCCGCGATCCGTCGCATCACCATCGCGTCCGGCAAGTCCAAGGACACCACGGTCACCCCGGTGTTCTGCGGCACGGCGTTCAAGAACAAGGGCGTCCAGCCCCTGCTCGACGCGGTCGTGCGCTACCTCCCCTCCCCCCTGGACGTCGAGGCCATCGAGGGCCACGACGTCAAGGACCCGGAGACGGTCGTCAAGCGCAAGCCGTCCGAGGACGAGCCGCTGTCGGCGCTGGCGTTCAAGATCATGAGCGACCCGCACCTCGGCAAGCTCACCTTCGTCCGGGTCTACTCGGGCCGCCTGGAGTCCGGCACCTCGGTGCTGAACTCCGTCAAGGGCAAGAAGGAGCGCATCGGCAAGATCTACCGCATGCACGCGAACAAGCGTGAGGAGATCGACTCGGTGGGCGCCGGCGACATCATCGCCGTCATGGGTCTGAAGCAGACCACGACCGGTGAGACGCTGTGCGACGACAAGGCCCCGGTCATCCTGGAGTCCATGGACTTCCCGGCGCCGGTCATCCAGGTCGCCATCGAGCCCAAGTCGAAGGGCGACCAGGAGAAGCTGGGCGTCGCGATCCAGCGCCTGGCCGAGGAGGACCCGTCCTTCCAGGTCCACTCGGACGAGGAGACCGGCCAGACCATCATCGGTGGTATGGGCGAGCTGCACCTCGAGGTGCTGGTCGACCGTATGCGCCGTGAGTTCAAGGTCGAGGCCAACGTCGGCAAGCCGCAGGTCGCGTACCGCGAGACGATCCGCAAGGCCGTCGAGCGCGTGGACTACACCCACAAGAAGCAGACCGGTGGTACCGGTCAGTTCGCCAAGGTGCAGATCGCGATCGAGCCCATCGAGGGCGGCGACGCCTCGTACGAGTTCGTGAACAAGGTGACCGGTGGCCGTATCCCGAAGGAGTACATCCCTTCGGTGGACGCCGGTGCTCAGGAGGCCATGCAGTTCGGCATCCTCGCGGGCTACGAGATGACCGGCGTGCGCGTCATCCTGATCGACGGTGGCTACCACGAGGTCGACTCCTCCGAGCTCGCCTTCAAGATCGCCGGTTCGCAGGCCTTCAAGGAGGCCGCGCGCAAGGCCAGCCCCGTGCTGCTCGAGCCGATGATGGCCGTCGAGGTCACCACGCCCGAGGACTACATGGGTGAGGTCATCGGCGACATCAACTCCCGCCGTGGTCAGATCCAGGCCATGGAGGAGCGGGCCGGTGCCCGCGTCGTGAAGGGCCTCGTGCCCCTGTCGGAGATGTTCGGCTACGTCGGCGACCTCCGCAGCAAGACGTCGGGTCGCGCAAGCTACTCGATGCAGTTCGACTCCTACGCCGAGGTTCCGCGGAACGTCGCCGAGGAGATCATCGCGAAGGCCAAGGGCGAGTAACGCACCGCGTTCACACGCTTTAGGCTTGACTCCGGAGCCTCAAGGGGCATTCGGCCACATTCCTGGACGAATGCCCCGGGTTCCGGGCTTTCCAGCAAAGATCACCTGGCGCCGATGAAGTAAGGCGTACAGAACCACTCCACAGGAGGACCCCAGTGGCGAAGGCGAAGTTCGAGCGGACTAAGCCGCACGTCAACATCGGCACCATCGGTCACATCGACCACGGTAAGACGACCCTCACGGCCGCCATTACCAAGGTGCTGCACGACGCGTACCCGGACCTGAACGAGGCCACCCCGTTCGACAACATCGACAAGGCGCCCGAAGAGCGTCAGCGCGGTATCACCATCTCCATCGCGCACGTCGAGTACCAGACCGAGGCGCGTCACTACGCCCACGTCGACTGCCCGGGTCACGCGGACTACATCAAGAACATGATCACCGGTGCCGCGCAGATGGACGGCGCGATCCTCGTGGTCGCCGCCACCGACGGCCCGATGCCGCAGACCAAGGAGCACGTGCTCCTGGCCCGCCAGGTCGGCGTTCCGTACATCGTCGTCGCCCTGAACAAGGCCGACATGGTGGACGACGAGGAGATCATGGAGCTCGTCGAGCTCGAGGTCCGTGAGCTCCTCTCCGAGTACGAGTTCCCGGGCGACGACCTGCCGGTCGTGCGTGTCTCCGCGCTGAAGGCCCTTGAGGGCGACGCGCAGTGGACCCAGTCGGTCCTCGACCTCATGAACGCCGTCGACACCTCCATCCCGGAGCCCGAGCGTGACGTCGACAAGCCGTTCCTGATGCCCATCGAGGACGTCTTCACGATCACCGGTCGCGGTACGGTCGTCACCGGCCGTATCGAGCGTGGTGTCCTCAAGGTCAACGAGACCGTCGACATCATCGGCATCAAGACCGAGAAGACCACCACCACGGTCACCGGCATCGAGATGTTCCGCAAGCTGCTCGACGAGGGCCAGGCGGGCGAGAACGTCGGCCTCCTCCTCCGCGGCATCAAGCGCGAGGACGTCGAGCGCGGCCAGGTCATCATCAAGCCGGGCTCGGTCACCCCGCACACCGAGTTCGAGGCGCAGGCCTACATCCTCTCCAAGGACGAGGGTGGCCGCCACACGCCGTTCTTCAACAACTACCGTCCGCAGTTCTACTTCCGTACGACGGACGTGACCGGCGTCGTGACCCTCCCCGAGGGCACCGAGATGGTCATGCCGGGTGACAACACCGAGATGACGGTGGAGCTCATCCAGCCCGTCGCCATGGAAGAGGGCCTGAAGTTCGCCATCCGTGAGGGTGGCCGCACGGTGGGCGCCGGCCAGGTCACCAAGATCAACAAGTGATCTTGAACTGACCCGGCCAGGTCTCTGGCCTGGTAGCTGTCGAAGAGGCCCGTACGACTCCGGTCGTACGGGCCTCTTTGCGTTGTGCGGGTGGCTGCGGCGGGCGGGGCGGCGCTGGAGTGCACGCGACTTCGAAGGTTGCCGTGGGGCCGCCCGCTTCTTTGTCAGTGTCGTGCTTCCACGCCCCGAGTAAAGGGCGCTCCCTTCGGTCGCGTCGCCTTCGGCGATGCCCCTGCGGGGCACCCTTGACTAGGGGCGTTCCAGCACGGGTTGGAAGCGAGCGGGCGGCCGGGGGGGGAAGTGGCCGGCTTGGGTGCGTCGGGCCCTTGGGTGGGCTGCGTTTGCGTCCGGGGTGACGGGGGGCGCGGTCGCGCCTCGCCAGCACGCCGGGCGGGCTTAGCGACTTGCGGGTGGTGGGGGGTGGGGCGCGGGGGCTGGGTGGCGGGACGCCGGGGCAGGCTTGGCGGCCCGCCGCCGATGGGCAGTGGGGCGCGCATCGGCTGGGTGGCGGCACGCCGGGTGGGCTTAGCGGCCTACCGCCGGTGGGTGACGAGGCGCGGAAGGCGAGTGGCGGGACGCCGGGTCGGCAAAGCGGCCTGCGGGCTGTGGGCGGTGGAGCGCGGAGAGGTGGGTGGCGGGACGCCGGGTCGGCACAGCGGCCTGCGGTCTGCGGGTGGTGGGTTGGCAGCGGGGCCGGGGCGGGATGCGGATGGGGCCCGGCGGGCTGGCGGACTGCGGTCGGGGGCGGGGAGACGTGCGACGCAGGGTGGGGCACGCCTGTGGCCCATGCCGGGGCTCCCGCTGGCCCATCCTTTCCAATCACCCACCCTGCGTGACTGGTGGGGCCAATGTGACCAGCGAGGCACTGCCTCCCGTCATCCAGCGGGTGATTGGAAGATCTGCGCCACTCCAGACCCTCACCACCAGCCCGTCCTCACCCAGTCACTGACCCAAAACGACCAACCACCGCCCCGAGCCCCCTCCGCGCCTTCGCCTCAAGGCTCCGCCCCCCCGCGACCGACCCCAAGCCGCCGAACCCGGCGGGCCTGCCACCACCCGGCCCAGGCGCACCCCGCCCCCACCGGCCGCAAGCCGCTGTGCCGACCCGGCGTCCCGCCACCCACCTCCCCGCGCCCCACCGCCCACCGGCGACTTGCCGCTGAGCTGACCCGGCGTGCCGCCATCTGCCTCCCCGCGCCCCACCGCCCACCGGCCGCAGGTCGCTATGCGGCGCCCCACCCACCGGCCGCTCGCCGCCAAGCCCACCCGGCGTCCCGCCACCCAGCCCCGCGCCCCACCGCCCACCGGCCGCTCGCCGCCAAGCCCGCCCGGCGTCCCGCCACCCAGCCCCGCGCCCCACCGCCCACCGCCCACCGGCCGCAGGCCGCTATGCCGACCCGGCGTGCCACCACCCAGCCGCGGCGCCCCACCCACCGGCCGCTC